>JARLIU010000111.1 GCA_031291595.1 Ancalomicrobiaceae bacterium | reverse complement strand
TGCACGACGTATGGGACAATGTGGTCGTCGTTGTGGAGTCCGAGGACCGGGAGCGTTTTGCCGAACTTGGCGAGGATTGGGCCCGCAGCCTGATCCTTCGGATAGCCCGCAGGGACCTCGCCTATTGCAGCGACATGGTGGAGCGGCTGGTTGGCCGTTTTGGCCGTCTCGCACTGCATCTGCGTGGCATCGAGTACTTCGGCGCACGGGATGTTGCAATCTACGCGCGCGAGCTGGACAGGATCGCGGTCGTGATCCGCCGGCTGTACGAGGAGGGACGTCCGGTCGAGACCAACGTCCTGACCGACCGGCTGATGCTGTCCTCGATGCGCAATTGCGATGCCGGCATCACCCACGTCACCATCGCTCCCGACGGCCGGTGCTACATTTGTCCAGCCGATTGTGCCATTGGGCATGACCCGATCGGCCATTTCGACGCGGGATCCGGTCTGGTGATCGCGCCGCCGGCCGGCTTGACCCTGTCACGCAGCCCGCTGTGCCTGCGGTGCGACGCCTTTCACTGCAAGCGTTGTGTCCATCTGAGCAGGCGCCTGACCGGCGAGGCCAACGTTCCCTCCGAACAGCAATGCCTGATTGCCCACGCCGAGCGGGAGGCTTCCCGCAGGCTGCTGCAGGCGCTCGGACCGATGGAGCCGTTCGACCGGCTGCCGAGACTTCCGGACCTGGACTACCGCGACCCGCTCAGCCTCGCAGGCGCCCGCCCGCCGGATCGGCGTTTCGGGCTTTAGGAAAAAGGGCAGGAGTGGACATGGCGAAAAGCGGAAAGAAGGCCATAGCCGCGGCTCTCAAGGCCGACCGGCAGAGTGTCGGCCGCGTGCTGCCGGGCGAACGCGATGAGGTTCTCCGGCTGCACGAGCGCCGGGCCGGCCTCGACGAACTCGTTCTGTCGCTTCAGGAGTCGCCTCTGCTCGCCAATCCGGTCTTCTATGACAAGGTCGTGGCCGACCTCGGTCGCACGGTCAAGCATCTGGCCGACTGGTGGGATGCAAAGGCGAAGAAATACGGCTGGGATGCGGTACCCGGAGGGCAGTGGTCGATCGATTTCGACAGCTGCAACATCTTCCTCGATCACGGAACGGCGCGTCATGGCGGATGAGCCGGAAACCCGACGCAATGCTGCCGAATTACGGTCGTGGCAGGGCACGCGGGCGAAGACTGTGACATTCATCGTCACAGAGGACTGCCAGTTGCGTTGCCGCTATTGCTATATTGTCGGCAAGAATAACATCAAGCGGATGGATTTCGAGGTTGCTCGGGTCACGATAGACCGGCTTTTGCGCGAGCCTGAACTCAGCGGGGAACGTTCAGTCATCTTCGACTTCATCGGTGGCGAACCGTTTCTTGAAATCGATCTGATCGACCGCATCACCGACTATGCCAAGCTTCGGATGTACGAAACCGGGCACCACTGGTTCGACAGCTACCGGCTCAGCTTTTCGACCAACGGCCTGCTCTACGGTTCGAAAAAGGTGCAGCGATACATCGCGAAAAACCGCAAGCACGTCAGCATCGGCATGAGCATCGACGGAACACCGGCGAAACACAACGCCCAGCGCGTGTTTCCCGACGGCAGCGGTTCATATGATGCCGTCGTCCGGAACGTCCCGTTATGGCTGAAGCAGTTTCCGGGGGCCTCGACCAAGGCGACAGTTGCTCATGCGGACCTGCCATTCCTCAAGGATAGCGTCATCCATCTTTTCGATCTTGGCATCAGAAATGTCTCCATGAACGTGGTGTTCGAGGATGTCTGGCAGGATGGCGACGACCTGATATTCGAAGATCAGCTCCGGCAGCTCGCCGACCATATCATTGCCAACGATCTCGATCGCACCCATGTGTGCACGCTGTTTTCCAAGACTATCGGCCAACCGCTCGGTCCGGAGAACAACGACAACTGGTGCGGCGCCGGCAAGATGCTGGCGATCGATCCGGATGGCTATTTCTATCCTTGTATTCGTTTCGCGCCGTTTTCGCTGACCCAAAAGCCTGGGCGAAGCATCGGCGATTGTTTCGCGGGGATCGACCGCAACCGGTTGCGACCGTTTCTCGCCTTGACCCGCTCGTCGCAGAGCCCAGGCGATTGCTTGACGTGCGATGTGGCGTCAGGCTGCGCATGGTGCAGCGGCTGCAACTACGATCTGGCGCAGAGCGACACGATCTTCGAGCGGGCGGTCCATATTTGCAGCATGCACAAGGCACGGGTTCGCGCCAATCGCTCCTATTGGGATCGCTTGGCAAGCCGCGACGGTAGGGGCATTTACGCCGCGCCATCGGGGAGCGGATGAGATGCCCTTTGCATGGAGGACGGCTCGATGACTGGCACCCCGGTTCAGTTTCCGACAGATGGAAGCCGCTGTCCGGATCGAAAGCCGTTATGGCGACGGCTCCGCGCGACGTCCGGCTGGGCGTTGATCTTCGGGCTGGTTGTGAGTCTGGCGCCGCCCTCGGCTGGTGCGCAAGACGTGCTGTTGTGGAGCTACCGCGGCGAGATCACCAGCTTCGGCACCCGGAGCGAAGGATTCACCGCGACATTGTCGTTTCACGGCAAGGCCCTGCCGGGGGCGCTGGCGGAGGCCGTCACCCCGATCGGGCAATTCCGGTTCGCGCCGCTGAATGGCGCGTTGTGGGCGAGCAAGGGATGGCTTCGGACATCCGGCCTGCAAACGCCGCCCGAGGCGACAGAGCCGTTTGCGATGGAAGCCCCCAATGACGTTCGCTGGTACCGGGGTGGCAAGAAGCGGAGTACCCCGACGGATTGGATCTACCTTCCGCCATCCGGCTATTGGATCAATCCAGCCAGCGCCGAGGACTTCGCCAAGGACATCCTGAAGGCCAGCCGCAATAGCGATGAAATGCCCGGTGCGCATGCTTCGGCTCAGCATGTATTCGTCTATCAGCAGGTCATGGCCGGCGCGAATACGAAAAATCGCGGCCTGCGCGGGACTTTATTCTTCAATGACAAGCTGGTCGCTGGGACAGGCGGATTGAAGACGCCGATCGGTACATTCAAGTTCGCCGACGGTGACCTGCCGTGGGAAGACCAAGGCTGGTTCCCCACCAAGGACGTCGAGACGCCCGATTCCGGAGTCTCGATCAGTGCCGACGAACTGAAGCTCGGTCGCTACAGCGGCCCGAGAAAGCTGGGTACGCCGGCGGACTGGTGCTATCTCGCCGGCGACGGCAGCTGGATATCGCCGCAACGACTGGTGAGCGATGCGCAGCTGAAGCCGGCAAGCCCCTGAAACCTCCTGCCTTCGGGCCCCAGGCCGATCCGATGGCTGTTCGCCGCGCCGGCTATCGCAGGCGTTCCGGCGCGAACCACGTGTCCAACTGCGGGGCGTAGCACCAGTTCGACGGTGTACCGAACCGCTTCGCCCCCTGATAGGCCCCCTTCTGCAAGGCGTCGGCGGCGATTGGCGTTGCGCTCACTTTGACCGCGGCTGCCTTGGCCGGAAACCATCCCTGCGGTTGCCACAGCTGGGAGGCTTGCACGTGGTGAAAGCTGCCGATCGGCGTGACCAACAGTCCGCCCTGCGTCAGCGGTTTGCCGTCATAGGAAAGCTCACCCCGAAGTCCCGCCGACTTCGACCCCTTGGCGACGATCGTCTCCCGGTAGAGGAAACCGGTATTGACGGCCGGCAAAGCGTCTATCCCGGTGATCTGGCCCAGCAACGAAGGTGCGGGGGACGGGATGTCGCGGAGCATGACATCGGCGAATTGCTGGAGGTGATCCGGATCGATCCAGTAGCCCTGCGCTGGGGCGTAGATCCATGAGGTCGGCGTATGCGCCTTGCGCGCGCCCTGGTACCAATGGACGCTTGCATCCGTGTTGCCATCGAATGCCGACGGCGATCGCGGCTCGTCGGACGCGTCGCCGATTCTGAGCCATCCGGCGACCGACCATGTGTGTCCGTCGCTCGGGGTGTATTGGTACGTTCCCATCGGCAGAACGACTGCGCCGATCTTTGGCGAGACGGGCTTGCCGTGAAACGCGAGCGAACCGGAGAAGCCTTCGCTACGCGTCCCCATCTGGGTGAACGCGCCGCGATAGCTCCACAGATCGTCCGCCCGAGCGACCTGCCCCGCGACAATCCATGCGAGAGCAACCAATGCGATGCCGCGCAGCACAATGAGGTCCCCTTCCCAATCATCGAAACGGCCATCTGAACCCGGACCTCCGCTCAGCGGCGCGTCCGGACGGGGCCATTCGATCGCGAACGGCCGAGCCGCCGCCTGTCCGTGTCGACCCGATTATCCGAGATCGAAGCCGACCGGCCCCATTTCCCGGGGCTCATCGATTTCTCGGGCAACTTCGTTGCCGCGGATGGTCGAGGCGGGGTCGAGTGCGGCGTCGACAACGGCGCGGTGCAGCGGCCAGCCACCGGGAGTGTCAAGCCAGCCGAACTGGCCGTTCGGATTGACCTCGAGAAAGGCCGTCCCCTCGTCCCCGGTGATGAAGTCCAGCCTGCCGAACTGAAGTCCGAGCCGCGTCATGTAGACATCGATCCGCCCGGCAAGGCCCTCGGGCATGCTCCAAGCGCGCCAAGCATCCTTGTGCGCCCCGTTGCGGATGCGCCAGTCTTCGACGCCGAGTTCGGCCCGCGTCCGCTGCATTTCGAAGCCGAAGCAACGGCCGCGGACGTAGAGCACGGTTGCGTCGCGGCTGCCGAACGCGATCTCTTGCACAAGCCACGGCCAGTCGGGCGAGAGACGATCCGTCTCGACCGACTGCACGAAAATGTAGCGATCGCGCTGCTCTCCAAGCGCCTCCGTCGTCAGGCGTTTCACCATGCGGCGGCCGGGCGGCCAGCGGAGGCCCCATCCGGCGCCCCATTCCGGCACCGCAAAGAAATCCCGCGCAATGCGCATCTGCAACAGCCGGCCGACGCGCCGCGGCCCGCCCGGTTCGATCAGCCGCAGCAGCCCGTGGGCTCTCGCCCAATCAGCCAGTTCGCGGACAAGCGTATGCAGTTCGGCCTCGGTTGCGGCGCGGTCGTCCGGCGAGCCCCCGTCCCAATCCGGACAATCGCGCAGCGACGGCCGCCGCCAAAGGACGGCCGTCAGCGAGTCTGACGTGACCGACCGACCGGCCGGATCGTGGAAGGCAAAGCCCTCGTGCGTCCAGGCGAAACGGTATTGCGCCCAAAGGTCGATATTGAAGCGAAAAACCGGCTGCGCACGTTCGCTGCACAGCTCGACGAACACGTCAGCAGTTCCATCAAGGCTGTTGGACAGAAGAAGCAGCATGGTGGCTGTTGGCCACGTCAAGAACGGTCCGTGCGCCGGTTTCGATCAGTCGAAGCCGCAGTCGTGAACCTGGTCGGTCTTTCCGCCCGAGTTGGTTTCGATCGTAGCCGTATTGCAGTTGGCCGTGCTGTCGGCAAGTTTTTGCCCCGATACGATGGACATCCTTTGCAGGTTCCAGTCGTAAGGCGCGCCGACGAGTGTGACGATGTGGGGTCGCGTCGCCAGCGACACCGGCGTGATATCCGTCGCCATGGTGGGCGACACCGCCGAAAGCAATAGGACGCTAGTGGAGATAAGCATTGGCAGCCTCCCTACTTCAAGCCTCCAAGAGACGAATGCTCCAATCCTTAAAGCAAACAAATCATTAGGTGACCTTTGTTTCTGCCGATTCGTTGCGTTGGATCAATCTTGGCGGAGTATTTTTCGTCGATCCCGGCCACCGCGCGTCGAGTGGCGCATCGGCCGGCGCCGGTCGCAAGCGGTGCTCGGCTGCGGCGCAAAGCTGGTCGGCATAATGGCGCTCGATACGGCAAGCGCGACGCTGTCGGACGGACTCGCCGCGGCGATCCGTTGACGCACAAAATCATTGCATTATCAATGGTTTCGAGCGCATATTCCACTGTCACACGGTCCCCCGTGACGGCATCCGGTTCTAGCGGACAAAGAATCGAAACCGCACCCGGTTCTCGTAGCGGACCCCCGGTTCCAGTCGGGCCGGCGGGAAGTGCCCGACGTTGGGCGAATCCGGGAATTTCTGCGTCTCGAGCGCGATGCCGGCATGGCGCGGATAGCGGACGCCGCCCTTGCCGCGGATGCCTTCGGCCGGAAATGCGCCGGCAGAATAGAGCTGCATGCCCGGCTGATTGCTCGACAGTTCAAAGCTGCGACCTGAGGCCGGATCGTGCATCTCGACGACCGGCCGCAGCGGTTCCGAGGCGCCGCGCAGACAGAAGTTGTCGTCGAAACCGCTGCCGCCGACCGCATCGAGCGCGTCGCCGATTGACCTTGGCCGGGTGAAGTCCCAGGCGGTGCCGGCGACCGGAACGATGGCGCCGGTCGGGATCAGGGTGGGGTCGACCGGCGTGCGGAAGTCGGCGTCGATGCGCAACTGCTGGCTGCGCACGTCGCCGCTGGCGTGTCCGGCAAGGTTCCAGTAGCTGTGATGCAGCATCGAGCACAGCGTCGGCGCATCGGTGGTCGCGCTCATGACGATCTCAAGCGCGTCGTCGGTCACCCGGTAGCGGGTCGCCGCCAACAGCGTCCCGGGATAGCCCTCCTCGCCGTCCGGCGACGCCCGGAAGAACAGGACGGACTCCGTGGTCTCGTCGGGCGTTGCCGCCCAGACAACGCGATCGAAGCCGCCGGGGCCGCCGTGCAGATGGTTGGGTCCGTCGTTGAGCGCCAGATGTAGCGGCCGGCCGTCGAAACTCGTGCGCCCCTCGGCGATACGATTGCCGAAGCGGCCGCACGTCGCGCCAAAGAAGGTGGTGGAGTCGACGTATTCGCCAAGCGTATCGTATCCGAGCACGACGTCGGCGAGCCGTCCATCGCGGTCGGGGACATGCAGTTCGACCAGCCGCGCGCCATGCGCCATGACGACAGCGCGCCAGCCGAGCCGGTTTTCGATGACGAAGCCCGGCACCGGCACGCCATCGAGCGTTCCAAACATAAATCGCGTCACCGTCATGGCAGATCCCAGTCGTTGCAGAGCCGAGCGCCGACGGCAATGCCGCATCCGATCGATCCGGGCGGGCTTCGGCCGGCGGTCATGCAAGAAAATGGGGACGGTCGGGAGGGAGAGCGCCCGACCGTCCCCGGCGCCGGTCAGGCGGCGCGGTGGCGGGACATTTCCCAGCCGAGGTAGCGGCTGGTCGCTTCCTCCACCGCATCGGCAACCCGCGTCAAGTTGGCAGCAACGTGATGCTCGAAGCCGTTGTTGCAGATGAACTGCATCAGTTCCTGCAGCCGGGGGATCTCGACGACACCGACGCCGCCGAAGGTCGTCAGGTCGTCGGAGGTGAAGCTGCCTTCACCAACGTAGCCGCGCATCCGCCCCGACACGTCGTCGGTGGAGATGCGGGCGAAGGTCATCGGTCCCGACTTGATCCGACCGGCCAGGGTGCCGTGGGCGTTGTCGATGCCGACGGTGCCGGCGAAGATCTCGCCATGGTGCATCCGCGCCTCCGTGAAGAAGCTCTTCGGCAGGTTGGAGCAGTGGAAGCACACCGCCTTGTCGGGGTTGGTGCCGTAGTTGTTGTTCCAATCCAACAGCGCGCTGGCCTCTTCGCCGGCGAGCGCCAGCGCATGCATGCTGATGGTGCCGCAGACGTCGGCCTCGCAAGCGCTCGACATCAGCCGGTTGCTCATCATGCTCATCACCGTGCAGGGCATGACGCCGAAGTGGTCCTGCATCGAGGTCCAGCACTGGATCGCACTGATCTCGACGTCGACGCTCTTCATCCAGTCGTCGACGGCGAAACCGAGCTTGGCCATCTTGAGGAGGGCCGGAAGCGGCGTGGTTGCCGTCTGCACGTAGCGGCGGATTTCCGCCAGCTTGGCGATGACGCCGGGATCGTCGTCCTTCAGCTTGCCGATGCGGCCGTAGATGTCGGAGAGGTCGACGGTCTCCACCGTGATGTGGTTGGCCTCCAGGATCTTCTCGCTGTAGCGGACGGTGGTGAAGGCGGCCGGCCGCGCACCGATGCAGCCGATGCGGAGATCGCGCAAGCCGCGCACCACGCGGCAGACCGCGGCGAAGCGGGCGAGATCGGCGCCGAATTCCGGCGTATCGAGGCCGACCGTGTGCTGGGCGGTCAGCGAATACGGAATGCCGGACTGGCGGAGGTTGTGGCAGACCGAGATCTTGCCGCAGAAGCTGTCGCGGCGGAACTGCTCGGTCATGGCGCCGGCATCGTCGGGGGAGGCCTGCACCAGTACCGGCACGTCGAGCCGCGCCCGGCGGATCGCCTCGGCTGCGCCGCGCTCGTCGCCGAAGTTCGGCAGCGTGACGATGATGCCGTCGATGCGGTGGCGGTTGCGGGCGAACAGGTCGGCACAGCGCTTGGCTTCGTCGTGGGTCTCGACGGCGCCGAACTTGCTCTCTTCCGGCGACAGCACGACGCAATCCATGCCGGCCTTTTCAAGCACCCGGATGATCTCTTCGCGGCCGGTCTTGGCGAGGACGTCGGGGAAGAAGCCGCGATTGCCGACGATGACGCCCATCGTCATCTTGCGATTACTCATGAGGTCGTTCCTTCCGAATAGAGGAGGCTTCGCCCGGCGGCTGCCGCGATGCCGGTTGTTGGGCGGGGCGCCGAGGACTGTCGTCCAGGGCGCCCTGTCGCCCGTGCGTGCGGGTGCGTGTCAGTCCTTCAGACCGGCCAGTTCGAACTGCATCTTGTGCAGACCGGAGGCGTTGAGGTCGCCGAGACCCTTGTTCACCGCCGCCTGGTACAGCTCGCCGATCGTCACGGTGACGGGTACCGGCACCGCCATGCGGCGGGCAAAGTCGCTGATCAGGCGCGCGTCCTTCAGCATGTGCTTGAGGTAGAAGCTCGGCGCGAAGTTGCGGGCGAGGCTGGCCCGGCCGACGTTGCGGATCAGCAGCGACGAATAGTCGGCGACATCGAACACGCCCATCACCGCCGTGCCGTCGAGGCCGGCCTTGGTGGCCAGCGCCAGGGCTTCGCCGAGCGATTCCAACTGGGCGGCGACGAGCAGGTTGCCGACGAGCTTCATCGAGGCGCCGGAGCCTGAGCCACCCATATAATGGATCGTCGCGGCCAGCGGTTCGAGCACCGGCTTCAGCCGATCGAAGGCATCCTTCGGTCCACCGCAGACGAAGTCGAGCTTGCCGTCCCAGGCCTCGCCCTTGGAGCCGAACACCGGCGTGTCGAGATACACCGATCCCTTGGCGGCGACGGCCTTGGCGATCTCGACCGACAGCTCCGGCCGGGTGGAGGTCACATCGGCGACGGTGATGTCCTTGCCGAGATGGGCGACGAGACCGTCATCGCCGTCGTAGATCGCCTGCTGGGCGTCCGGTCCGGTGACGCAGACCATCACCAATTTCTTGCCGTTGATCGCTTCGGCGATCGAGGCGGCGCGCTTCACGGCGGCGAGTTCGGGCGGCAGCTCTCGGGCACTGCGGTTCCAGACGGTGACGGTATTGCCCGCCCGCAGCAGATTGCGGACGATGCCCTGTCCCATGGTACCGAGGCCAATGAATGCGATGTCCATGACGTAACTCCTTGGATTGTCGGTCGGACGCCCCGGGGCGCCGAGCCGGATTCGATACCCCGTGCCGGCTGAGAACATCAGGTGCAGACACGATGCTCAGCCATGACTATGGCACGGGGCAAATCTCGCGGGATCGTTCAGAGGTCGGCCGTCCGAGGCGTCCGGCTTCGGTCGGCGACGCGATGGCGACCGCCCCCCGCTGCATCGGCACCGCCGGTCGCTGCAGCGACCGACGGAGCGATGGACGTCCGTTCAGAACTTGTACTGATCGATGTTGTCCTTGTTGAACACCAGCGGCTCGGAGAAGATGATCACCTTGTCCTTGACGGTGAAGGTGCCGAGATCGCCGGCGGTGAAGGTGTCGTTGTCCTTGAGCGCGCCGTTGGCGGCCAGACGGGCGACGTACATCACCAATTCGCCTTCCTTGACTTCGTCCCACAGCGGGCTTTCAAGGATGATGCCTTCCTTGACGTACTGACGGATGGCATCGGGATCGCTGGTGCCGGTGACGAACACCTTGCCGGTCTTGCCGAGCTTCTTCACCGCTTCGGCCGCGCCGACGACCGCAGCGCCGTCCGGCGCGATGATGCCGGTGACATTCGGATAGGCCTGCAGGATGTTGAGGCCGGCGGTGAGCGACTGCGACGGGCTCGACTGGCCGTACTGGGTGGTGACGATCTTCATCTTGGGATAGGTCGCCGCCATGTAGGTCTTCAGCGCATTGATCCATTCGTTCTGGATCGTGGCGTCGGGCGTCGACGACAGCAGCGCGACTTCCGCTTCGGGTCCGGTGTATTTCGCCACCGATTCGACCAGCGCCTTGCCCATGGCCGGGTAGGCGGTGTTCTGGATGAAGAAGTCGCGGGCGTCGGGGGAGACATCCGAGTCATAGGAGACGACCTTGATGCCTTGCGCCATGGCGCGCTTCAGCGCCGGCGCAAGCTGGGTCGGGTTGTTGGAGGTCGTGGTGATCACGTCGAACTTGCGCGCGATCAAGCTGTTGAAGACGTCGACCTGCCCTTGCGCCGACGCGGTGACCGGGCCGGTGTAGAGGAAGTCGATGTTGAGCTTCTTGGCGGCGTCGATTGCCCCCAATTCGTTGGCCTTGAACACCGACAAGCCGATCAGCTTGGGTACCATGGCGACCTTCAGCTTCTTACTCGTGTCGATGGCATCGCCAGCCGACGCCGCGCCCGCCAGCATCGCGACGGCCAGGAAGGCCCCAACCAACAATTCGGTCTTACGCATTTCCAAACCCTTTCGTTTTCCTGTTGTCGGGCGCCGCCGTCCGGTTAGGGATGACCGGCCCTTTGTCCGACCGCTGACTGTTCGAACAGCCTTCGTTCATTTCACCGTCGGATTGGTTTGTGGGCTGTGCGCCGGTGTCCGCCAGCGGCGGAGGCGCGCCCGCAAGAGGTTGCGGCGGGTCGACAGGGTGTTCTTGACGGCGATCGAGCCGAGCAGAATGACGCCCGTCACCATCGTCGTGACCATGTCGGAATAGCCGGCAATCAGTAGGCCCTGACGCAGGAAGCCGAGAACCAGCACGGCCAGGATGACACCGGTGATGGTGCCCTCGCCGCCGAAGATGCTGACTCCGCCAAGCACCACCATCGTCAGGGTGGACAGGAGCAGCGGATCGCCCATGCTGGAGCGCGCCGCGCTGTAGTAGGCCGCCAGCACCACCCCGGCGAGCGCCGCCGTCAGGCCGCTGAGCACGTAGCTGGAGAGCAGCACGCGCTGGACCGGAATGCCTGAATAATACGCCGTGCCGCTGTTGTAGCCGATCATCACCACCTTGCGCCCGAAGCTGGTCCGCCCCATCAACAGCCCGGTCGCGGTCGCCACCACGGCAAACAGCACCAGCTGCCAGGGAATGAGGCCGGTCGGATCGACGGTGCCGATGCCGAGCGCATTGAAGCTGTCGGGAAAGCCCGACGGCGGATTGTCGCCGCCGACCGCGGTGGCGATGCTGCCGTAAATGAAGCTGGTGGCGAGCGTGGCGATCAGCGGCTCGGTCCTCAGCCGGGTGACGATCAGGCCGTTGATGGCGCCGAGCAGGCCGCCCAACACCAGTGCCACCGCCGCGGCCAGCCAGATGTTCAGGCCGAACATCGCCCACAGTTGCGCCATCACCAGTGCCGAAAGGCTGGCGGTCGCGCCGACCGACAGGTCGATGCCGCCGGTCAGGATGACGATGCTGAGCCCCATGGCGACGAGGCCGAAGGGCAGAAAGTACTGAGTGATCTGCAACAGTCCGCCGATGCCGTCGAAAAAGCCCGGCGCCCCCACGGCAAAACCACCCAGCACGGCGAACAGCGCCACCACCAGGGCCAACTCCCATCCGCTGATCAGCGAGGACAGGACGGCGAACCGGGATGCCTGCGTCGTGGATTGCTCCAGTCGTGTCATGTCCGTTCTCCCCCAGCGCGCGACTGGTTCATGCCGACCGTGACGGCGATCAGGATCATCAAACCCTCGCCGGCCGAGTACCAGATCGGGGGCACGTGCATGAACACCAGCGCGGTCAGGATCACGCTGAGGAACAGGCTGCCCATGACGGTGCCGATGAGGTTGCCGCGGCCACCGGCGGCGGCCGTGCCGCCGATCAGGGCGACGGCGATCGACTGCAGCTCGATGTGGTCGCCGGTCCCGGTCATCACGGTGGCCGAGCCGGTGTATGAGACGAAGATCAGCCCGGCGAAGCACGCCAAGGTTCCGGCGATGGCGTAGGTGCGGACCACCGTGGAGGCGCAGGAAATGCCGGCGCTGTAGGCCGCCGCCGCGTTGTTGCCGACCGCCAGCAACGCGCGGCCGAACACCGTGTGCTCCAGCATGTACCAGCTCAGCCCCAGCACGCCGGCCAGAATGACGACCGGGATGGGGATCGGCAGGAACGGCAGGATCGAGGCGTTGCCGAAAGTGGCGTATTCCGGCGGCACCGCATAGACTTGCACGCCGTCGGAATAGATGAAGACGATGCCGCCATAGATGCTGTAGGTGCCGAGCGTGACGATGATCGGCGGAATGTTGAGGTTGGCGACGAGCACGCCATTCAACGTCCCGAGCACCGCGCCCATCGCCAGACTGGCCAGCACCGCGCCCCACAACGGGAAGCCGAATTGCTGCGCCCACAGGCCGGTCACCACCGCGCCCAGCCCCATGACCGGCGCGACCGAGAGATCGATGCCTCGGGTGGCGATCACCAGCGTCTGGCCGAGGGCGACCAGCGACAGCACCACCGAATTGAGGATCATGAACTGCAGGTTCTGCTTGGCCACGAAGCCGGGGTCGGCGACGCCGATGCCAGCAGTGACGGCAATGATGACGATGAGCAGCACCAGTTCGCGCGGCCAGCGGCGGCGTGCGGCCGAGGGCGATTTCACGGCAGCCGTCTCGGCGGCAATGGGGTGGATCGTGTCAGACATGGGCATGACTCAGGTAGGAGGCGCCAACCCGATCGGGCGTGATTTCGTCGCCCGTAAGCTCGGCGACGATCTGGCCCTCGTAGACCGACAGGATGCGGTCGCAGATGCGCACCAGTTCCTCCATCTCCGAGGAGATGACGAGGATCGCCAGTCCGCCGGCGGCCAGTTCGTCAATGAGTTCGTAGATCTCGTCCTTGGCGCCGACATCGACGCCACGCGTCGGCTCGTCGAGAATGGCAACGAGCGGACTGGTGCTCATCCATTTGCCGAACACGACCTTTTGCTGGTTGCCGCCGGACAGCTCCGACAACGGCTGATCGAGGCGGGACGACCGCACCCGGTATTGCCGCACCGTATCGCCGGCGATCCGCCGTTCGTCGTTGCGGTCGAGGAAGCCGAAGCGCTGCTTGACCCGCTCGAGCAGGCTCGAGGTGACGTTGTGGGTGATCGACATCGGCAGCACCACGCCGTGGCGCGCCCGATCCTCCGGCGCATAGACCAGCCCGTGGCGGATGATCTGCGAGGTTCGCGCGTGGGTAATGTCGTCGGCCCCGAGCGTCACCTTGCCGGCGGTCTTCGGGGTCAAGCCGCAGACCGCCTCGGCGATCTCGGTGCGGCCGGCGCCGATCAGCCCGGCCAGGCCGAGGATTTCGCCCTTGTGCAACGTGAAGCTGACGCCGCGGAACCGCGGCTCGCGCGCCAGTCCCTCGACCGACAGCACCGGTTCGGTGGTCGCCGTCGAGCGGCCACGGCGCAGGCCGATCGACATTTCCCGGCCGACCATCTTGGACAGCAGGCTCTTGCGGTCGAAATTGCCGCGGGTGACGGAATCGACCAGCCGCCCGTCGCGCAATACCGAGATGTCGTCGCTGATGTCGAGGACTTCGTCCATGCGGTGGCTGATGAAGGCGAGCGTATAGCCCTCGTCGCGCAGGCGCCGCATGATCGCGAACAGCCGCGCCACCTCGTGTGAGGTCAGCGGCGAGGTCGGCTCGTCGAACAGGATGATCCGGCAGCCGCGCAGCAGCGCCTTGGCGCATTCGACCTGCTGCT
Source organism: Ancalomicrobiaceae bacterium (assembly GCA_031291595.1). GTDB lineage: Bacteria > Pseudomonadota > Alphaproteobacteria > Rhizobiales > Ancalomicrobiaceae > CAIYYN01. The sequence continues at coordinate 1,216 of JARLIU010000111.1, read as the reverse complement.
GCTGGGCGATCGACAGATCTTTCGAGATATGGTCGACGTCGATGTCGACGCCGAGCGCGGCGAGCGCCCGTGCGGCCTCGCGCTTGGCCGCCGGCCAGTCCACCCGGCCGAACAGCGTCCCCTTGGTCGGCAACTGCCCGACGAACATGGTCTCCGCCACGCTCAGTTCCGCCATCAGCGCCGGCTCCTGTGGCACCAGATAGATGCCGCGCTGATGCGCCGCCCGGGGCGACCCAAGGACGATCGGCTTGTCGTCGAGATGGAGGGCTCCGTCGCTCGGCAGGTACAGGCCGGACAGGATCTTGAACAGCGTCGACTTGCCGGCCCCGTTCTCGCCGATGATCGTATGGATGCGGCCGGGAGTGAGCGCGCAGTTGACGCCTTCCAGCACTTTCACCGAGCCAAACTGCTTGGTGATCTCGATCGCCTCGAGGCGCCCCGCGGCCGGCGACGAATGCGATGCTGTCATCGAACACCCTCCCCTGCGATCCGCCCCGGCCCTATCGATGCCACACGGATCCGCCGAACTGCTTCTTGCCTGCCCGAAGCGTCGCCGTTCAGGCTTTTGACAAACATACCAGCGGGCTGTTCACAGTCAAGCTGATTGTCACCTTGTTCCGTTATATTTATAACAAAAAGTGGGACTTTACGTAGCGGCAGCGTTATGCCGTGCACGACCGCCAGCCAGACTGGACGCGGCGGGACCGCCGAGAGCGGCAATGGTGACGACGCATTTCGGGCACGGGGCGAGGAAGCGCGATGCCGAGGTGGCGGCGCTTGCTGGCAATATCGTCGTGCTATCATTGGCTATGCCGCGCTCATGGTTCGAGGCCGTAAAGTCATCTGAATGCCCATGCGCAATCATGACTGGTGGCAATTCCACCCGAGTTTGTTCGATATCGGCGTTCATACCATGCATGTATGGGCCGATCGTCGCCCATCGTCCCGTCATCTGGGAGAGTTACTCGGCTACTTGCATCCGCATTGGCTACTCAATTTTCGCCGTCGGCATGGGCGGGGAGAGCTGTGGCGACTTTCGACGGCGCGCCGGGGTGGCCCACAGCCAGGAGATTGCCCGCGGCAGGCTCACCGGCGCACCGCCCGACAGCAATTGCCAGGCTGTTACATCTCTCCCATCGCGTGAGATGAATTGATAGACTTATCACTCCGATCGCGGAAGCCGCGCTGCACACCAGGCCGAACGCCGCCGCCGTGC
>JARLIU010000012.1 GCA_031291595.1 Ancalomicrobiaceae bacterium | reverse complement strand
CTGCGCGAAACGCGGCATTTCAACCATGCCATCGCCAGCTACCTGGTGGCCGCCATGGCGAAGTCCGGCCGCATGGTCAAGCAGGACCCGCATCGCTCGGCGCAGTTGCGGGTGCTGAAAGCCTACGACGTGCCGTCGGTGCTGATCGAATTGGGGTTCCTCTCCAACAAGGACGACGAATCCGAACTCATCTCTCCCGAGTGGCGGGAACGGACCGCCGGCGCCATCGTCCGCTCGATCGACAAGTTTTTCGCCGCGCGCGAGGCAAGAGCGTCGCCGTGAACGCGACGCCGGCTCGGGTCGGCGGCCATCGAACGGACAGGGCCCTGAACTGAGCGTGAGCCGGGCCGAGTGGGCCGTTTGTCCGCACAGTTGTCGCAGCGGTTTCGCGCCTCCTCTTGCCGGACCGGGGCGCGAACGTGTATCCAACCGGGACGACCGGAGCGGGGTCGGCATTCGCTGCGCCCCAGCTTCGCCATAAACATGACCTTATTGGCAAGTGATGGGCGGCTGCCAGCGGGGGCCGCGGCAATGCGGGCCGCCGGGCGGCGGCGGTTACGCTCCCAGCCTTCGGGCGGGAGGCATTGCCTTCGCCGATTCGGTCGATCGCGCCTTCGGAAGTCTCCTGAGCGACGAATTGGGATAAGACCGCAATCGGTCTTGGACGAGTGGATGAGGCGGCGCCGCTGGAACGGCGCAATCTTCGAGGAAGTGCCGGCGGCATGTTTATCTTCAGATTCATCGCCTATGTCGTGTCGCTCGGCGCGGTGCTGTTCGTGGGCGCGGCCGGCGCGGCCTACGTCGGCTACCAGTATTTCGCCTCCGATCTGCCCGACTATAGTGGCCTGAAGACGTATGCTCCGCCGGAAATGACCCGCGTGCATGCTGCCGACGGCTCGCTCCTGGCCGAATACGCCACCGAACGGCGCCTGTTCCTGCCGTCGGCCGCCATTCCGGCTTTGGTGAAGAACGCCTTCATCTCGGCCGAGGACAAGAACTTCTATCAGCACAACGGCATCGACCCCGAGGGCATCTTGCGCGCCCTGGTGCGCGCCGGCATCGACTATGCCTCAGGCAGCCGCAAACGGGCGCAGGGCGCCTCGACCATCACCCAGCAGGTGGCGAAGAACTTCCTCCTCACCAACGAATATGCGATCGAGCGCAAGATCAAGGAAGCGATCCTGGCGATGCGCATCGAGCAGGTGCTGACCAAGGATCAGATTCTCGAACTCTACCTGAACCAGATCTATCTCGGCGTGCATGCCTACGGCGTCGCCGCGGCCTCGCTGCTCTACTTCGACAAGTCCGTGCACGAACTGACGATCGCCGAGGCCGCCTATCTGGCGGCGCTGCCGAAGGGGCCGGAAAACTATCACCCGGTGAAGAACCACGAGCGCGCCATCGGCCGGCGCAACGACATCATCCAACTGATGGCGCAGAACGGCTACATCACCCAGGACGAGGCGGACAAAGCCAAGCAGGAGCCGTTGGTGTGGGTGCAGCGCCAGTCCGGGCCGCACATCTTCGGCGCCGACTACTTCGCCGAGGAGGTGCGCCGCGAATTGAACGAGCGCTACGGCAGCCGCGGCCTTTACGAAGGCGGTCTGTCGGTGAGGACCACGCTCGACCCGCGCCTGCAGCTGATCGCGCGGCGGTCGCTGATGAAGGGCCTCGTCGACTACGACCAGGAGCAGGGCTGGCGCGGACCGCTGGCCCATCTGGCGCTCACCCCCGGCACCGACTGGGGACCGAAGCTTGCAGAAGTGAAGACGCTGTCCGATGTACCGGAATGGCGCGCCGCGGTCGTCATCTCCGTCGTTGACCAGGAAGCAATCATCGGCCTGCAGCCGATGAAGACGGCGACCGGCGACGTGCCGACGACGCGCGAGCGCGGCATCGTTGCGCTCGACGGCGTGAAATGGGCGAGATGGGCCGAGGGGCCGAAGAAGGGCGTGGCGATCAAGTCGGTGAGCCAGGTTCTGCAGCCCGGCGATGTCGTCTATGTCGAGAAGACAGGGCAGGGCGTCGGCGAGCGTTCCACCTATCGCGTTCGCCAGGTGCCGGAGGTGTCAGGCGCCATGGTGGTGATGGATCCGCACACCGGCCGCGTCCTGGCCGTCTCCGGTGGCTTCTCCTTTGCCGACAGCGAATTCGACCGCGCCACCCAGGCCTATCGCCAGCCGGGATCGTCGTTCAAGCCCTTCGTCTATTCCGCCGCGCTCGACAATGGCTATACGCCCTCCTCGATCGTCATTGACGGGCCGATCGAGATCCAACCGGGACCAGGACAGCCGATCTGGCGGCCGGAAAACTTTTCCAAGAAATTCTATGGCCCCTCTACGCTGCGCGTCGGCGTCGAGCAGTCGCGCAATACGATGACGGTGCGGCTGGCGCGCGATGTCGGCATGCCGCTGGTCGTCGAGTACGCCAAGCGCTTCGGCATCTACGACGATCTGAAGCCCTATCTGCCGATGGCCTTGGGCGCCGGCGAGACCACGGTGCTGCGGCTGACGGCGGCCTATGCGACCATTGCCGACGGCGGCCGGCGGGTGAATGCCACCTTCATCGATCGCATCCAGGACCGCTACGGCAAGACCATCTACAAGCACGATCCGCGCATCTGCCAGGGCTGCGAGGCGACCTCCTGGTCGGGGCAGGATGAGCCGAAGCTGATCGACGATCGCGAACAGGTGCTCGATCCGATGACCGCCTACCAGATCACTTCGATCATGGAAGGCGTGGTGCAGCGCGGCACGGCGACGGTCCTGCGTGATATCGGCCGCCCCGTCGCCGGCAAGACCGGCACGTCGAACGACGAGAAGGACGCCTGGTTCATGAGCTTCACGCCCGATCTGGTGGTCGGCGTGTTCATGGGCTACGACAAGCCGCGCACGCTGGGCGGGCAGGGGACGGGCGGCCACTTGGCAGCACCGATCGCCCGCGACTTCTACCTGGAAGCGCTGAAAGGCCAGCCGCCTGTGCCGTTCCGCGTGCCGCCGGGCATCAAGCTCGTCGCCGTCAGCCACGCCACTGGCCTGAAGGCCTCGCCCGGCGATACCGACACCATCATGGAAGCCTTCAAGCCCGGCACCGCTCCACCGGACAATTTCGAGATCTCCGATTACGACCAGGGCGAATTCGCCAAGGCGCGCAAGGTCACCCCCGAGCAGGAAAAGGAACTGCAGCCGGGCGGACTGTATTGATCGTGCCCGCCCGTGGGCGGGTTTGCGGGCATGCTCGTCTGTTACGGAAATCGGGCGCCAATGGCGCTACCACGGCAACTCCCGAGATCCGGGCCGCGGCGACCCCGACCGCGTGATCTCCACCCATGGCGCCGTCGATCGAACCGCAAGCCGATGGAGGGCCGAACCGGTCCGGCCGCAGTCCTGTCGCACGCTAGATCGCGATGAGTTCAGGCCCATGTGGGTCAAAGCTCGTCGCGATCGATATCAAAGAGTTGGAGCAGGTTTCGGGACGAAAGCCGCCTACGCGTTCGCCATCGCGCTGCGGATGTTCACAGCCCACGTTCTTTCAGGAACCGGTCGAGCGCCGGCCGCCACAGCTGCGGCGCCGTGTTCATGAGCGAATGCCCCTTGCCGTTCGGCACCGGCCCGGTGAATACCGCGGTGACATGCGGATTGCCGGTGCGATAGGCCTGCGCCCATTGCTTCGGCACGTCCGGCCCCCAATATTCGTCGTTGGCGGCGTAGAACCACATGCCCGGCAAACTGGTCGAACTGCCGAGTTGGCCGTAGAGCGACAGCATGAGATCCGGACGGCAGCTTCTGCCCGGCGAAGCTTTCGGATCTCCGCCCGTGCCGCCGGCGAAATTGACGAAGGCGACGACGCCCGGCGGATTGCGCGCTGCAGCGGCCACGGTTCCGAGCCCGCCGACCGACTGGCCGACGAGGATCAGCCGATCGGCTTTGGCCCAGGGCTGGCTCCGGGCCCAATTGGCCGCGGCGACGATTGCGGTTGCCGCCGCGGAAGCGGTCCGGCCGAAGTCCGGACCGGCGCCGCATCGACCGTGATCCTCGGCATCATAGCCGCTGCTCGGGCCGTAGCCGGGCCGAATCGGCGCCACCACGGCGAAGCCCTTGCCCGTCCAATAGGCAGCGACCCCGGCATTGATCGGATGCGTCAGCCTCTGCCGTTCGACCGGATCGCCGGACCGCCCGTGCGAGAACACGACCACCGGGAAGGGTCCGTTGCCGGCCGGCTTGAAGATCTCGGTGACCATGGTGCCGTTGGGCGTGGGGATCTGCGCCGTCTCGGCGGCGAGCGCCGGTCCGGGCAGGAGTGCGACGGCAAGGAAGGCGATTGCGATGCGTGGGATCATGGCGGACCTCGGGGGGACGTCTGAAGGCGCGAGTGGCACAACGGCAGCGAGTATGGTCCGGATGGCATAACAGCGACATTACGGCTACGCGCGCAGCGACTTGGGGTGAATCCGTAGTTGCGGCGGATGCGCCGCCGTCGCGTGCGCCTCTTGCTCTCGCGGGGGGGCATCGCTATGGTCCGCGCCCTGTCGACCAGAGCGCGTTCCGCGAACATGGAACCCGGTTTCGCCAAGAGACTGCGCTCGAACAGCACCATCGACCCTCGGGCAATCGGACGATCAGGATGAAGTCGGAAATCCAGGCCATCGTAGACGAGATCCAGCAGGCGCTCAGCCTGCTGAGGAGGCATCTTTGACTGGGATGTCGCGCTGAAGCGGCTGGAAGAGCTCAACGCTCTTTCCGAAAACCCCAGCCTGTGGAACGATCCGGCCAGGGCGCAGAAGCAGATGCGCGAGCGCGATCTGCTTGCCCGTTCGATCGAGACCGTCCGCTCCATCGAGCGCGAGTTGGATGACGCGCTGACGCTGGCCGAACTGGGCGAGATGGAGGGCGACGAGGCCAGCATTGTCGAGGCCGACAATGCCATCCGCAAGCTCGGCCGCGACGTCGCCAAGCGTCAGGTCGACGCACTTCTGTCGGGCGAGGCCGACGGATTCGACTCCTATGTCGAAATCCATGCCGGCGCCGGCGGCACCGAGAGCCAGGACTGGGCGCTGATGCTGTTGCGGATGTACACGCGCTGGGCGGAGAAGCGCGGCTTCAAGACCGACTTGATGGAATATTCCGACGGCGAAGAAGCCGGCATGAAGGGCGCCACCCTGCTGGTGAAGGGGCCGCAGGCCTATGGCTATCTGAAGACCGAATCGGGCGTGCATCGGCTGGTGCGGATCTCGCCGTTCGACAGCAACGCCCGCCGCCATACTTCGTTCTCGTCGGTCTGGGTGTTTCCCGTCGTCGACGACTCCATCGACATCAAGATCAACGAAAGCGACTGCCGCATCGATACCTACCGCTCGTCCGGCGCCGGCGGCCAGCACGTCAACACCACCGATTCCGCGGTGCGCATCACCCATATCCCCACCGGCATCGCCGTCGCCTGCCAGCAGGAGCGTTCGCAGCACAAGAACCGCGCCCAGGCCTGGGACATGCTGCGCGCCAGGCTTTACGAGCTGGAACTGGAAAAGCGCGAGGCCAAGGCCAATGCCGAGGCGGCGTCGAAGACCGATATCGGCTGGGGCCACCAGATCCGCTCCTACGTGCTGCAGCCCTACCAGATGGTGAAGGACTTGCGCACCGGCGTCACCACCTCGGATCCGGCGCGGGTGCTCGACGGCGACCTCGACCAGTTCATGGAAGCCTCGCTCGCCCAGCGCGTGAAGGGCGGCGCGGTCGACGTCGCGGATATCGAGTGAGGCCGGCGGCGCCATCAGCCACGCCGCACGCGCGTTGTCCGGCCGGCGGGTCGGTCGTTGCTGCTGCCGCGCTCACGAATAGCTGAGCACTTGCGGTGGCCGGCGGGCTTGCTGCGCGCTGACGAGGCGCCGGGTCATGACGAAGCCGGCGCGTCCCAGACCGAAGCCGGTATCGTGCGGCAACGTCGCGGCGCGGGGATGGTCGGCGGCGCCCGCGTCGATGCGGCTGAGCTGCGCGGCGAGCCCGCTCGGCAGATCGCGCCTGAGGCCGAGCGCGGCGCGGGTCATGTCGTCGTCCCTGGCGACGTCGACCAGTCGGGCGAGGTTCTTGCGCGAGACGCGTGCGGAGCGGTTGGTGGCAAGCGCGCGGCAGACCGGCAGGTCGGCTGCGTCCATGACCAGATCGGTCAGTCCGACCGACAAGCCCGGACGCTTGGCGATGGCCAGTCTGACCGCCCGGCCCTTCGCCTTGAGGATGCCGACGAGTTCGTCTTCGCCGATGAGCGGCGACCGTTCGAGGATCGCCGCCGACACCATGTGATTGTCCAGGGCGAGCTGCGAGACGATCGGTTTGGGCGCCGTGTGGCTGGTGGCGAGCGGGCGGGCGAAGGCGATCCGCTGGATCAGCGGCGCGCGCGGCAACAGCTGCCCGGCGATCTCGACGAAGCAGCCCACTTCGGCCGGCCCCATGCGCCCCGAACAGCGCACGAAAGCCTGCCTGAGCTGGCGCAGATCGTCGCTCGGATCGGCGCTGGGCGTCATCGCGATCCGCTGCAGCAGTTTCTCCATGGACATGCAGATATTCCCCCGAAACCCGGCCCGGTCATAAGGGAAAGCCGTGAAGATTCGGTAAGATCGACGCCAGAAACAGCCGCGCAGTCATCCCGGCTTGACCGAAGTGGCGCCGACCGGACCGGTGCCGCTCAGCGGTAGTTGACCAGCTTGGCGTCGCTCGACAGCCGTGACTTCGGCTCGGCCGTATGGCTCGCGTGCGGCGATGGCTTGCTCAGTCCTGCCGTCACCCGCTTTTCCACCGTCTGCTGCGACAGGATTCCGTCCGGCAGCAGCATCCGATCCGGACGGGTCGACAGCGCTCGCTCCAGCCGTGGATCGTGGCGGGCCTGCGTTGCCAGATCGACGAGCGTTTCCCGTGACAGCTGCGTGCGGCGGTTGGCGGCGAGCCGGTAGATGACTTCCTTCGAGCCGGTGTCGGCGAGATAGTTGGAGACGCGCTGCGGCAGGCCGGCGCGCGAGGCGACATCGATGCGGAAGGCCTCGTCCTTGTCGTCGAGGAGTTCGATGAGCCGTCCATCGTCGATGCCGTAGCCAGCTTCGGCGAGCGCCATGGCGACGAGGAAATTGTCGGCCACCAGCCGCTCGATCAGCGCCGTCGGTGCCGCCTTCGCCCTCAGCACGCTCTTGGTGAACACCAGCCGCTCCAGGATGCAGGCCTGGCGCAGGATTTCGTCGATCTCCACCATGATCTCCGCCAGCGAAGAATTCGATCTGGCGGTCATGGCGGCGACGAGCGCGCCGGAAAAGCGCGAGACCCTGAGGGAAATCGCCTCTTCCAAACTCATCCTGGGCGTGCTGCCCGGTTTTGCCGGCGGCTTGGCCATCCTCAGCTCCAATGAATTCAATTCAACAATGGTCTCAAGCGATTGCCTGCGTCGAGATAGCTCGTCGGATTGACGGCTTCGCCGGCGACGCGTGTTTCGTAGTGCAGGTGCGGCGCGGTCGAGCGGCCGGTCGAGCCGGCGTAGCCGATGATCTGGCCGGCCTTGACGCGCTGGCCGGTGGTGACGGCGAAATGCGACAGGTGGCCGTAGCGCGTGGAGATGCCGTTGCCATGATCGATTTCGATCATGTTGCCGTAGCCGCCCTGGCGGCTCGCTTCGGTAACGATGCCGGCGCCGGTCGCGATGACCGGATCGCCCTGGGCGGCGCGGAAATCGATGCCCGTATGCATCGCCATGACGCCGAGGAACGGATCGGGGCGTTCGCCGAACGGCGACGTTACCTCGATCGCGCCTTTGACTGGTTGGCCGAGCGGCAGCAGGCCGACGCTTTTCTGCAACTGGTCCAGCCGGTTGAGTGCCCATTCGAGCCGGGCGAGCCCGTGGTCGGCGTCCATGACCGGCACGAAGGGGCCGCCGAGTCCCCGCTCCGGCGAGGCCGGGCGATTGATCCCGACGCCCGGGGCGACCGTCCCATCGAGTCCGACGATCGGCAGGGCGGTGGCGTCGACCAACTGCGGCTTCATCCGTGGTGCCGGCGGCAGCGTGTCGGCTTCGGCAAGCCGCAGCCCCAAACGGCTGACGACGGTCTCGATGGCGCGGCTGTTGGTCTCGGCCAGTCCGGCGATCGCCGTCATCGCCCGGGCGCGGCGATCGGTGATGGCGTCGATCGTCTTTTCGGCTTCGGCAATGCGCAGCGCCGGCGAGCGCCGGTCGCGCATCGATGCCAAAGCGGTCGGCGCATCGTCCCAGCGTTCGAGCCAGGATTGCCTGAGCGGCGTGCCGTCGAGCGGATGCGGCGCGGCGCGGGGCGTATCCTTCGACAGCGGCGCGATGCTGTCGCCGGCGGCCGGCGTGCTGTCAGGCGGTGCGCTGCGGATGGTCAGGATGCTGTCGGGCTTGAGCGAGCCGGGCGGCACGACCGCGGCGGCACGGTGCGGCGGTGCCAGTTTCGCCTTCTCGATCAGCCCCATCAGCCGCTGATCCTGCTCACGCAGCACATCCTGGCGCGTCATCAGTTTGTCGATCTTGGTCTCGAACGCATCCTGGTCGATCAGCTGCCGGCTGTTGATGCGGTCGATCTCGGAACGCAACGCGGCGATGCGATCCTCGTACGCCTGCTCGATCTGCATGCGCCGGGTGATCGCCGTATCGATGATGTCGTCGCGGAAGGCGAGATAGCCGGCGGCCGCGATCGTCGCCGTCGCGATCACCATCACGGTGATGGCAATGCCGATCCACAGCGTCGGGCGCACCTCGTAGGCGCGGACACCGTCGGCGCCCATGACGGTGACGACCGGCAGCGTGCCCCGACGCCCGAAGCTCTGCCGGCGGCCTGTGTCGTCGGCCGTCCATCCTGCCGCCCGGCCCGAGCGAACCCGTCCCGTCTCGTCCACCATACGCCCCATCATCGCCGCTGAGCGACGCACTCGATTGCCTCCGGCCACCGGTCGGAAAATCGGCCGATGGCCGACGTCCCGGCGGGGGCGCTGCGAGGCAGCTACTCGAGGCGATTACGGAGCATTAAGGTTAATTTTCTGCTAGAGGCGCGCCGCCATCCGGCGAGCGGCGGTCTCGCCGCGGTGACGGCACGCCAGAGAGGCGAAGGGGGCAAGGCGCGCCGGGCGAGAGCGCTGATAGAGCCGTGAATCAGCTTATCGACGGATCGCCGGGCGATTCCATTTGAACGCCTCCGGCCCTAGCCGCCCGCTGCCTTCAACACCGCCTCGGCATGGCCGGTGACCTTGACCTTCTCCCAGATCTCGACGATCCGCCCATCCGGACCGAACAGGAACGTCGTCCGCTCGATACCCATGTACTTGCGCCCATACATGGATTTCTCCTTCCACACGCCGTAGGCATTGGCGACGGCTTGGTCCGGATCGCTGGCGAGCTGCACGGCGAGCCCATGCTTGGCGCG
>JARLIU010000110.1 GCA_031291595.1 Ancalomicrobiaceae bacterium | reverse complement strand
GGCCTCGGCCTCGACGCCGCTGCGGCGCATCTGCCGATCATCCGTGACCAGACGCTGTTCTGGCTGACGTAAGGCCGGACGCCCCGCGCCAGTCGCTTGCCCCCTCGGCCGACCGGACCACCGGCACCGGTGCGATGTAAGACTCATCGTCTTTGCCCACCGAACAGTGTGTGCGACGCTTGGCAGATGTCACGCGCCGGGCGAGCCGTTACATCTAGGCCGACGGACGGGGCTCGCGGGCTCGACTCGACGACGTTGGTTTCCAGACTTCACGCGGCGAACTCGGTCCTTGCCGGCGGGCCGGGTGGCGAACCGGGCAATCTGGTCCAGTCGTCATCAACTCGGGGTGGCGATCCGCCAGACTGCCGCCAATTGCCGTTTCGGCCGGTCCGCCGACTGAGACATATTGACCCAGGCCGTAGCCTCCCCACGCCCGGCTGGCCATCTGCAACGACGTTACACGCGAAAGGGCCGCACCATGCTCGACACGATCATCGAAGCGCGCCGCAAGGACCTCGGCGACGGCCTCGTCGTCGGCCGCGTCCTGCCTGTCGCTAAGCGCCGCATGGTCGGCCCCTTCGTCTTCCTCGATCACATGGGACCGGCCGACTTCCAGCCCGGTGCGGGCATCGACGTGCGCCCGCACCCGCACATCGGACTTGCGACCGTCACCTTCCTGTTCGACGGCGAGATCTTCCATCGCGACAATCTCGGCTATCGCCAGGCGATCCGCCCGGGTGAGCTCAACTGGATGAGCGCCGGTTCGGGCATCGTCCATTCGGAGCGCACGGATCTCAGTCTCCGGTCGAAGGGCGGCTTCATACACGGGCTGCAGGCTTGGGTGGCGCTGCCTGAAGCGTTGGAGGAAGCGGCGCCGAGCTTCACCCACGTCGACGACCGCGACCTGCCGGTCACCGACGATGGCCGGGTGTTCTTGCGGATGGTCGCCGGCTCCGCCTACGCGCTGACATCGCCGGCGCCGACGTTGTCGCCGCTGTTCTACGCCCATGCCGACCTGACCGACGGCGCCAGGGTGGCGCTTCCGCCCGACTACTCCGAGCGCGGCGCCTACATCGTCTCCGGCCATATCCGTTTCGACGGCGAGATTTACGAGGCCGGGCGCATGCTGGTGTTCAAGCCCGGCGGCGAACCGGCGATCGAAGCGGTCGGCGGCCCGGCCCGCGTCATGCTGTTGGGCGGCGAGCCGCTCGGCCCGCGCTTCATGTGGTGGAATTTCGTCTCGTCGCACCAGGAGCGCATCGACGAGGCCAAGGCCGACTGGGCGAGCGGCCGCATGGCGCTGCCGGTCGAAGAGACCGAGTTCATCCCGCTGCCGGAGTGAGGCCGGTCGATCCGGCTGCGCCGAACGCCGCATTGGTCCGGCCGAAATCGGCAATCAATTATCCGCAATTCACCTGACTTGACGCATTGCCATTGACTTGGCCGCGCCAGCCCCTAAACCTCCGGGCATGACCCCCGACATCAAGCTCTTCTCCTATCGCAAGCACTGGGCGCACCGCTTCGGTACCGCGCCGTTTCTCCCGATGAGCCGCGCGGAAATGGACCTGCTCGGCTGGGACCAGTGCGACGTCATCCTCGTCACCGGCGACGCCTATGTCGACCATCCCTCCTTCGGCATGGCGATCATCGGCCGGCTACTGGAAGCGCAAGGCTTTCGCGTCGGCATTATCTCGCAGCCGGACTGGACGAGCCCAGCCGCCTTCAAGGCGCTTGGGCGCCCGGCGCTGTATTTCGGCATCACCGGCGGCAATATGGACAGTATGGTCAACCGCTATACGTCCGATCGGCGGCTTCGCCACAACGACAGCTACACGGCCGGCGGCGAGGGTGGAAGGCGTCCCGATCGCGCCGTCATCGTCTACGCCCAGCGCTGTCGCGAGGCCTACAAGGAGGTGCCGATCGTTCTGGGCGGCATCGAATCCTCGCTCCGGCGCATCGCCCATTACGACTACTGGTCGGACAAGGTCCGCCGCTCCATCCTGGTCGACGCCAAGGCCGACATTCTCCTCTACGGCAATGCCGAACGCGCCCTGGTCGAGGTCACGCATCGTCTGGCCAAGGGCGAGGCCTTCGCCGAGATGGACGACGTGCGCGGCATCGCCTTGCTGAAGCCGGCCGCGCCGGAGGGGTGGGCCGAGGCCCACGCCGACGATATCGACACCGCGGACGAAGGCGCCCGCCAGATGGGCGCCAAGACCGTCATCCGGCTGCCGTCCTACGAGCAGGTGTCGTCGGATTCCGAGACCTATGCCCGCGCCTCGCGCGTCCTGCATCGGGAGAGCAATCCGGGCAACGCCCGTCCGCTCGTTCAGCGCCATGGCGACAAGGAACTCTGGGTCACGCCGCCGCCCATCCCGTTGACGACGCCGGAAATGGACAAGGTCTACGAGCTTCCCTACGCGCGGGCGCCGCATCCGGCCTACGAGGCCGCCAAGATCCCGGCCTGGGAGATGATCAAGACCTCGGTGACGATCATGCGCGGCTGCTTCGGCGGCTGTTCGTTCTGCTCGATCACCGAGCACGAGGGCCGCGTCATCCAGAACCGCAGCCACGAGTCGGTGGTGCGCGAGGTCGCCGAGATCCGCGACAAGACCGAGGGCTTCACCGGCATCATCTCCGATATCGGCGGCCCGACCGCCAACATGTACCGTATGGCCTGCAAGGATGAGCGCACCGAGGCGCTGTGCCGCCGGCCGTCCTGCGTCTATCCGGGCATCTGCCCGAATCTTAACACCAGCCACGACAGCCTGATCGAGCTCTATCGCAAGGCGCGCGCCGTTCCCGGCATCAAGAAGGTCATGGTCGCCTCCGGCGTGCGCTATGACCTCGCGGTGGAAAGCCCCGAGTATGTGAAGGAACTGGTCGAGCACCACGTCGGCGGGTACTTAAAGATCGCGCCCGAGCATACCGAGGGCGGGCCGTTATCGAAGATGATGAAGCCCGGCATCGGCACCTACGATGCCTTCAAGCTGATGTTCGACAAGGCGGTTGAAAAGGCCGGCAAGAAATACTTCCTCATTCCGTATTTCATCGCCGCGCATCCCGGCACCACCGACGACGACATGATGAACCTCGCGCTCTGGCTGAAGCGCAACAACTATCGCGCCGATCAGGTGCAGACTTTCCTGCCGTCCCCCATGGCCCTGGCAACCGCCATGTATCATTCCGGCAAGAACCCGCTGAAGGCCGTGCGCCGCGGCGGTTCCGAAGACGTCGAGACGGTGAAGGGCATCCGGCAGCGACGGCTGCACAAGGCGTTCCTGCGCTATCACGATGCGGAGAACTGGCCGACGCTGCGCGAGGCGCTGAAAGAGATGGGCCGCGCCGATCTGATCGGCAATGGCAAGCACCATCTGGTGCCGAGCTTCCAGCCCGCCGGAACGGGCTTGTCCGGCGGCGAGGGCAGGCGCTTAGGGGCCAAGCACGGCGCGCAGATGTTCACCACGCAAGGGGTCAGGAAAACGCTCAGGCCGAAGGTGAAGGGGGCATGAGGTGCCCTTTTGGGCGGCTGATCAGTTCGAATTGCAGTCGCGGCTGGGTGGACTAGACGGGGTATGGGTGGGTTGCTGCTGGAGCCGCCACCTGAATCACCGGCTTTGCACCAGAAGCGGACGTTGCCGACCGGCTCAGATGCACCAACTGCGGACGTTGCCGACTTTTGCAGATGGGAATGACGCGCACTTACGTCTGCCGCACTGCCAGACAGAGCCACAACGAGTTTCCTCGCAAGGCCAGCAATTGAGGAAACAGAAAAGTCGCACGGGATCCGCTAATTCTCCTGCATTTCCGCCATCACGCACGCGTGATTCTCAATTTTCATCTTGCTTTGATCCGCCAGATACGGAAAAGTTCGTAGTTGGTATGATCCGAGCTGGTGTGGCGACAGGGCGAGATGAAAGCGAGATCGAACGCTTGGGCATCCAATTTTTGCCAAATCGACGATTGTGCTGTTGTGGCGTTCAAGGTTGCGCAGAAGTGCCGATGGACTCAGCTCCTAAAACGCAAGCCTTGCCAAGTGTTTAACATTCAAAAGACATATTGACTTGTCGGGCGGCTTCGCAACAGGCGCCCACGACATGAGGTCCTTATAGCGATGCCACTGGTCCGATACCGGCAATTTGGCCGCCGACCGCCGCCGCGCCAAATTCGTCTGGCCATCCCAGGATGGGCGGGCGACCGGTCGCAGCGCTCTGACGGTAGCCATGAGCAACCATGGCATTGCATGCCGTTTACCGAAAGCGCGCGTTATGGACTCGAGCTTCTCTATCCATTTGACCAAGAACTCGTTGTTACGAATATTGCGGGCAAGGTCCAGCTGACGGCAGACTGGGGAGAACCGCCCGAGGATACGCCGGCCTGGCCGCCGTTTCGTACGTTCGGTGACGATTATTACTCACATCAGTTATCGCTCGACCTCGAAGTGCCGCCGGGATGGGCGGTGCGAACAGAGCCGCATCCAAAGTATTTCACCGATCCAACGTTTTCGACGCCCCTCGCGGTGCCTGCGCTGATCAGGACCGATTGGTGGCCAATGATTTTCTTCTGCATATTCCGCGCGCCGCCCCCCGGCATCACCCACATCTTCCGCAAAGGCGAGCCCTACATCGCTTTCGCTGTCTTGCCGGCCGACCCCGATCTGACATTCGAGCCGATGGACCCCGAAACCGCGGCGCAGCGCGAAATGCGCAGTCGCAGGCTTGCCGCAAATCGCGATCGTCTGGCTGACGGCACGCGGTGGACATCGGACACGCGGACCATCTTCGATGGGACTTATCGCAATCTCTCGCGGGCTGCGCGGGCCAAAGCTAAGACAGAGGGAGAGTGACCAATCGCTTACGGCCTATTCGAATACCTCGCAGCAGTACATAGAACGCAAAAAGTCTGGATAACCTCGACATTCACCATCGACCCCATCCAAGTGGCTTCGGGTCGAATAGACAGCAACGGCATTTGAGAGGGAAATGACCATGAGCTTGAGGACAGTCCTATTGGCGAGCGTCGCCACTATTGCTTTGCTCGCAGGAACCGGCGTCCGAGATGTCGCCTATTCCGCGTCAATCCCCGTGGCAAATACCTACAGCGATCTGCTCGATCCAGTACCGGATGCGCAAACGCGGCTGTTGGCCGACAACTTCCGGCGGGAGCGTGCCAAGGGTATCGAAGTCGCCCAGGAATATTCTCCCGATGATCATCACCACCATCACTATCACCACCATTACCGGGATCGGGAATGGTACCTGGCAAACGGCTACTCTTGGGACGGTTATCGCTGGGTGATACGGCGTCGAGACGTCCATCACCATCACCATTACCAGCCTCACCATCATCACTACAATTGAGATCTACGAAATTGTCCGAAGAGTCGGGCCAATTATCTGACTGCGGCTGCCGCATGACCTCGGCTTGACATTCAGCAGACCGGATTTGGCTCGACTTTACTGGCCAGCGCGCCCATCGCACTTCCAAGCTGACTGGCCAATCCGGGCGTAATGGCTGCCGGTTGTATCCAAAGACGTTGCAGGATGCTGGCGACGCTCACAGAATTGCCGAGCAGAACGCGGCGCGGGCTGGTTGCGTATGACCTGCGCCGCGCAGCGATCAAATAACCCCGTCGAGTATCGATCAAGGCACAGCCTTGCAGTTTCAACGTTTTCGACCGGGCATAAGACGCGTGCAGACTGATCGGCTGCTTAGGGCCAACATCGGTCACTCGCTGACAGGCTTCAATCTACTGTCAGCCGAAATTCAAGCTGCGGCAATACTGCGCGTTTCGATCGCGACGGCAATCACCTGACGTCCACCGCCGTCAATTGCAAGCGAAGCGAAGCAATCCAGACTTCGACCCGCAGCCTACTGGATTGCTTCGCTCGCAATTTGACGAATTGGGCATTTGCCGCCCACCAACGTTCCCTCCTGGCGTGCCTCGTCGCGCGAGTTGGGCGGACTTATGTTAGGAATTATCGAAGCCGTCCCCGCCTGCCCCGAGCCCCGCGATGTCCCGCCTGCCCGTGCCGCCTTCGTCTGCGCCTGCCCTCATCACCGGCGGATCCTCCGGCATCGGCTTGGCGATGGCGCGGCGGATTGTCGCCGCCGGACGGCCAGTGGCGATCGTCGCCCGCGACGAATTGCGACTGGCGGCCGCGGTGACCGAGCTGAAGGCCGTGCGCGCCGACGCCCATATCCTGGCGGTCGCCGCCGATGTCGGCGAGGCTGACGCGGTGGAACGGGCGGTCGCCGCGACAACGGCCCGCTTCGGCCCGCTCGGGTTGGCGATCGCCAATGCCGGCATCGCCCGGCCCGGCCTGTTCGCCGACCAGCCGCTCGCCGATCACGATGAGCAGATGCGCACCAACTATTTCGGCGCGCTTCACCTCGCCCGCGCCGCCGTGCCGGCCTTCGCTCCCGGCGGACGGCTGGTGTTCGTCGCGTCGGGAGCGGCGCTCGTCGGCATCATCGGCTATTCGGCCTACGCGCCATCGAAATTCGCCCTACGCGGGCTCGCCGAAGTGCTGCGCGTCGAACTGGCCGAACGCGGCATCGCCGTGACGTTGGCGCTGCCGCCCGACACCGATACGCCGCAGCTCGCGGCCGAAAATGTCACCAAGCCAGCCGCGACAAAGCGCTTCACCCAAGGTGGCGGCGTCTATTCGGCCGACGTCGTGGCGGCGACGATCCTGGCTGCGGCCGAGCGCGGGATATTCATGGTCACCAACGGCTTGGCGCTCAACCTCATCATGCGCGTCCAAGACCTCGCCGGTCCCTGCCTGCGCTGGAGCCAGCGTCGCGTCATGCGGGCGGAGGCGACGAAAGGCGACCGGCGCTGATCAGGCGGATGCCCTGACCGATGCGGCAGCGAGCCTGGGTAGATCGAAGCTGACGGTCGTACCGACACCCTCTTTCGAGCCGATCTGCATCTCGCCGCCATGCAGTTCGATCAGCGAGCGGGCGATGGCGAGGCCGAGCCCCGAGCCGCGGTGCGTCTTGGTGAACTGGTTTGCCACCTGCACGAACGGACGGCCGAGGTTCGGCAGTTGCGCCGCCGGGATGCCGATGCCGCTGTCGGAAATGGCGACGGTGACGTGATCGCCGGCCACGATCGCCGAGACCTTCACCGTGCCGCCGCGCGGTGTGAACTTCACCGCATTGGAGAGGAGGTTCAGCAGGATCTGCTTGACCGCCCGCCGGTCGGCGCTGCAGCGGATATCCGGCCGGCTTTCCACTGACAGTGTAAGCCCCTTGTCCTCGACCTGGAAGGCGAGCACACGGGCGGATTCGGCCAGGATCGAGCCGATCTCGACCTCGCCGAGGTTCAATTCCAGCCGTCCCGCCTCGATCTTCGACATGTCGAGAATGTCGTTGATGACGTTCAACAGGAACCGCCCGCTTTCGAGGATGTCGGATCCATATTCGCGGTATTTCTCCGGCCCGAACATGCCGGCGCAGATGATTTCCGAAAAGCCGATGATGGCGTTCAGCGGCGTGCGCAGCTCGTGGCTGATGTTGGCCAGGAACTCCGATTTGATCTTGTTGGCCTCCTCGGCCCTCAGCTTTTCTTCCGACAGCTTCTCCGCCATGTCGACCAGCTGATGGCGATGGGTGACCAGCTCCAGCCGCGACTTCTTCAAGTCCGCGACCATCGCCATCAGCCGCCTCTCGCTATCGAGCAGCTTCTCTTCATGCCGTTTCAGCTGGGTGATGTCGGTGCCGACCGAGACGAAGCCACCGTCCTTGGTGCGGCGCTCGTTGATCTGCAGCCAGCGACCGTCGTCGATCTGTGCCTCGTAGGTACAGGAGCCGGCTTCCTGCGGCCGGTCTTCGAGCATGTCCTCGATCCGCACCGGGGTGCGGATGGTCGGCTGCCGCGCTGCCTGCATCACATCCGAATAGGGCGTCATCGGCCTGATGTCGCCATCGGTCAATCGGTGCAGCTGCTGGTACTTGGAGTTGCAGATGACGAGCCGGTTCTCGGCATCCCACAGCACGAAGGCTTCCGAAATGGTCTCGACCGCATCGCGCAGCCGCAGGTCGGCGGTCGCAGTCTTGTCGGCCAACAGCTTGTGCTCGGTGATGTCGGCGGCCGTGCCGATCAGGTGGCGCGAGCCGGTATCGAGCCGCTCCACCACTTCAGCGCGCACGCGGAACCATAGCCAGTGGCCGTCGACATGGCGCATGCGGAACACCTGGTCGAAGGTGCCGATCTGGCCGGAAATCAGCATGTTGGCGAGGCCGATGAGATCGACGTCGTCCGGGTGGACGAGCTCGCGCAGTTCCTTGAAGCCGAGGATGCCGTCATCCGGCTGCAGCCCGAGCATCTCGAAGATGGCGCGCGCCCAATAGATGCGCCCGCGCGACAGATCCCAGTCCCACAGCCCGCAACGGCCGCGCTTGAACGCCGTCTCCGAGCGGGCGATCGTGTCGGCATAGAGCGTGTCGGCCTCCGAGGCGCGCGACACCTGGGCGAAATAGGCATAGGTGAGGACCAGCAGGATCGAGGCGGTGAAGACGAACATCATCGCCGAATTGCGCAGGTCGCTGCGCCAGGCGCTGAGGATCGCGTCCTGGCTCTGCACCACGGCGATCGAGCCGCGCTTGGCGCTGAGATTGGCGACGGCGGCCATGGCGGAAACGCCGTTGGTCAGCGTCACGTCCTGGGTGCCGATGCGCTCGCCGAGCATGGTCAGCGCCTGCCCCTGGCCGAGGAACGCAGTCAGCGGCCGCTTTTCCCAGACCGGGGTCGGCGGCACGGTGGCAACGACGACGCCGTCCTTGTTGGCAAGCAGGATGAGCCGTCCGTCGGGCAGGACCTTGGCGGTCGACATGCCCTCGGTCGCCATGCGCAGGAGATCGCCGGGTGTCTCGGATGGCAGCCGCGTCTCGGCGGCTTGCAGGTCGGCTGCGACTGCCCGGGCTTCGAGTGCGATCTCCGAGCGGGCGGTATCCTCGATCGCGATCCGCTGCTCGAACAGCGCCACCGTGCGGCTGATGGCGAGAATCGAGATGAAGCCGACGATCAGAACCGGAATGGAGCGCCGCACATATGGTTCCATCGCCAAGAGGCGGCGGTAGGCAGGGGCAGCGAGGAGGCGAACGGGTCCGGTGATGCGCGGCTCGGCTCTCAGGAAGCCGAATAGCCGCGACCGAATCGTCGACGTACCTGGTGCAGCCGCAGGCCGCGCCATGGCGCCATACTCCCCCGAGTCAAGTGAAACATGTTTCGAAGCACTTGAGACCCCAGCTTCGAATCGACCTGATTTGAATCCACGGGCGGACTCTTGTCTAGAGTCCACCGACGGATTTCCTGTCATCATGGTCATCGGGACGAGTGCGCATGCCGCCACCGCCGCGCCCTGCCGTCCTCAGGCGAGGCACCGCGCGACGATGTCGGCGACGTCGGGCGACAGCTTGTCGACCGCTGCGATCGAGCGCAGCGCGGCTTCCGCATGACCCCGGCGACCGGCTTCCAGCGCCCGCCAGGAGCGAAAGGCGGAGATGAGCCGCGCCGCCACCTGCGGATTGCGCCGGTCGAGTTCGATGCCGCGCTCGGCGACGAAGCGGTAGCCGGCGCCGTCGGCGCGATTGAACTGCGTCTGGTTGCCGGTGGCGAATGCCGTGATCAGCGAGCGCACGCGGTTGGGATTGCCAATCGAGAACGCCGGATGCCGCGTCAACGCGATTACCCGGTCGAGCGTATTGGCGTCGGGCACCGTCGCCTGAACGGTGAACCACTTGTCGATGACGAGCGCATCGCCGGCAAAGCGCCGATAGAAATCCGCGAGCGCCCGCTCGGCTGCCGGCGCCGCGGCAGCGGCCAGGATGGCCAGGCTGGCGAGCCGGTCGGTCATGTTGTCGGCCTGTTCGTAGGCCGCCTCCACAGTTCCGAACGCTGCGGCAGTGCCGGTCGCCGCGACATAGTCGAGTGCCACATTGGCGAGCGCCCGCCGCCCGGCACCAGCTGCATCGGGACGATAGGGGCCGCCGGCGGACAGCTTGCCATGCAGCTCGGCGAAAAGACCGGCGCCGGCCGTGGCGACCGTCCGCTTCAACAGCTCGCGCGCGGCGCGGATGGCGTCGGGATCGACGTTCTCGCCCTCCTCGCGGGCGATCTCCGCCTCGCCCGGCAGCGTCAGCACCAGTGCGCGGAATGCCGGGTCGAGCGTCTCGTTGCCGGCTGTCGCCAGCAGGGCTGCAACCAGCTGCTCGTCGATTTCAGCTTCGAGCCCGGCGCGGATGTCGCGCGTCGCTCGTTTGAGCCCGTCGATGGAGACGGTCTGCGCCGATTGCCAGCGGTTGAACGGGTCTGTGTCGCGCGCCAGCAGGAACAACTGCGCCGGCGTGTCGAGGTCGGTTTCGAGCCGAACCGGGGCGGAGAAGCCGCGCAGCAGCGACGGCACCGGCCGCTCTTTCAGGCCGGTGAAGACGATGTCGTGGCGCGGTTCGGTGATCGAAACGACGAGCCGGCCGCCGTCGTGCATTTCGACCCGCGCGCCGCTGACGTTGGCGGGCGCCAGATCGCTGCCGGCTTCGCCGACGAGGCCGAGGGCGAGCGGAATGTGCATCGGCTGTTTCACCGACTGGCCCGGTGTCGGCGGGCATGACTGTTCGACGGCCAGCGTCAATGTGCCTGATGCCGGGTCGTAGGCGTGGCGCACGGTCAATTGCGGCGTACCGGACTGATGGTACCACAACATGAACTGGCTGAGGTCGCGCCGGCAGGCCGCGGCAAACGCGGCAACGAAATCCTCGACCGTCGCCGCTTCGCCGTCGTGCCGCGCGAAATACGTGTCCATGCCGGCCTTGAAGCCCTCTGGTCCGAGGAGGGTCTTCAGCATGCGGACGACTTCGGCACCCTTCTCATAGACGGTCGCCGTATAGAAGTTGTTGATTTCGTTGTATGTATCCGGACGGACCGGATGCGCCAAAGGTCCGGCGTCCTCCGGGAACTGGTGACTCTTCAGCAGCCTGACGTCGCTGATGCGCTTCACCGCGCGCGAACGCTGGTCGGAGGAGAATTCCTGGTCGCGGAAGACCGTCAGTCCCTCCTTCAGGCACAGCTGGAACCAGTCGCGGCAGGTGATGCGATTGCCGGTCCAATTGTGGAAGTATTCATGCGCGATCACGCCTTCGATATTGGCGTAGTCGGCATCCGTCGCCGTGGTCGGCTGGGCGAGCACGTATTTATCGTTGAAGATATTGAGACCCTTGTTCTCCATGGCGCCCATGTTGAAGTCGGAGACGGCGACGATCATGAAGACATCAAGGTCGTATTCGCGCCCGAACACCTCCTCATCCCAGCGCATCGAGCGTTTGAGCGCATCCATGGCGTAGTGGGCGCGCTCCTCGCGGCCGTGCTCGACATAGATCTCAAGCTTGACTTCGCGCCCGCTCATGGTGACGAAGCGGTCGTCGATGTGGCCAAAATCGCCGGCGACGAGAGCGAAGAGATAGGACGGTTTCGGAAAAGGATCGTGCCAGACGGCATAGTGCCGGTCGGTGCCCGGGATATCGCCGGCCTCGATCCGGTTGCCGTTGGCCAGGAGATAGGGAGCTTCGGCTTTCTCCGCCTCGATGCGCGTGGTGTAGACTGCGAGCACGTCCGGCCGGTCGAGGAAATAGGTGATGCGGCGGAAGCCTTCCGCCTCGCACTGGGTGCAATAGTTGCCGCTCGAACGGTAAAGGCCCATCAGCTTGGTATTCGCTTCCGGGGCGATCCTGGTCTCGATGCGAAGCGTGAACGGATCGGCGGGCGGCCGATGCAGCGTCAGCGTGCCCGGCGCGGCCCGATAGTCGGACGGCCCAAGCCGGCGTCCATCGACCGCGATGGCGACGAGCTCGAGTTCATCTCCGGCAAGCGTCAGCGGCGCCCCCGGCGTGATGCCTGCCCGGCGCGATACAGCCAGCTCGGCGACAACCAGCGTCTGCATCGGCGCCAGCCGGACATCAAGCGCGACGGTCGCGATCGCATAGTCGGTCGGGCGATAGTCGGCAAGCCTGACGGGCATGGTTTTCGGCGTCGCGGCGGTCCTGTCCAATGCCTTCGGGCTCCTCACATCACGACTGGAACGTGCGACCGGGCGACCGGCGCGGACGAATCGTCTTAAAGGGATTTCGGGGCGCGCGAAACGGAAATCTCCAGTTCCGGTCGACCGCGGCACGAGAGGTCGGGTCGCTCGGGCGGGTCTGGCCCATCGAACGACGACGGATCGGCCGAACTCAGTCGCCGTACTGGTGCAGCTTCAACCGGGCGAATTCCTGCGCGGCCTTTTCGTCCTTGCGCTGCGCATGGCCCCTGAGCGCGACCGCATAGTCCTCGCGGGCGCGATCGATGTCCTTGCGTGCTTCGTAGACGATGCCGCGATTGGTACGGGCAACCACATTCTCCGGCTCGAGCTTCAGCACGTAGGTGAAGTCGGCGAGCGCCTTGTCGATCTCGCCGATCTTGGCGAACGCCTCCGCCCGCTTGATGCGCGCGTCGACGTGGTCCGGCTCGAGCGTCAGCACGCGGGTGAAATCGTCGACCGCGTGCGCCCGGTCGCCGACAGCGATGAAGGCGAGACCGCGCGAGTACCACAGCCGCGCATTGTTCGGATTGATTTCGCCGATGCGGGTCAAGTCCTTGATGGCGAGATCGGCGTGGCCCTGCTTCAGATGCGCATCGGCGCGTGCTTCCAGTGCGGTGACGCTGTCGGGATCGCGCTTCAGCGCCTCGTCCGCATCGGCGAGTGCCGGCTCGACGTTGCCTAGCGTCGCCAGCACCAGCGCCCGATTGGCGAAGACGCGCGCCGGCTTGGTCGAGATCTCCATCGCCGCGTTGCAATCGGCGAGCGCCTCTTCCGGCCGGCCGAATTCCCACAGGTAGAAGCAGCGGTTGTTGAGCGCGTTGAAATTCTTCGGCGCCAGCCGGATCGCGGCGGTCGTGTCTTCGAGCGCGCGCTTGCGGTCGCCCTTGGCGCGCCAGGCCAGCCCGCGCGACACGTAGATGTCGGCCCTGAGCGCATCGATGGCGAGAGCGGCGCTGAAATCCGCGATTGCCCGGTCCATGTCGCTGACCGTCAGATAGATGTCGCCACGTGCCGCGAGGCTGTAGACGTTGCGCGGCTCGAGCCGCAGCGCCTCGTCATAGTCGGCGATGGCGCCGGTGCGGTCGCCGGAGGAGCGGCGCACGTCGGCGCGGGTGATCAGCGGCGTCGCGTGCAGGGGATCGAGCGACACGGCGCGGTCGCAGTCGGCCAAGCCGCGGGCATAGTCTTTGGCCAGCCCAAACGCCCGGCAGCGGCCGATCAGCGCCCGGATCGAGTCCGGTGCTGCTTCCAGGCTGCGGCTGAACGCGTCGATGGCCTGTGCGGTCTGGTTCTGCCGCATCAGCACCATGGCGCGGGCATAATGCGCGAGCGAGGATTGCGGCTGGCGGGCCAGCGCCTCTTCGGCATCGGCGAGCGCACGCGTCGGGTCGCGGCGGAGGACGTCGGCGGCGGCGCGCTGCGCGAACACGCGGGCCAGATCCGCTTCGACGAGCTGGCCGCTGGTGATGAGGCGGGTGCAGGCGGCAAAACTCTCGTCCGGCGCCGCATCGAAATTGGCGCAGACCGAGCGACTGTCCTTCGTCGGCGTGACGGCGTCGGGCGTCGCGGCGCGCGCAGACCCATCGGCGCCGAAGAGGACGCCGGCCAGCGCGAAGACGATGCCGAGGCGCAAGGACATCGGGGCTTCCTTCGAGGTCGACCAACACAGCACGCGCCCGGCACGCAAGGCGCCGAACGAGCCGATTCCACATTCCCCGGAAGTTTGGCCATTTTGAGCCGTTGGCTCGAAACTAGCGGAATTCGGCCATTCGCTCAATCGCCGGCAGACCGATTGTGCCGACGAGCGGTAGCGGCGTAAGGCTTCAGCAATCATCCTGCCAAATGACCGGCCTCGATCGCCGGTCGGGGTTGACTTTCGCCAGTCCGATTTGTAGTGTGACGAAAATCGTAATTCGTCAGTCTTCAGGCCTTCTCCGCTGGCTGACTCATTCTGCTAGGTCACTCACATGAATGCTCCCACGCTTGACGAGTCTCGACCGGACATGCGTTCGCGCATCCTGGCAACGGCGGAGCAGCTGTTCCGTCACTACGGCTATACCAAGACGACCGTCGCCGACATTGCCCGCGAACTCGGCATGTCGCCGGCCAACGTCTACCGCTTCTTTCCGTCCAAGCTCGCCATCAACGAAGCGCTTTGCGCCCAGATCCTGGCCGAACGCGAGGCAACGATCCTGGCGATCAGCCGCTCTGAGGGAAGTGCGCGCGACCGCCTGAAGGAGATCCTGCTTGCCAACAATCGCATGACGCGCGCGACGCTGATGGACGAGAAGAAAGTGCATGAGATGGTCGTCGTCGCCATGGAAGAGAACTGGGGCGCGATCCAGGAATACAAGGACCGGCAGAGCCGGATCATCGCCAAGGTCATCGGCGAGGGCATCGCCGCGGGCGAAATGGTCGCCTCCGATCC
The DNA here is from genome assembly GCA_031291595.1 of Ancalomicrobiaceae bacterium. Taxonomy (GTDB): domain Bacteria; phylum Pseudomonadota; class Alphaproteobacteria; order Rhizobiales; family Ancalomicrobiaceae; genus CAIYYN01. The sequence continues at coordinate 18,285 of JARLIU010000110.1, read as the reverse complement.
GCTCGCTGCCGCCGAGTGCGTGCAGCGCGCCTATGTCGCCATGTTCCACCCTCTGCTTGCCGCCCATTGCGCTGAAGAGGACGAGGACGGCAGTGGCGCCGAGGTCATGGCGGATTTTATTCTCCGCGCCCTAAGGCCGTGATCTGAGCCACTAGCAACCGGAATTGGCGAAACGCGAGCCCCGGGGCTGCTTTTTGCGCCTGAATGCTGACGAAGGATGCAAAATGTCATACATCTGTCGACGTTCAACAGTCGGTTTCGCGGCGCTTCTCGTGGCATCTGCCGCACTGGCGGCGTGCAAGAACGACGTTGCCAAGGCGCCGGAGCCCATCCGGCCGGTCAAGGTGGTGACCGCGTCGCAAAGCGCGCCAACCAAAGCCGTGACCTTTTCCGGCTCGGTCAAGCCGCGCATCGAGCAGGTGCTGTCGTTCCGCATCGCCGGCAAGATCATCGAGCGCAAGGTCAACATCGGCGAGCGCATCGTCCCCGGTGATGTCCTCGCTCGGCTCGATACCACCGACTATTCGCTGTCGCTGAAGACCGCCGAGGCCAATGTCGACGCCGCCAGGACACGGGTCGACGTGGCCGCCGATGCGCTTGTCCGCGCCCGCGAACTCTACTCCAAGGGCTTTGTCGCCAAGTCGGTGCTGGATCAGCGCAGCCTCGACAGCGACCAGGCGAAATCTGCCTACGACGCGACGCGCGCCGCCCGCGATCAGGCCGTGAACCAGACCCGCTACGGCGATCTCGTCGCCGACATCTCCGGCATCGTCACCGATGTGCGCGCCGAGGCCGGCCAAGTGGTCGCCGCCGGCACGCCGGTGATCTCGGTCGCCCCCGACAAGGGCCGCGAAGTGGCCGTCGCCATTCCCGAACAGAGCATCCGCCTCATCTCCGTCGGCGAAGCGGTCACCACACGCTATTGGGCAGAGCCAGAACTGGTTCAGACCGGCACAATCCGCGAGATCTCCGGCAGCGCCGATCCTGCCTCCCGCACCTTCGCGGTTCGGGTGACCATCCCCGACGATCCCAGGCTGCGGCTCGGCCAGACTGCGACCGTGACCGCGAACGTGGCACTCGATGCGCCCTCGATCGTGCTGCCGCTCCCCGCCATCGACAAGCGAGGCCCGGATACGCTCGTCTGGGTGGTCGATGCCGGCACCGATACCGTCACCTCGCGCAAGGTGACGATCGACGGCGTCACGGCTGAGGGCGTGCGGATGATCTCCGGCGTCAAGCCAGGCGATCTCGTCGTCGTCGCCGGCACGCAATTCATGCGCGACGGGCTGAAAGTGCGCATCGCCCCACCCGACGCGGAGACGGCGCGGCTCGACTGAGCCGGCCGCCGGATCTGGCAAAGCTCTGACCCTTCGATGTTCGTTCGTCCGAAAATTTGACCGAGGAGAGGCCGATGGCGCCTGAAACCCCACCGGTGACGCCCTTCAATCTGTCGCGTTGGGCGATCCAGCACAAAAGCATGACTCGCTTCCTGTTCCTGCTGGCGCTCATGGCCGGACTGTTCTCTCTGACCCAGATGGGCCAGAAGGAGGATCCGGACTTCACCTTCCGCGTCATGGTGGTGCAGGTGGTCTGGCCCGGCTCCTCGATCACCGAGATGCAGGATCAGGTCGTCGACAAGATCGAGCGCAAGCTGCAGGAGACGCCGCATCTCGACTATCTCAGGTCATTCACCCGTGCCGGCACGGCGGTCATCACCGTGGCGATCAAGGGCGAGGCCTTCGGCCGCGACGTCACCGACGCCTTCTACCAGGTCAGGAAGAAGGTCGGCGATATCGCCGCGAATTTCCCGGCCGGTGTGCTCGGTCCCTATTTCAACGACGAATTCGGCGACACGTTCATCAGCCTCGATGCCATTACCGGCGACGGCTTTACGTATCCGGAGCTGAAGAGCTTCGCCAAACGCGCCCGCGACAAGCTCTTGCGCGTCAAGGGGGTCGAAAAGGTCGAGATCCTCGGCGACCAGGACGAGAAGGTGTTCATCGACGTCTCCACCCGGACGCTGGCCGAGCGTGGGCTGACCGCCAACGACATCAAGGCTGCGCTCTCCGGCCAGAACGCGCAGGACCCGGCGGGCTCCGTCGACACCGCCGAGCGCTCCGTGCGTGTCACCGTCCAGGGCAAGGCGTTGACCCTCGACGATTTCGACAACCTGCGGCTGAAGGCCGGCAAGGAGGTCATTCGCCTCGGCGATATCGCCACCGTCACCCGCGGCACCGAGCAGCCGTTTACCCACATCCACCGCTATGACGGCCACAATGCCGTCCTCCTCGGCGTCACCATGGCGCAGGGCTTCAACGTCACCAACGTCGGCAAGGACCTCCGCGCCGCCTACGCTGATTTCGCGGCGACGTTGCCGCACGGCGTCACCATCGGGTCGGTGTCCGATCAGGCCGACGTCGTCACCAAGGCGATCGACGAGTTCTCCGAGGCCCTCATCGAGGCGCTCGCCATCGTGCTCGGCGTCTCCTTCATTTCGATCGGCTGGCGGGCCGGCACGGTGGTGGCGATCACCATCCCACTGGTGCTCGCCGCAACCTTCGCCGTCATGTATCTCGTCGGCATCGATTTGCAGCGCGTCTCCCTGGGGGCCCTGATCATCGCCCTCGGGCTTCTCGTCGACGATGCGATGATCGCGGTCGAAATGATGGAGCGCAAGCTCGAAGAAGGGCTCGACAAGCTGTCGGCAGCGAGTTTTGCCTATACCTCGACCGCCTTCCCGATGCTGACCGGTACGCTGATCACCACGGCTGGCTTCATCCCCGTGGGGTTTGCCGCCTCGACGGCTGGCGAATACGTGCGCTCGCTGTTCATCGTCGTCGGCGTGGCGCTGATCGTGTCGTGGATCGCGGCCGTCTATTTCACCCCCGTTATCGGCCACATGCTGCTCAGAGCCCGCCCGCATCAGCCCGGCGAGGCGCACCGCGACGTCTACGGCGGCCGCGCCTACCGCGTGCTCAGATCCGCCATCGCCTGGTTCGTCGGCCACCGCATCCTGGTGGTGACGCTGACGGTGATCGCCTTCGGCTTCGGCGTCTACGGCTTCAAGTTCGTGCCGAAAAGCTTCTTCCCGCTGTCCACCCGGCCGGAGATCCTGGTCGACATGTGGCTGCCGGAAGGCACGTCCACCGCCGAGACCGCGCGTCAGGCAGAAGCCTTCGAGGCGCGGATTCTGGCCATTCCAGACCAGCGTTCCGTCGCCACCTTCATCGGCGAAGGCGCGCCGCGCTTCTTCCTGCCGCTCGACCAGCAGCTGCGGAACCCCAATTTCGCCCAGTTCCTGGTCATGGCCAAGGACGTGCCGGCCCGCGAACGGCTGATGGTTGAGATGCGGCGCATTCTGGCCGATGATTTCCCGTCCGTGCGCGGCAAGGTCGACCGTTTGAACCTCGGCCCGCCGGTCGGCTGGGCGGTGCAGATGCGCGTCATGGGGCCGGACCGCGGCGAGGTCAGACACCTCGCCGACCAGGTCGAGGACGCCTTCCGCGCCGACAAGCGGCTGTCGACGGTGCATGACGACTGGCTGGAATCCGTGCCCTCCTTGAAGCTGGTGATCGACCAGGATCGCGCCCGCGCCCTCGGCATCACCTCGCAGACCATCCGCCGCGTGCTCGCCGCCAACCTGTCCGGCGCGCCGATCGGCGAATTCCGCGAGGGCGAGGAGACGATCTCGGTCGTGGTGCGCGAACCGGCCGCCAACCGCTCGATGATGACGGCGATCGAGGAGGCCTATGTGCCGACCGACCAGGGCGGCATGGTGCCGATCGCCCAGGTCGCCAAGGTGGTGACGGTGATGGACCCTGGCATCGAGTGGCGGCGCAACGGCCTGCCGACCATCACGGTGCGCGGCGTGGTGCAGGATGGCGTCGAGTCCAACGACGTCGCCGCCGACATCTACAATAGGCTCGCCCAGGTCAGGGCCTCGCTGCCGGCGGGTTACCATATCGAGCAGCAGGGCGGCGCCGAGGACTCGGCCACCAGCCAAGCCTCGATCGCCGCCAAGGCGCCGGTGATGATCCTGGTGACGCTCGTCCTTTTGATGATGCAGCTACAGCACATGGGCAAGATGCTGCTGGTGCTGGCAACCGGTCCGCTCGGACTGATCGGCGCCTCGGCGGCGCTGCTGGTGACGAATTCCGCCTTCGGTTTCGTCGCCATTCTCGGCGTCATCGCGCTCAACGGCATCATCATCCGCAACTCGGTCATCCTCATCGACCAGATCGACCAGGACCTCGATGCCGGCATCGAGCCCTACGAGGCGATCGTCGGTTCGGCTGTCAGGCGCTTCCGCCCGATCATGCTGACGGCGATGGCGGCAGTGCTGGCGCTGGTGCCGATCGCCCAGTCGGCGTTCTGGGGACCGATGGCCTACGCCATGATGGGCGGCATCCTCGCCGCCACCGTGCTGACGGTGCTGGTGCTGCCGGCGGCCTATGCGCTGTTCTTCCGCGTCCGTCGCCCGACGGCTGCGGCGGTGCCGGCAATCGACGCACCCGCCGTCCCGTCCGGCGCAGACGGCTGTGGCTTCGGCAAGGCCAAGCTCCTCCGGTTGAAGAGCGAGGCGCGCCGGCGTCCCACTACCGGCACGATCGCGCCGCCGGCCAATGACCGACGCAATTCCGCCAACGACCAGGACACCGCCGCAGGTGAGCAACGCGACGCGGCCGAATAGGCGCCAGAGCGGCGGGATGAAGAAAACCACGTGCGGTCTTCGCCATCCGGCTGCTCTGGCAACGTAACGCTTCTCGCGGCGGCGCTGCCTGCGGCTCGCGGCCTGGAGCGGCATCCGGATCGATCTCGCCGCATGAGCCCCCATCTCGGCGAGATCGTGGCTCGGGCCCTGCCGCTTGATGCGGTGGGGCCCGGCTACCCGGCTGGGCGGGACTCATCGCTTGATCCGCGTGGCCGGTGCCGCGACCGCGGTTGCCTGCTGGCTAGAGCTGAATCACCGCTCTATAAATAGTTTAGAGCGCTGATTCAGCTGTCACATGTTCCATGTGACCGCATCGCGCTCTAGGCCCTGAGCGCGGTCTGTTTCGGCGCCGGACCGTCGGATGCCCGCACCATCAGATGGCCGACCCAATTCGGCAACTCGTCGACCGGCAATCCGTCGCGCAGCCGCAACAGGATGTCGACCGCATGCGCCGCCATGTCGCGGGTCGGCAGTTGCAGGGCGGTGATCGGCGGATCGGCGAACACATTGGCCAGACTGTCGCCGAAGCTGATGACGGAACATGCCTCGCCCGGATTGAGTCCGTGCGCGCGGAACGCCGTGGCGAACCCTGCCGCGATATGGTCGCAGACCCCGACGATCGCCGTGACGTCCGGGTGTTCGACGGCCAGCCGCGTCGCCAGCCGCTCGAATTCGCCGGGTTCGCCGGTCGTCGCCACGTCGATGGCGGTCATGCCGAAGCGCGGCGCGATCTCCTTCAAGGCCTGCTTGCGCTTGACCATACAGGTCATGCCATCCGGGCCGACTGCGGCGATGCGGCTATGGCCGAAGTCGGCCAGCCGCCCGCAGATGATCTCCGCCGCCTGCCTCCGGTCAATCTCCAGCGAGACGACACTGCGGTCGTTCGACGGGGTGGCGCCGAACACCACATGCGGAAACCGCGCCTCGGCCAGATAGGCCAGGCGGGGATCGTCTGGGCGCACGCGCGTGACGATCAGTCCGTCGACCCGGCGTCCTTCGACCAGCCGCCGATACAGCCGCAATTCCGATGGTCCGGGCGTTGCCGACATGACGAGAAAGTCGAGATCGTAGTTTTCCAAACGCGACCAGGCGCCGGCCATCACATCGACGAAATAGGGATCCTCGAACGATAGCGGCGACCCGGGCACCACAAGCCCGATGGCGTCGGCACGGCCCTTCTGCAGGCGGCGGGCCATCTCGTTCGGCACGTAGGCGATGCGCTGCGCCTCGCGTTCAATTCGCAGGCGCGTTGATTCGGAAACATCGGAATGCCCGCCCAGGGCTCGAGACACGGTCGTAATACTTAGACCGAGATTGTTCGCAATGATTTTAAGTGACACCTGATTGCTCCGGCTGTCATTTCCTCCAAATCCGGCGGTCGCGTCCGTCGATCACGGACCCACCGAGCGAGCACCACAACGCTACCGACCGGCAAGTACAACTCATACAACCTAATCTGGAAAGGCTCTATAAGGATTTTATGAATTGCCATGTTGCGAGCCGATTTCGCACCATTTTGCAGAGCGTCGAGGGCCGCCGGCAAGCAAAAATCGTCCAAGCTTGGCATTTCGCCCCGAGCTAAAGCATATTCGTTTTATTGGTATTCAAATATGTGCATTCGTAGGTCGGCGGCCTATTTGGATCGCCGACCGGCGACTACTCTAGCTTGCCAGTCGCTGCGAATCAGCTACTTGCCACAATTGTTCACGTCGAGGGAGAGGAAATGACGGAAGCAATGCCCGGCTGTATAGCTATGCTGGCCGATGTCGGGTCGGCTCTGCCCGAGGACCGTGCCCGGGCGACGCTCGTCGGTCGTATCTGGCGGCCAGGCATCGGCCCGTCGGTGGTGACAATTCGGGACGGCATCGTCTTCGATATCACCAGCCGGGGCATCGCGACCGTGCGCGACCTGGCCGAAGTGATCGATCCCGCCGGGCGGGCGCGGGCCGCGGCGGGCACCGAGATCTGCCCGGTCGAGGCGCTGCTGGCCAATTCCGACGAGACTGGCCGCGATGTCGCGCGCCCTTTCCTCATCGCGCCGATCGACCTGCAGGCGGTCAAGGCTGCCGGCGTGACCTTCGTCGTCTCGCTGCTCGAACGCGTCATCGAGGAACAGGCACGCGGAGCGCCGGAGCGGGCAGCGGCCATCCGAGCCGACATCGGTTCGCTCATCGGCTCGGACCTGTCCAGGCTGAAGCCGGGGTCGCCGGAAGCGATGCAGCTGAAGGCGCTGCTGATATCGCGTGGCGTCTGGTCGCAGTATCTCGAGGTCGGCATCGGAGCAGACGCCGAAATCTTCACCAAGGCGCAGCCTCTGTCCGCCGTCGGCCATGGCGCGACCGTCGGCCTGCACCCGATCTCGACCTGGAACAATCCCGAGCCGGAGGTGGTCATCGTCGTCAATTCGCTGGGGAAGATCGTCGGCGCCACGCTCGGCAACGACGTCAATCTGCGCGATGTCGAGGGCCGCTCCGCGCTGTTGCTCGGCAAGGCCAAGGACAACAACGCCTCGGCGTCGCTCGGGCCGTTCATCCGGCTGTTCGACGAGGACTTTTCGCTCGACGACGTGAAAACCGCCGTCGTCGGCCTGGAAATCCGCGGGCAGGACGGCTTCGAGCTCTCCGCTGTCTCCAACATGGCGGAGATCGCGCGGGCGCCGGAGGATCTGGCGGCGGCGGCGATCGGCCGGCACCACCAGTACCCGGACGGTTTGGTGCTCTATCTCGGCACGATGTTCGCCCCGGTCGCCGACCGCGATGCGCCGGGCAAGGGCTTCACCCATGCGCTCGGCGACGTCGTGCGCATCTCCACCCCCCGCCTCGGCACGCTGGCGAATCGTGTCGGACTTTCGACCGAGGTGCCGCCGTGGGAGTTCGGCGTTGCGGACCTGATGCGCAATCTGGCCGGCCGCGGCCTGTTGTGACCGGGCCGGCGCTGCGATCCGATGCGCGCCGCGACGGCCTCATTCGCTCCAGCGCTTCAGCACCACCGAGGCGTTGACGCCGCCGAAACCGAAGCCGTTCGACAGCGCGTATTCGGCGGAAGCCCGGCGGCTTTCGGGCCCGATCAGGTCGACGCCTTCGGCCTCGGCATCGGGTTCGGCGAGATTGAGCGTCGGCGGCAGGATGCCGTCCCGGAGCGCCAGGGCCGTCCACACCGCCTCGAGCGCGCCCGCGGCGCCGAGAAGGTGCCCGGTCGCCGACTTGGTCGAGGAAACTGCCGGGCGGCGTCCGGTGCCGAACACCTGCTTGAGCGCGGCGATCTCGCCGGCATCGCCGACCGGCGTCGAGGTCGCATGCGCATTGACGTAGTCGATTGCTTGCGGATCCAATCCGGCCATGGCCAGCGCCAGCCGCATCGCCCTTGCCGCGCCGTCGCCGTCCGGCGCCCCCGACGTCACATGATAGGCATCCGCCGTGGTGCCGTAGCCGATCAGCTCGACCAACGGCCGGGCGCCGCGCGCCAGCGCATGCTCGAGCGGTTCGATCACCAGGACGGCGGCGCCCTCGCCCATGACGAAGCCGTCGCGATGCCGGTCGAACGGCCGCGAGGCCTCGGTCGGGGTGTCGTTGAAGCCGGTCGACAGCGCACGGGCAGCGGCAAAGCCGGCGAGGCTGACCCGGTCGATGCAGGCTTCCGCCCCGCCGACGACCGCCACGTCCGCCTCGCCGGATTGGATGAGCCGCATGCCGTCGCCGATCGCCTGCACGCTCGCCGCGCAAGCCGTCACCGGGCAGCCGATCGGCCCTTTGAGGCCATAGCGGATGGAGATGTGGCCGCTCGCGAGGTTGGCGAGGAACGACGGCACGGTGAACGGCGACAGCCGCCGCGGCCCCTTGGTTGCCGTTATCAGCGTGGCCTCCGCCATCGCCGGAAAGCCGCCGACGCCCGAGCCGATGATCGTCGCGGTGCGCGTCTGGGCCTGTTCGCTTTCGGGCTGCCAGCCGCTTTGCAGGATCGCCTCGTTCGCGGCCTTGAGCGCGAACTGAATGAAGCGATCCATTTTTTTCAAGTCTTTCGGCGGAATGACCACAGTCGGATCGAAACCGGCGGCGGCATCCTCCTCGATCGACGGTACGACGCCGGCGACCTTGGCCGGCACGTCCTCGACGATGGGCCCGGAGAGCGCCCTGAGCCCGGATCGACTGGCGGTCAGCCGCGCCCAGGCGGCTTCGACGCCGGTGCCGAGCGGCGACACCACCCCCATGCCGGTGACCACGATGCGGCGCATGATTCTCTCCAAGGGTTGTCGTCAGATACGGGCAGCAGCGGCGCGTGCCGCTGCCAGGATTTCTGCGGAGCGTTCGTCGCTGCCCGCAACGCGGGCGAGCGTCAGCCCGCCGACGAGCAGTGCGACGAATGCGATGTCGCGTTCGGCGATGCTATCAGGTTCAGAGACGATTTTGAGCCAACCGTCGAGCCCATCGGCGAGCACCTGCCGGGTTTCCGGTTTGAGCCGCCGGATCTCGGCGCCGAGCGCCACGAAGGCGCAGCCTGACGCGATGTCCTGGGCATGCCCGGGGGAGAGATAGAAGTCGATTACCGCCCGGCGCCCGCCTCCCCGCATCAGCGCCTGCATGGATTTGCCGGTGGCGACGATGAGGTGGCGGAGCGATTCGACCACGAGCGCCTCCTTGGAGGCGAAATGTCGGTAGAAGCCGCCGATGGTCAGTCCGGCATCGGCGGTAATGGCGGCGAGGTTCACCCCTTCGATGCCGTGCTTGCGGAACAGGCGGCCAGCGGAATCGATGATCTGTCGATGGTTCTGCCGTGCCTGTTCCCTGCTGACCCGCATTGCCGCGCCCTCACGCCGTATTGATCATCTTCATAATCAAACGGCGCGGCATTGGGAAGCGCGGGCAAGGCGAACCGCCAAGCGACAAACCAAGCGACAAACAAGGTTGGGGCTTGGACGGCTGGCGGGAGCGGACCGACGCTCGTTGACGCAAGCGCCCCGCTTCCGGCGACGGAAACGGGGCACCGAACAGGTCGGCGATGCACGGCGATTTCGAGGTCAGATCCCGCCGAACCAGTTGAAGCCGCGATCTTCCCAATAGCCGCCGGGGTGCACGTTGGTCACCTCGATCGCGGTGATCCACTTGGGGTTCTTGTAGCCGAGCTTGGTCGCAGTCCTCAGCCGCAGCGGAAAGCCGAACGGATCTTTGAGCGGTTCGCCGGCATAGTGGGTGGCGAGAATCGTCTGCGGGTGCAGGGCGGTCGCCATATCGATCGAGCCGGAATAGTCGTCGGCGCATTTGAAGGCGACGTAGCGCGCTTTCAGATCCGCACCGATGCGTTCGAGGAACTGGCGGAAGTTGATGCCCTCCCACTGACCGATATAGTCCCAGCCCTCGACGCAGATGTGCTTGATGATGATCTCCTGCCGCGGCAGCGCATAGATGTCGCTGAGCGTCCACGGCTTCTTGTCACCGATGCTGCCGGCGAGTTCGAGCTTCCAGTCGCTGGCGTCGACCGGGTCGACGTCCTCGATGCCGTAGAAGGCGTTGAAGCGCGGCGGCTTCAGCACCTGATCGGCCGAATAGGTCGGCGCCAGATGATCGGGACGGAACAGCGCCGCCTGCACCGCATCGTTGAATTCGGACACCGCCCGAAGCGCCGACTGGATCGAGCCTTCGTGCCCGGTCTCGCAGCCGGTGAGCATGACGAGCCCGCCGAGCGACAAGCTGCCACGCAAGATGCCGCGGCGGTTGATGGCTTCGACGAGCGGCCTGTTGGCCTCGAAGGCCCCTTGGTCGACCCCTGCTTTGGGGCGGAACAGCGACAGCCGGCGCTTGATGGTCATGGTGCGGTTCCCGATCAATTCGAGGTCATCGAGGCGTCCGGCGCGGCAGCCGGCACGGGGACGGGGGCGGGCTGGAGGCGCGGACCGCCGGTCAGCATGGCGACCAGCGTCTTCGGCACCAGAAGGGCCAGCGCGACATGCACGACGACGAAGCCGCACAGCAGCGCCATGCCGGTGAAATGCAGGATGCGCGCGGTCTGGAACGAGCCGAACAGCGAAGCGAATTCGGAGAATTGCACCGGCTTCCAGATGGCGAGGCCGGTCAGCACCTGCAGGACCATCAGTGCGATGGCACCGAGATAGAGCAGCTTCTGCACGCCGTTGTAGTGGGTGATGTCGTCGTGGGCGAGACGGAACCGCAAGGCATCGCCGATGGTTTTCAAGGTCTCGCCGATCGACAGCGGGAAGAGCTTCTTGCGGAAGCGGCCGGAGATGGTCCCATAGAGGATGTAGGCGATGCCGTTGATGACGAGCGGCCACATGAACAGGAAGTGCCACTGCAACGCCGTCTCCGGATGGCCACCGAGCGTATAGGCGTCGTCGAACCTGAGCCAGGAGAGGATCGGATAGTCGTCGTAGATCTTCCAGCCGCTGAAGATCAGTCCCAGGATCGAGATGGCGTTGATCCAGTGCATGATCCTGAGCGCCAGGGGGTGCAGCCGCTTGGCCGGCTTCGGAGCTGCCTCAGGCATGGAGCCCTCCATCGAATTATGCATCGTATCGGGCGCATGGCGCTTGCCGCCCCGGCCCATCGTCGATGGCTAGTTCGGGTGCTGCGGCCCAAACGTTACACCTGCGTCGGTCGGCCGCGCCCGATGGCCGCAGGTTGACTGTGCGGCAGGCGATGTCCTACGAAAAGACACATAGGACCATGATAGTATACTTTACGTGGCGACGGGTGCGCAGGCCCCGTCACCGATGAAAGAATTGTTACCGCCAGGTAACCGATCCGCCGGTCTCGCCGAAGTTCCCTATGTCGCCCGGCGGCGAGGGGGCAATAGGGCTTTGGCCTCCTGGTGCCGGCGCTTCATGGCGGCGAACGCGGCGAGGATTTTCGCCCCGCTTGACGCGCGAGGGAGTCCCGATGTTTCAGAAGCGCTTTGCGGACTTGAGTTTTCGCACCCGGGTCGTCGCCGGCCCGGCCACCCAGGACATTCCACGCAACGGTCTGGTCGCGCCGATCCACATGGCGACGACCTATACCCGTGACGAGCGCTATGCCTATGTTTCCGACTATGTTTATGGCCGTTCCGACAATCTGACGCTGCGCGAGACCGAGGCGCAGATTGCGGCGCTGGAACGGGGCCATTCCGCCATGCTGTTCGGCTCGGGCATGGCGGCGGCGGCGGCGATGGTGTTGGGGCTGGATCGCCCGATCCATGTCGTCGCCTCGAGCGCCATGTATTACGGGCTGAAACACTGGCTCGCCGGCATCGGCCGTTTCGGCCATTCGATCGAATTCGTCGATACGACCGACCTTGTGGCCCTCGAAGCGGCGATCGAGCGCCGCCCGCCGCGGCTGGTGTGGATCGAGACTCCGTCGAACCCGTTGTGGCAGGTGACCGACATCGCCGCGGTGGCACGGCTTGCCCACGCCGTCGGCGCCGAGCTGGCGGTGGATTCCACTGTAGCCACGCCGGTGTTCACCCGGCCGATCGAATTCGGCGCCGACTACGTCATGCATTCGGCGACGAAATACCTGAACGGCCATTCCGACGTCAGCGCCGGCGTACTGGTCGCGGCGCGGCCCGGCGACTTGTGGGCCCGCATCGGCATGCTGCGCGCCGATCTCGGCACCGGCCTCTCCGCCTTCGATGCCTGGCTCTTGGCCCGCGGCATGCGCACGCTCGACGTCCGGGTCCGCGCGCAGGCTGCAACGGCCGCCGACCTCGCCCGCCGCTTGGCCGACCATCCTGCCGTCAGGATGGTGCTGTATCCCGGCCTCCCCAGCCATCCCGGCCACGCCGTCGCCCGCCGGCAGATGCGCGGCGGCTTCGGCGGCATGCTGTCCATCCGGCTCGAACAGGGCGTCGAAGCCGCACTCGCCGCGGCCGGCGCGGTGCAGCTGTGGCGTCGCGCCACCTCGCTCGGCGGCGTCGAGAGCCTGATCGAGCATCGCGCCTCGATGGAAGGGGCGAGCGCCGCCTGTCCCGACGATCTGCTGCGGCTGTCCGTCGGCATCGAGGATCCCGACGATCTCTACGCCGACCTCGACCGCGCCTTCCGCGTCCTTGGCCTCATCGTCGCCGACCACCCCGCCTCATCCTCAGACACCGGTAGAGGAGACAGCCGATGACCACCGTCGCCATTGCCGTCATCTGCAAGACGCCCGAGCCCGGCCGGTCGAAGACCCGGCTATCGCCGCCGCTCACTCCCGATCAGTGCGCCGCCATCTCCGCCTGCTTCATCCGCGATCTGACGGCGAATTTGCGGGCGCTCGAGCGGTCGGCGCCAGTTTCTGGCCACGTGCTCTATACGCCTGTCGGCAGCGAGGAGCGGCTGGCGCGCCTGTTGCCCGCCGGCTTCGGCCTGGTGGCGCAGGGCGGTGGCGATCTCGGCGCCCGTCTGTCGGCCGGCATCGAGGATCTCATCGCCCGCGGCCATCGCGGCGCGATCATCGTCTCCTCCGACAGTCCGACATTGCCGGCGAGCTACTTCACCGAGGCCGCGCGCCACCTGATGCGAGAGGATTGCGTCGTCCTCTGTCCAGCCGTCGACGGCGGCTACACCTTCATCGGCCTCAGCCGTCCGCATCCCGAACTGTTCACCGACATGCCGTGGTCGACCGAGGACGTCTACCGCCTGACTGTGCTGAAGGCCGCCACGCTGGGGCTTCGGGTCCACAGCCTGCCCATGTGGTACGACGTCGACGATGCCGCGAGCCTCGATATTCTGCGGGCCGACCTCGCCGGCCATCATCTGTTCTTCGCCCCCGACGGTATCGGCCGCAATCCGGCGCCGGCGACGCGGGCCTTCGTCGAAGCGCTCGCGCTCGATCACGGCACGAACGATGCCCCCAGAAGCGACAGTTTCGCTGCATCCGGAGCCGCCGCACAATGAGGCGGGTGGCCCTCCTGGCAGGTCTCGGGCTGGCGATCGTCGCGCTCACGTGCGCGGTTGGGCCGGCCTTCGACCAGTACGACGAGGAAGGCTTCGTTGCGGTGGGGCTGGTGATCGGCCTCCTCGCCTTCGCCGCCACGTGGATCGCCCGCGATGCGCCGGAGCGGTGGGCGCTCGTCGTCATTGTCGTCGTCGCCGTCACCATCCGGCTGATCGCGCTCTCCGATGATCCGCTGGTCTCCACCGACGTCTACCGCTATGTCTGGGACGGGCGGGTGCAAGGCGCCGGCATCAATCCCTATCGCTACATCCCGGCCGACCCGGCGCTGCTGGCGCTCCAGGATGCCGACATCTTCCCCAACATCAACCGCGCCAACTATGCGGTGACCGCCTATCCGCCGTTTGCGGAAGCCTTCTTCTATTTTGTCACCCGCCTCAGCGACACGCTCGACGGCATGCGCATCGCCTTTCTCGGGTGCGAGGCGGCCGCCGTCGGCTTGCTCATGGTCCTGCTCACCCGCCTGGGCCGGCCGCGCACCCTGGTCGTCGCCTATCTCTGGCATCCGCTGAGTGTCTGGGAGATCGCCAATGCCGGCCATGTCGACGCGCTCGTCATGCTGCTCGTCCTCGGCGCGCTCGTTCTGCTGACGTCGAAGCGGCGGATCCTCGGGGCGCTCGCCATCGCGGCGGCCGTGCTGGTGAAACCCTACGTCATCGTGCTGCTCGGCGCCTTCTGGCGGCCATGGGATTGGCGCGCGCCCGCGTTCGTCATCCTCCTCGTCGCCTTCTTCTATTCTCTCTACCTGAGCGTCGGCACCGGCGTTCTCGGCTTCGTGCCCATGTACCTGCACGAAGAAGGCTTCGTCGCCGGCAACGGCTTCTGGCTGGTGTCGTTGGTGCGGCGCTTTCTCGGCGATGTTCCCGGCATCCTGCCATTCTACCTGTCGGTCGGCGCCATGGCATTGGGGCTGGCGACGCTGCGCATCCTGTTCAAGCCGGCGTTCTACCGTCCGGCCGAGCAGATCCGCGATGTCGTGGCGCTGATGTTCATCGGCCTGTTCGTGTTGTCGCCGAACTATCCCTGGTACTATCTGCCGCTCGTCCCGTTCCTGGCTGTGTTCGACGGCAGCGTGCTGTGGGTAACGACGCTGCTGGCCTCGCTGCTGCATGCGTGGTGGCCGACGCCCGACGACCAGCCGACCAGATTCCTGATCTGGAAGACCGTGCTGAACCTCGGCTCGATCGCCGCACTCATCGTCACTTGGGCGCAGGCCCGCCGCCGGACGGCCACGCCGGCATCGAGCGAGGCGCCCGCCCCATCGCTCACCGATGCGGCCGTGTCCGCGGCCGAACCCGGCGCCTGACCGATCCATCCTGGAGGACTTCAACCGTGCAACTCCCATCTGGTGCCGTCACCGTCTCGGTCGTCGTCCCGTGCCTGAACGAGGCGGAGGTCATCGGACCAGTAGTCTCGGAAATCCTGCGCCAGGGCGTCGACGAGGTTGTCGTCGTCGACAACGGCTCGACCGATCGAACCGCCGAAGCGGCGCGCGCCGCCGGAGCCCGTGTCGTCGCCGAACCGGTGCGCGGCTATGGCAGGGCCTGTGCCGCCGGCGTTGCCGGCGTTCGGTCCGACTGCGACATCGTCGCGTTTCTGGATGGCGATGGCAGCGACGTGCCGGCGTTTCTGGCCGCGGTCGTCGGCGAGGTGGCAAGCAGTCGCGCCGATTTCGCCATGGGTTCGAGGCTCAAAGGCCAGCGCGAGCCGGGCAGCATGACGCCGCAGCAGCTGGTTGCCGGCCGCCTCGCCGGACTGTTGATGAAGGCCGCCTACGGCGTCGCGTTTTCCGACATGTCGCCATTCCGCGCCATGCGGCTCCGGGACCTGCGCGCACTGGGCATGGCCGAAACCACCTATGGCTGGAACCTCGAAATGCAGATGCGCGTCGCGGCTGCCGGCCTGCGCGTCGTCGAATTGCCGGTCGACCACCGCTGCCGCCGCGGCGGCGTCTCGAAGGTCTCGGGCAATGTCCGCGCCGGTCTTGCCGCCGCCTGGAAGATTTCCACCACGTTCCTGCGGCTGTGGTGGCAGCTGAAGTCGCACCCGCGGTCGCCGCACGATGTCGCCGGCGCGGCAATGGGCAAGAGCTGAGGGGAGGGCATTCATGCATATTCTGGTCACCGGCGGTGCCGGCTTCATCGGTCAGCACGTCGTGCGCGGCCTGCTCGATCGTGGCCACGAGGTCCGCATCCTCGACAATCTCCGGCCCGACGTGCACGGTTCGGGGCCGCTGTGGAACGCTCCCTCGGGCACCGAGTTCTGGCGCACCGATGTGCGCGACGGCGACGGCCTCGATCGGGCGCTGCGACGCATCGATGCGGTCATCCACCTGGCAGCCAAGGTCGGTCTCGGCGTGGACGTCTCCGACCTGCCGGATTATGCCGCCTCGAACGACGTCGGCATGGCGGAGCTTCTGGCGGCCATGGCGCGCTCCGGCGTCAAGCGGCTGACCTTGGCAAGCTCGATGGTCGTCTACGGCGAGGGTGAGGCACTGTGCCCGCAGCATGGCGCTGTCGTACCGGCGCCGCGACTGGAAGCCTCGCTGGCGAGCGGCGACTACGAGCCGCCCTGTCCGCATTGCGGCCGCCCGCTGCAGCCGAAGCTTGTCGGCGAGGATACGCCGTTCGATCCGCGCAACGCCTACGCCACGTCGAAGGTGGCGCAGGAGTTCTACGCCCGCAACTGGGCCCGGGCGGTCGGCGGTTCGGTTGCCGCCATGCGCTACCACAATGTCTACGGGCCGGGCATGCCGAAGGACACGCCTTACGCCGGCGTCGCGGCGATCTTCCTGTCGGCCTTGCGGCGCGGCGAGGCGCCGAGCGTGTTCGAGGACGGCGGCCAGCGCCGCGATTTCGTGCATGTGCGCGACATCGCCGCCGCGACCATCCTGGCCTGCGAGGCGCACGCCATGGGGCTCGCCGCCTTCAATGTCGGCTCGGGCACGCCACGCACCGTCGGTGACATGGCGGCGGCGCTTTCCCGCGCGCTCGACGGCCCGACACCCATCGTCACCGGCCGCTACCGGCTCGGCGATGTCCGCCATATTACCGCGGACTCATCGCGGCTCCGGCGGGAGTTGGGCTGGAATCCGGCCGTGGGTTTCGAGGACGGCATGGCGGAACTGAGCCGCGCCGCCTGAGCCCGGAGGCGCGGGGCATCAGCCTTCGACGCCTTCGGCCAGCTGCACCAGCCAGCGACGAATGACGGCCTCCTCCCCGGCGTCGAGCCCGGCGGAGAGCGTCGTCTCGTGCGCTCGGACCCGTGCACGCGCCGCCTCGATCAGCGCACTGCCGCTGTCGGACAGCGCCAGCATGCGGATGCGACCATGCGTTGCGTGCTGCTTGCGGGTGAGATGCCCGGCCTTCAGCAGGTTGGCGATGATGAAGCTCGCGGTCTGCGGCGTCATCAGGCTCAGACGCGCGATGTCGGCATTCGAGCAACTGGGGTATGCGCCGATCATGGTGAGGACCGCGAACTGCGGTGGAGTGACCTGGAGATCGGCGAGAATCGTCTCCATCTTCAAGCGGTTGGCATGGGCCGCCTGCCTCAGCAGATAGCCGAGATAGCCCGCCTCGCCGCGTTTTCCCTCGCCGGGCGCCGGAATCATCGTCCTTGTCTCCGCTTGAAAATAGTATCAGTGCTCGAATATTATGTTCGTGCTCTGACATTATCATCGGAAGGGAAGGGTGTCAGCATGAGCCAGCAAGACGGAATGAGCTACGAGAGTTTCTGCGAGATGGCCGGTCCGGCGCGCGACGCGCTGTTGGCGCTGGGCAAGGCAGTCGATGCCGCCGGGATCGACAAGGCGTTGATCGAGCTGATGAAGGTGCGGGTGTCGCAGCTGAACGGCTGCGCCTTCTGCATCAACATGCACATTGGTTTGGCACGAAAGCACGGCGTTTCGCAGCTGAAGCTGGATCTATTGCCGGCCTGGCACGAGACCACCCTCTATTCGCCGCGCGAGCGTGCCTTACTCGCCTGGGCCGAGGCGCTCGCCGACCTGACCAGCCATCGCGACATCGACGCGGCGCGGGCCGCGCTCTTTGCCGAGTTCTCCCAGCGCGAAGTGGCCTTTATCACCGCGGCCATCGCCAATATCAGCGCCTGGAACCGCATTGCTGTCGGTCTCGGCTTCCCGCCGGCGATCGAGCAAAGCCGGTCGGCAGCGTGACTTGGGCGATTGGCGGGCGGCCGATGTCTCCCGCCGCCCGACCCGGCAGGACTGTCGATCGCCTGTCCGCTCACACCCATGTCTCCTTCACCGCCTGCATGGCGACGCTGGTCGAGGTCGAGGCGACATGCGGCAGAGAGGAGATCTTCTCGCCCAGCACTTCGCGATAGCGGCGGATATTGGAGGTGCGGACCTTCAACAGGTAGTCGAACCGTCCGGCGATCATGTGGCACTCTTCCACCTCCGGGATCTTCTTCACCGCCGCGTTGAAGGCTTCGAGCGCCTCCTCGCGTGTGTCCGACAGCGTTACTTCGGTGAAGGCCACATGGTCGAAGCCAAGCTTTTCCGGGTTTAGGACCGCGCGGAACCCTTCGATGTAGCCGCGCTCGATCAGCCGCTTCAGCCGCATCTGGCAGGGCGTCTTCGACAATCCGATGCGCGCGGAAAGCTCGGTTACGGAAAGTCGTCCATCTTCGCGC
>JARLIU010000011.1 GCA_031291595.1 Ancalomicrobiaceae bacterium | reverse complement strand
GTTGGCCCTCACAGCACACGCAAGCTGCGAGCGTAGCCGGAGCCTGGGCCGATTTTCCGGCTGATTGATCTTCACTAACCTATTGATTTAATTGGCGCGCCCGGAGCGATTCGAACGCCCGACCCTCAGATTCGTAGTCTGATGCTCTATCCAGCTGAGCTACGGGCGCGCAACCAACAGCAGGGCCGGGTAACCGGGCCCCGCGAAGAGGCGTACTCTCTACTCAGAAATTTCCGAGCACGCAAGCCCCTCGTTTCGGATTTGTCGGCCGTCCGCGCTTCGCCTTGACGCCAGCCGGACCTGATCGGGGAAGAGTCGGCAGCGATGGCGCCGGCCATCGTCGCGGCCGCGACCGAGCGATCGGCACCGGCCGACTGCCGAGCGTCCCGAACGACCGGCAGCAGCTTGCCCGCCGGTCGGCGCGCGGCTTCGTCGCGGCTGGTCGGGCACATCAAAGCTAACGATGTGTTGCGCGATCTCCGGACTTCCGAGGCCCGGCATTTGCCGGATTGAAAGCAGGCCGGCGTAGAGTCTGTGCCGATTGGGGAGGAGAGAAGCGGCCGCGTGACGGCCGAAAGGAGATTGGCCGTGACCATCGAATCGGAACGTCGCCGTACGCCACGCCGACGCTTGCTCAAATCCGCAAAGATCGTGTTCAATCACAAGGCCTCGGTCGTCGACTGCCTGGTCAGGAGCCGCAACGACACCGGCTTCGGGCTGAAGCTCGAGGGCGTGGCGCCGATCCCGGACGAATTCCTGCTGATGATCGACGGCGAGCAGATCCCCGTCGCCAAGATCTGGCAGCACGGACTCAATGTCGGCGTCGCCATCGTCTGAGGGATGCGGCGACCGAACGCACGCGCTGCTGCCGATGCACATCGAAGGCGTGCCGAACCGCGGGGCTTGGCCCGGGCGCAACCGGCCGGGACTGTCGCACGCTGCCGCCGGTCGCTCAGGGTTGCTGCGAAGCTGTGCGACAGTTGCGCTTGGCGCCCAAATCCTCTACGCCCGCAGCAACGCTCTCGATCCCACCACAAAGGCCGTCATGACTGCGTCGTCCCGCTTTGATGTGCTTACCATCGGCAACGCCATTGTCGATGTCATCGCCCCGGTCGAGGATGATTTCCTCATCAATCAGCAGCTCATCAAAGGCTCGATGCGGCTCATCGACACCGATGAAGCCGAGCGGCTCTACAAGCTGATGGCATCGGGCATCGAGGTGTCCGGCGGCTGCGCCGGCAATACGGCGGCGGGCGCCGCGTCGTTCGGGGTCAGGACCGCCTTCATCGGCAAGGTCGCCGACGATCATCTCGGCCGCGTATTCCGCCACGACATCGGCGCCGTCGGCGTGCATTTCGCCACGTCGCCGCTCATCGACGGCGCTCCCACCGCCCGCTCGATGATCCTGGTCTCGCCCGATGGCGAGCGCACCATGAACACCTTCCTCGGCGCCTGCCAGCATTTGACCGCTGCCGACATCGACCCGGAGCTGGTCGGCTCGGCCTCGATCATCTACCTCGAGGGCTATCTGTGGGATCCGCCGGAGGCCAAGATCGCCTTTCGCCATGCGGCGGAAGCCGCGCATGCCGCCGGCCGCGACGTCGCCATGACGCTTTCGGACAGTTTCTGCGTCGACCGCTACCGCGAGGAGTTCCTCGAGCTGTTGCGCTCCGGCACCGTCGACATCGTGTTTGCCAACGAGTCGGAGGCAAAGGCGCTGTACGAGACGGCCGACTTCAATGCCGCGATCGCAGCGCTGCGCCAGGATGCAAGGCTCGCCGCGGTGACGCTCGGGGCACGCGGCTCGCTCGTCGTAACGCGCGAGGAAACCTGGCAGGTCGGCGTCACGCCGGTCGAGCAGCTGGTCGACACGACCGGAGCGGGCGATCTCTATGCCGCCGGCTTCCTCGCGGGTCTGGCGCGCGGCCAGGCGCTGACCAATTGCGCCGAGCTGGGCGGCGTCGCCGCCGGCGAGATCATCAGCCATTACGGCGCCCGGCCGCAGGTGAGCCTGGCGCAATTGGCCCGTCAGAGCGGCTTTGCCATCTGACCCACCGCGCTAGCTAGAGCATCGGACCCGGAAGTGGGAACCGGTTCCGGGCTGATTCCGATGCTCAAACAAAAAGATAGAGCGCCGGTCCGATTCCAGTTGGTCGGCCGGCGCTCTAGACCTTTGATAGAGCAGCGATTCAGATTTCGGAGGGGATCGCTGCAGCGATTCCACCCGAAATCATCCTGCCCTACAGTGAGCGATCGAGACGACGGCGCGCGGCCACGGGTGGCCCTGCAGCCAGGCGCCGGATAGGGTGGCGCAGATCATGGGGGCCAGCGGGCGAATGGGCGAGCCGCGTACCAAGACGCGAGTGGGCGAAGCCAACGTCGAGAAGATCCTCGATGCCGCCTTGACCACCTTTGCCCGCTTCGGCCTGCATGGCGCCCGCACCGACCAGATCGCGGAAGCGGCGGGCATGTCGAAGCCGAACCTGCTGTACTATTTCCACAGCAAGGAAGAGCTGTATCTGGCGGTGTTGAAGCGTACGCTCGGCGTCTGGCTGGAGGCGCTGGCGGAGATCGACCCGGATGCCGAGCCGCGCCAGGCGCTGACCGACTACATCACGGCAAAGCTCGAATTCTCACGGGCCTACCCCGACCAGTCGCGGCTTTTTGCGACGGAGATCATTCAAGGCGCGCCGTGGCTGAAGGAGGCGATCCTGCGCGACCTCGCGCCGATCGTCGAGGCCAAGGTGGCGACCTTGACCGCCTGGATCGCCGACGGACGACTTGCGCCGGTCGACCCGACGACGCTCATTCTGACGATCTGGGCGACAACGCAGAATTTTGCCGATTTCTCGGCGCAGACGAGCCTGCTGACCGGCCGGACGCTCGACGATCCCGGCTATTTCGACCAGACGCGCGACGCCATCATCGCCATCGTGCTGGCAGGCGTGTTGCCGCGAAGTTAGACGGCGCCTGAACGGCGACGGGCCGGGCCCTCGAGCGTCAGACTCGCCCAAACCTCAGATAGGCCGGCACCCTGCCCTCGCGCACGGCCTTCGCCTCGTAGCGCGTGCCCGGCCAGCCGGCCCAGGGCTCCTTCCAGTCCATCGACGTCTCGGCCAGCCAGCGGAACCGGACATCCGGTGGCACGCGCTGCAGCGTCCAGTCGACGTAAGGGCTCCAGTCGCTGGCAAAGCGGAACTCGGCGCCCGGACGCAGCACGCGGGCCAGCCGGGCAATGTTGTCGGCGCCGACGAAGCGGCGCTTCCAATGCCGCGTTTTCGGCCAGGGGTCGGGATAGAGCAGATAGAAGCGGCCGAGCGAGGCTTCGGGCAGCCAGTCGAGCAGTGGCACGGCGTCGGCGGCATGCAGGCGGATGCGGGCGGCCAGATCGGGGCGCTGGCCGAGTATGGCGAGCAGCTTGGCCATGCCGTTGACGAAGGGTTCGGCGCCGATGAAACCGATGCGCGGATGGCTTTCGGCCAGGTTCAGCAGATGCTCGCCGCCGCCGAAGCCGCTTTCCATCCAGACGTCGTCGATGTCGGCAGCGAACAGCGCCTTCAGATCGGCGGGCGCTGGCACGGCGAGATCGATGCTGAGACCGGGCAGCAGCGTCTCGACGACTTCGGTCTGGCCCTTGCGCAACGGCTTGCCCTTGCGGCGGCCATAAAACGCGGCCATGCGCGCCGGGGTCTCCGGCGCGCTGTCGTTGTCATCGATCATCGACGCATCCCCGTTTGGGATCGCACCCGGCTCAGGCGCCGACGGCCGTCTTCAGCGCCGCGACGAGGTCGGTCTTCTCCCAGGAGAAGCCGCCGTCGGCATCGGCCGGCCGGCCGAAGTGGCCATAGGCGGAGGTGCGGGCATAGATCGGCTTGTTCAGATCGAGATGGGTACGAATGCCGCGCGGCGTCAGGCTGATGACCTCGCGCAACGCCTTTTCCAGCTTCGCCTCGTCGACGCGGCCGGTGCCATGCAGGTCGACATAGATGGCGAGCGGCTCGGAGACGCCGATGGCATAGGCAAGCTGGATGGTGGCGCGATCGGCGAGGTCGGCGGCAACCACATTCTTGGCGAGGTAGCGCGCGGCATAGGCGGCGGAACGGTCGACCTTGGTCGGATCCTTGCCGGAGAAGGCGCCGCCGCCGTGCGGGGCCGCGCCGCCGTAGGTGTCGACGATGATCTTGCGGCCGGTAAGGCCCGAATCGCCGTCCGGTCCGCCGATGACGAACTTGCCGGTCGGATTGACGTGCCAGACGGTGTCCGCGCTCACCCAGCCGGCCGGCAGTGCGGCGACGATGAACGGCTCGACGATCTTGCGGATGTCGGACGACGACAGCGCCTCGTCCAGATGCTGGGTGGAGAGGACGATCTGGCGGGCGCCGACCGGCTTGCCGTTCTCGTAGGCGACGGTGACCTGACTCTTGGCGTCGGGACCGAGCACGGCCGCCGGGCCCTTGCCGGACTTGCGAGCCCTGGCCAGGTCCTCGAGGATCTTGTGGGCATAGTAGATCGGCGCCGGCATCAGTTCCGGCGTCTCGCGGCAGGCGTAACCGAACATGATGCCCTGGTCGCCGGCACCCTCGTCCTTGTTGCCGGCGGCATCGACGCCCTGAGCGATGTCGGCCGACTGGGCGTGCAGCAGCACCTCGAACTCGGCCGTGTCCCAGTGGAAGCCGTCCTGCTCGTAGCCGATGTCACGGATCGCCATGCGGGCGAGGTGAACGATCAGGTCCTTGGTGATCTGCGCCGGGCCGCGGGTCTCGCCGGCGATGACGACACGGTTGGTGGTCGCCAAGGTTTCGGCCGCGCACCTGAGGTGCCAGGGGTTCCAGCCGTATTCCGGGCCGAGGCGGAAGAAAGCGTCGACGATCTCGTCCGAAATGCGATCGCAGACCTTGTCCGGATGACCTTCCGAAACAGACTCACTGGTGAAGAGATAGTTTGAACGTGCCACGACAGCCTCGCTTGCGGATGCTCCGGAACCCTTCGCGCGTCGAGCGGACGCCCGGACGAAGTCGTCTAGCAGTCCCGCTGATTTTCGGTCAAGGGTCGGCCATTCCAACGCTCGGTCAGATTGGAAAATAATCTGCCGGGATTGATCGACATCGAACGAAACTACGGGGTCGATCCTCCGCCGCCAGCCGAGATATTACGTAAACATGGCTGGCTACCGCCCGCTGCAAGGGCTGGGCTGCTTCGGTCAGGCCGGTACGCCTCCGCCGAAACGCCACGGCCCGCCGACTTCGGTCGCGACGAGCTTGGACCGCTTCGGGTCGAAACTCGTAAACGCGATCGACATCAAAGAGTTGGAGCGGGATTTGCGGCGAAATCCGCAGCAATCCCCAATACGCCTCGAGCCGCATTGGCTCGAGGCCGTCCGCATTCGCCGATTGAAACCGGCCAGCCGTTCGGCCGACACGCCAGTCAGCCGGATGTACCGCCGGCACATCCGGTCCCGGCGTGTCAAAACGCTTCGAACGATTGGTTCCGGTCTGGTTGCAGCCGAAATGTCACTCTTCTTCGCCCGCGATCGAGCGAACGAGATCGACGATCTTCTTGCGAATCTTGGCATCTTTGATGCGCACGAAAGACTTGTTGAGCGACAAACCCTCCGAGCTCGACAGGAAGTCGACGACGTAGGATGCAGCCTGCGGCTCATCGAACCCCTGGTTGCCGGCCACGGGCATTCCGCCCGGAGCATCTTCAAAGAAGAAGGCCGGCGGCACGCTCAGAACTCGCGCGATCGCTTGAAGACGGCTGGCGCCGATACGGTTGGTGCCCTTCTCGTACTTCTGGATCTGCTGAAACGTAATGCCGAGATGTTCGCCGAGCTTTTCCTGGCTCATGCCGAGCATCATGCGACGCAGCCTGACGCGACTGCCAACGTGGATATCGATGGGATTCGGGGATTTTTTGCTAGCCATTTGGAACCTGCGTTTTTGTATCTGCGACTGCCCGGGCATCAGCTCAAGCGACATTTTCTTATGGGTTCGCGCATCTCCAATACACGCCCTTTGTTACTTGACTGATTCGGCCGGACGGATTTCATATAGACCAACGGGTGGCCCGGTATTTGTATTTTCGGCCGCCCATGGTTGTATCTTTGGGCCGAGCGCGGCTCAAAGTCAACGATGATTGTGCCGTCGCGACCGCCGCCGCCAAATCGTGAAGACACATATTGCAATGAATTCGAGGGTCTCTCCAAGATGACGAGCGTTACTGTAGAGAGTAGACGGTGCGGCCGCCGGTAGATCGACATCCAGTACCCCACGTTTCCCTAACGGAAGCTCAGCGACGACCCTTCCCCACGCGTCAATCACTGCCGAAATGCCGGAATTCGCGACTCGGACCATCGGCAGCCCTTCCTCAACCGCGCGTAGCCGCGCCTGGTGCAAGTGCTGGTAGGGGCCGGGAGTCAAGCCGAACCAAGCGTCGTTTGTCAGGTTGACAAGCCAGCCTGGCCGTTCGGCCGGATCGACGACTTCGTTGGGAAAGACGGCTTCATAGCAGATGGTCATGCCGGCATCGGGCGCTCCGGGCACGGCAAGGGTGCGCGGACCCGGCCCGGCGGAGAAGGGCGACTTGATCTGCGTGAGCTGCTTCAGGCCGATCCAACCGAACAGCCACTCGAGCGGCATGTATTCGCCGAAGGGCACGAGATGCGCCTTGTCGTAGGCGCCGGTGATGCCGCCATCGGGGCCGATGACGTAGATCGAATTGTAGAAGCGCGGCCGCGTCTCGCCGGCCGTCGGCGGTTCGACGCGCACCGCGCCGGTGATCAGCGATGTCGGGCCGGACTTCAGCATGTCGGCGATGGTCGCCAGGGCCCAGGGCTCACGCGCCAGGACGAAGGAGAAGGGCGATTCCGGCCAGATCAGCTGAGTGATGCCGGCCAGCCCCTTGTTCTCGCCGGTCGGTGACGTCGAGGACAGTTCGACATAGGAATTGAGCAGCTTGGCCCGGCCCTCGGGGCGCCATTTGCTCCATTCGGTTACGGCCGGCTGCATCAGGCGAAGCTTCACGCCGGCAACCGTATCGTGCGGCGCGCCGGCGAGGCGGACGATGCCATAGCCGACCATGGCAAGAAGCAGTACGAGATTGGCGGCAACGAACCGGCGTCCGCCGCGCCGGCCATCGAGCGCGGCCGGGGCGGCGAAGATGAGGATTGCCGGCAGCGTCAGCCCGTGCAGGCCGACAAGCGCGGCCGACTGCATCAGCACGTCGTTGGCGGCGAGCCCGTAGCCGAGATCATTCCAGGGAAAGCCGGTCAGCACATGGCCGCGGGCGAACTCGCTGGCCGCCCAGACAAGCGCCAGGACCGCGATGCGCGTCGGACCGTCCGACCAGAACGCCCGCGCCAGCATCGTCGCGACGGCGGTAAACAGGGCGAGGCCGGCCGGCAGCGCCACGACCGCGACCGGCATCAGCCACGCATACTGATCGGCATCGACCAGGAAGGCTTCGCCGATCCACCACAGGCCGTTCAAGAAATAGCCGAAGCCGAAGGCCCAGCCGACGACGAAGGCCGGCAGCAGCCTGCGCAACGGGCCGCCGGCACCGACCGCGCCATCGAGCAGCCACACCAGCACGGGCAGCGCCACCCACAACACCGGGAAGGCATGGTACGGCGCCTGGGCGAAGGCGGCGAGCCCCCCCGCTGCCAGCGCCAGCAGAAAGCGGACGCCCCCCCCTTGCAGGGCGACTGATCCCGAGAGGCGAGCCAGCATGCGGGCGGTCCGGATGGGGGTGACTGGTGAAGACGGCTGGGTGTGGACAGGCGTCCAGGCGGCGGCACGGCGGGGAGCCGAATCGTCCGACCCACCGACCGGCCTCAAAGAGCGGCAGAGCATGGCGGCAATACGGCCGGTTCGCCAACGGGAACGCCAAACCGGCCGGGGCCTCAGCCTCCGTCGGCCGTGGCGTCAGCGACCAGCTCCGGGGCCCCAGCAGACGCCGAGGTTGCCCGTCGCAAGCGCAACCGCTTGATCCGGCGCTTGTCGGCCTCGATGATCTCGAACACCAGCCCAGGCAGTTCTTCCGCCTCCCGGCTCTCGCCGGGGCTCGGCACGCGGCCGAACAGCGCAAAGGCCAGACCGCCGAGCGTATCGACATCCTCGGCCAGATCGACCTTGGAGAAGTCGATGCCGGTCTTGGCGCTGGCTTCTTCCAGCAGCACCGAGCCGTCGGCGATCCACTGGCCCTCGCCGATCGCCTGCAGGCTGCCTTCGTCTTCGTCGGTGTCGTGCTCGTCCTCGATGTCGCCGACCACCGTCTCGACGATGTCTTCGAGACTGACGAGCCCGTCGACGCCACCGTATTCGTCGATGACCAGCGCGATCTGGATGCGGCTCGCCTGCATCTTGGCGAGCAGATCGGTCACCGGCATCGACTGCGGCACGAACAGCACCGGGCGGACCAGTTCGGCATCGGCGAGTTTCATCGACAGATCGATGCCGGCGAGCGATACGCGCTCCGGCGGCGGCGGCTCGTCGTCGACAACGGTGGCGCCGGCCGCGCGGGCGATCCAGTTCATCAGGTCGCGCACATGGATCATGCCGAGGGCATCGTCGAGGCTGTCGCGGTAGACCGGCATGCGGCTATGGCCGGTGGCGGCGAAGATCGCCATCAGGCTGGCGATATTCGTATCGAGGTCGACGGCGTCGATGGCCGAGCGCGGCAGCATCACGTCCTCGACGCGGGTTTCGCGCAATTGCAGGATGTTGCGGATCATCGTCCGCTCGACGGGCGAGAACAGCTGGTTGGCGCTGCCGTCCTGTTCGAGCACCGTCTCGAGGCTTTCGCGCAGGTCACTGGCCGACTGCCTCAATCCGACGGCGACCATAAAGCGCTCGAGCCAGCTTTCGCCGGATCGTTCGTGGGCGTCCGGCGTCGAAAGACTTTCGCCACCGGACCCGGTACTAGAAGACTGCGTATCGTTCATCTCATCCAACCCTTGATCCGCCCGGGGGGCGTAGCGCCGGCCGGTCGAAATCGGGCGTCCTCGTCTGTGCGGTCATGCGCCATTCCACCTGGATGGCCGCAATCCGTCCCAGTTTCTCAGGTCCGGACCAAAGCCTCAAGTCGAAACCTCGGCGTACGGATCGGCAATTCCGAGTGCGGCCAGAATCTCGGTTTCGAGCGACTCCATCTCTTCGGCCGCGTCGTCGATCTCGTGATCGTAACCCAGAAGATGCAGAAAACCGTGCACAAGAAGGTGACAGACGTGGGCCTCTAGCGTCTTGCCCTCGGCCGCGGCCTCGCGAACGACGGTCTCGCGGGCGAGGACGATGTCGCCGAGGAGCAGCGGCCTGGCGTCGTCCGGCAGCCCGTCCTTGGCGGCTTCGGGCCCTGCCGGGAACGACAGCACGTTGGTCGGCATGTCCTTGCCGCGCCAGACGCGGTTCAGTACCTGGATGCGCGCGTCGTCGGTCAGCAGCAGCGAGACTTCGACATGGGCGGGGAGATCGAACCGGCCGACGTCCGCCGCAGTCGTCAGCGTGCGTTCGACCAGCGGTCGCAACGCCGCTTCCTCACCCCAGGCCTCGGCCTCGACGGAGATGTCGACGGCCAGTGCAGTGCCGGCGTCTTCCCTGCTCATCCCGGCCGCCCGGTGGTGTCGAGGCCGGCATCGGCGGCCTCGCTGCCTTGTTTGGCGGCCAGCTTCTGGCGCGAGCGATCGTCGTAGGCCTTGACGATGCGGGCGACCAGCTCGTGGCGGACGACGTCGGTCTCGTTGAAATGCACGGTGACGACGCCCTCGACGCCTTTCAGGATGTCGAGCGCATCGACGAGACCGGAACGCTGGCCGGGACCGAGATCGACCTGCGACGGATCGCCGGTGACGATCATTTTGGAGTTCTCGCCCAGGCGCGTCAGGAACATCTTCATCTGCATCGTGGTGCAGTTCTGCGCCTCGTCCAAGAGCACGACGGCGTTGGCGAGGGTGCGGCCGCGCATGAAGGCGAGCGGGGCGACTTCGATCATGCCGGACTGCAGCCCGCGCTCGACCTTTTCCGCCAGCATCATGTCGTAGAGCGCGTCGTAGAGCGGCCGCAGGTACGGATCGACCTTTTCCTTCATATCGCCGGGCAGGAAGCCGAGGCGTTCGCCGGCCTCGACCGCCGGGCGCGACAGAATGAGCCGCGTCGCCTCGCCGCGCTCGATCAGCGCCGCGGCGTAAGCCACCGCGAGATAGGTCTTGCCGGTACCGGCCGGGCCGACGCCGAAGATCATGTCGGCGCGGTCGAGCGCCCTTATGTAGGCGTCCTGACCGGGGGTGCGGGCGACGACGGTCTTGCGTCGCGTCGCAATCTGCGCCGGCTGGAAGCGCGCCTTGGGTTCGAAGGTCGGCAGCGGCAGCTGCGCTCCACGCGAGGCGGCCATACGGATGGCACCGTCGACATCGCCGGGCAAGATCTCTTCGCCCGCATGCAGCCGCTCGTAAAGGCTCTCCAGCACGTCGCGGGCCTGTTCGCACGCCTCATGCGCGCCCTTGATGGTCACCTGATTGCCACGGGCCACGGCGCTGACCGCCAAGCGGCGTTCGATTTCCGCCAAATTCTGGTCGAATTGGCCGTAGAGGTCGCCGACCAGACGGTTGTCATCGAAGGCAAGCACCACGTGGGTGAGATCTGAAGCATGGGGCACGAGCGTTGGCCCGACTGCGCGGACGAAGGGGGTTGCGAGGGGCGGCTTTGCCGCTGGGGACATCGGAGACTTCGGCCTGATCGTCTCGCTCACTGAGATCCTCCCTCCCAGCGCCGGCAGCTCCGGCGTCATGCCTCGGAACCGCTCCGCGCGTTCATTCCGTTCGAATCAACCCGCGCATGTCATCGTCGCGGACATCATCCGGCCTTCCGCGTCCGGCGTCGAGAGGACGCAGCCGAAAAGACTGAAGCCTTCCGCCCGCTCGATGGCGACCTTGCGCACCGAACCGATCCACTCCGCCGGTCCGTCGATGTGTACCGGCTGCAACCACGGCGACCGGCCGACGAGCTGTCCCCGGTGGCGGCCGGCCTTCTCGATCAGCACATCGACCGCCTTGCCGACGGTTGCCGCGTTGAACTCGTGCGTCTGGTCGTTGATCAGCGCCTGCAGCCGCTGCAGCCGCTCGGATTTCACCGCCTCAGCCACCTGGTCGGCGTCGCCGGCCGCCGGCGTGCCGGGGCGGGGCGAATATTTGAACGAAAAGCAGGCGGCGTAGCGCACGTGTTCGACCAGCCGCATGGTCGCCTCGAAGTCGGCATCGGTCTCGCCGGGGAAGCCGACGATGAAATCGCCGGACAGCGCCATGTCGGGGCGGGCGCGACGTATGCGCTCTATGAGGCGCAGATAGTCGGCCGCAACATGGCGGCGATTCATCGCGGCCAGGATGCGGTCGGATCCGGACTGCACCGGCAGGTGCAGATAGGGCATCAGCGCCGGCAGTTCGGCGTGGGCGGCGATCAGGTCGTCGCCCATGTCGCGCGGGTGGCTGGTGGTGTAGCGCAGCCGGTCGAGGCCGGGGATCTCGGCGAGGCGATAGATGAGCCGCGCCAGCGACCAGCGGCCGCCGTCCGGGCCTTCGCCGTGGTAGGCGTTGACGTTCTGGCCCAACAGCGTCACCTCGCGCACGCCGGCTGCGGCGAGCCGTTCGGCCTCGGCGATCACCTGGGCGGCGGGGCGCGACACTTCGGCCCCGCGGGTGTAGGGCACGACGCAGAAAGTGCAGAACTTGTCGCAGCCTTCCTGCACCGTCAGAAACGCCGTCGGCCCACGCGATGCGGTCACCGCGGGCCGGGGCAAAGGCATCTCGGCGAATTTGGCCTCGACGTCGAAATCGGTCGCCACCACCCGGGACTGACGGGTGCGGTCGGCGGCCTCGACGAGAAGGTCCGGCAGGCGGTGATAGGACTGCGGGCCGACCACCAGATCGACGGCAGGGGCGCGGCGGGCGATCTCCAGGCCCTCGGCCTGAGCGACACAGCCGGCAACCGCGATCATCGTCCGATGCCCCTCGAGGGCGCGCGCCTGCTTCACATCGCGATAGCGGCCAATGTCGGAATAGACCTTTTCCGCCGCCTTCTCGCGGATATGGCAGGTGTTGAGAATGACCAGATCGGCGGCTTCGGCATTGTCCGTAGCGACATAGCCCTCAGTGGCGAGGACATCGATCATGCGGTCGGAGTCGTAGACATTCATCTGACAGCCGTAGGTCTTGACGAAGACCTTGCGCTCGCCTGCGCGCTTCTCACCCGTCATACGTCCCGACCGCTCCCAAATTTCGTCAAGTTCCGACCTTCGGCCACCGAGTTCTTTACCGGAATTCGCCGGAATTGGGAAGGACAACCGCTTCAGGCCGCTTCGTCGCCGCTGTACAGCCGGGTGACGCAGCGCTCGAGCGTCGCCGCCAGCGTCTTGCGGTCGCTGGCGTCCGTCGTGGCGATCGGCTCGCCCCAGATCACGTCGACATCGACGGCGACAAGGCTGAAGGCGGCCAGAAGATGCGGGATGAGGTCCATGTTGCCGTACCAGGCGAGCCGCGGCCGTTCGAAGCGGCCGATCGGCAGGCCCTGCAGGCGGCGGTAGCGGATGGCCACCGGCTGGACCCATACGGTGCCCTCCCCCTCCCCGATCGCCGCACGGGCCGCGCCTAAGAGCGCGGAGCGGAACGGCAGGATGCCGTTGCCGTCGCCGGACGTGCCTTCCGGGAACAGCACGATGGCGTCGCCCGCCTTCAGCCGATCGCCGATCTCGCGGGTCGTCGCCCCGGTGGCGGTGCGCCGCTGGCGGTCGACGAAGATGCAGCGCTGCAATCTGGCGAACAGCCCGAATATCGGCCAGGACGCCACTTCCGATTTGGCGACGAAGGAAAGCGACGTCCGGCTCGCCAGCACGGAAATGTCGAGCCAGGAGATGTGGTTGGCGGTGATCAGCAGCGGCCGGTCGTTCGCCGGTCCGCCGGCTTCGGTCACCCGCACCCCCAACCGGCGCAGCACGAAACCATGCCACCACACCGGCAGCTGCCGGGCGAGCGGCCAATCGGCGCCGGCGGCAAGCATCTGCACCGGAAGCACGGCGAGCGTGACCGCCACCAGCCAGAGGATCGTCAATGCCACAAGGAGCTGTCTCATCGCCGCTTCGACCGCACCAGTTCGACGCGCATGACGAGCGCCGCCGAACTCGTGCCATCCGAATGGCCGTAGTAGCCGCGCCGTTCGCCCACCTGGGTAAAGCCGAGACGGCGGTAAAGCGCAAGGGCCGGCTGATTGCCGGCCTCGACTTCGAGAAACAGCGCGTCGATGCGGTCACGATAGAGGCGCCGCAGCCCGGCCTCCAGCAGCTTGCGCCCGCAGCCCAATCGGCGCCGGCGCGGATCGACGGCGATGGTCAGCACTTCGGCCTCGTCGGCGGCGGTGCGCAACAGCAGAAAGCCGATGGCGCGGCGCCGGCCAAACAAGCCGGTGCGCCTGGCGACGAGGCCGATGACGTTGCCGTCGCGCAATAGCGCGGCGATCTCCTCAGCGTTCCAGTCGTGGGCGAAGCAGGCCGCATGGATCGCCGCCAGGGTATCGGCGTCGTCCGGCGCGGCGGAATCGATGTGCAGCGGCGCGCGCTGCCGGAGCCATTCCCGGATCCATCGCCACCAGGACTTCAGGCTCATGACATCCCCTCGGCGACGGCGGCAGCGACCGGCGGGGCGGCCCGGGCGACGATGCCGTTGGTCTGCGGCTTGGCGTCGGGCGCGCGCAAATACAACGGCTTCGGCGGGACGGCACCGGGCGTCGCCCGCGCTCCGAGTGCGGCGACGGCCGCGATTTCCGGATAGGCCGGCTGGCCGAGCGACTTCAGCCGGGCGTCCGGCGCGGCCGCGACGATCAGCCCGGCGGCCGAGCCGTAGAGATCGGCTCCCAATTGCGTTGCCACGGCGGCGGCGGCGGCGAGCGTCAATACCTGCGGCTCGCCCAGCGGCTCGCCGTCGGCCGCATAGGCGCGGGCATAGGTCTCGCCGCGCCGGGCGTCGAGCACGACCAGCAGCGGCCGGTCGGTGGCGGGCGCGGCATGGGCCATCGCATCGAGGGTGAGGACGCCGACCAGCGGTTTTGCCGCCGCGAGCGCCAGACCGCGCGCCGTCGCCAAGCCGACGCGGATGCCGGTGAACGAGCCGGGGCCGACGGTCACGGCGATGCGGTCGAGATCGGAGAAGCGGCTGCCGGCCTTCGTCATCACCGCCTCGATCATCGCCACCAGCCGCTCGGCATGGCCGCGACCGATGACTTCGGTCTCGGCGATGATCTCGGCTCCGGACACGATGGCGACGGAACAGGCGTCGAGGGCAGTATCGATGGCAATCAGGCGCATCTGCCGCACTTAGCCTGTCGCGGCGCGCATGTCGAGCCGACCCTCAACGACTTTGCCGCGATCAGGCGGCGCGGACTTCGCGCACTTCGGGGAGAAAGTGCCGGAGCAGGTTCTGGATGCCGTGGCGAAGGGTCGCGGTCGAGGACGGGCAGCCGGAGCAGGCGCCGCGCATCGTCAGGAACACCACGCCGTCCTTGAAGCCCTTGAAGGTGATGTCGCCGCCGTCGTTGGCAACCGCCGGCCGCACGCGCGTCTCGATCAACTCCTTGATGGCGGCGACGGTCTCGGCATCGGACGCCGCAAAGAACTCCTCGTCGGCGGCGACCACCGCCTCGCCGACGAACAGCGGGCTGCCGGCGATGAAATGCTCCATGACCGCGCCGAGGATGGCGGGCTTCAGGTGCTGCCAGTCGGCGCCATCGTCCTTGGTGACCGAAACGAAATCGGAGCCGTAGAACACGCCGGCAACGCCCGGAACGGCGAACAGTGCGCTCGCCAGCGGCGATTCGGCTGCTTCGGTCTCGCCGCGATAGTCGCGCGTGCCCTCGGCAAGCACGGTGCGGCCGGGCAGGAATTTCAGGGTCGCCGGATTGGGGGTCGTCTCGGTCTGGATGAACATCGCTTCACTCCTCTCCCGGGGGCAAGGCCCGGGGATGAATCGGCTTCGCAGATATCGGCAGCGAAGTCCCTGGTTGCTAAGCTATGGCAAAATGCACCGCATTCAAGCGTCTCGGTCGCGCGGCGCACTGTCCGGTGCTCAACTCATACGAAAGCCACCACGGCCGGCTCCATGCGCTAGCGCAAGAAACCAACGATATCCTTGACGTCGTTCATGATCGGGGCAGCGATTGCCGAAGCACGCTCGGCGCCGTCCCGCAGCACCTGGTCGATATAGCCCGGATCGGCGGTCAGCTGCTTCATCCGCTTGCCGACCGGACCGAGCTTGTCGACGGCGAGATCGGTCAGCGCCTGCTTGAAGGCCGAGAACTGGCCGCCACCGAATTCGGCGAGCAACTCGGCCCTGGAGCGGCCCGACAGCGCAGCGTAGATGCCGACGAGGTTCTCGGCTTCCGGCCGGCTCTCCAGCCCCTTCTCCTCGCTCGGCAACGGCTCCGGATCGGTCTTCGCCTTGCGGAACTTCTGCGCGATCGTGTCGCTGTCGTCGGAGAGATTGATGCGGCTGTAGTCGGAGGGGTCGGACTTCGACATCTTCTTGGAGCCGTCGCGCAACGACATCACCCGCGTCGCCGGACCCTGGATGACGGGTTCGGGCAGCGGGAAATAGCCCGCGCCGAAGCCGAGGTCGGCAATGCGGCCGGAATAGTCGTTGTTGAACTTCTGCGCCACGTCGCGGGTCAGTTCCAGGTGCTGCTTCTGATCCTCGCCGACCGGCACGTGGGTGGCGCGGTAGACGAGGATGTCGGCCGCCATCAGGCTCGGATAGGCGTAGAGGCCGAGGGAGGCGTTCTCGCGGTCCTTGCCGGCCTTGTCCTTGAACTGCGTCATGCGGTTGAGCCAGCCGAGGCGGGCGATGCAGTTGAACACCCAGGCGAGTTCGGCGTGCTCGTGCACGCGGCTCTGGTTGAAGACGATGTGCTTCACCGGGTCGATGCCGGCGGCGAGGAATGCCGCCGTCACTTCGCGGATCGACTGCTGCAGTTCGGCCGGCTCCTGCGGCATGGTGATGGCATGCAGATCGACCACGCAGTAGATGCAGGGGAAGCTCTGTTGCAGCTGCACGAACTTGACGATGGCGCCGAGATAATTGCCGAGATGCAGGTTGCCGGTCGGCTGGATGCCGGAAAACACCCGCTGCGCGAAGCCCGGCACGGGCTTGGTTTCGGTCAACTCAGGTCGAGGTTCATACAACATGGGCGTCATCAACCGTTTCGTAGGACTGGGTTGGCGGGCTTATGCGCGTTTGGGGCGGCCGGGTCAATCGATGGACGTATCGAGGGCCGTCAGTTTCGGCTCGCCGGTCTCGCTTTGGAATCCGTCTTTCAGCGAGCGCCAATCAAGACCGCCGAGCCACGAACCGATGCCGAGGAACACGGCGGCCGAGCCACCGACCACCAGGAACAGCGCCGAGATCTTGACCATCAGCCCGTTCTCGGCGCCGAGCCATTGGGCGGCAAGCCGATCGGCGAACCAGGTGACGAGCGCCATCGCGCCAGCGGCAAGCAACAGCCGCGGCAACCGGTACTCGAGCGCTCCGTCGGTGCGCCAATGGCCGCGGCGGGCCAGCATGAAGAACAACAGCCCGGCATTGGTCCAGCCGGCGAGGCTGGTCGCCAGCGCGATGCCGAGATGGCCGATGCGCCAGAACAGCAGAACGCCGGCGACGACGTTGACCACCATGGTCACGACCGCGATCCACATCGGCGTCTTCATGTCCAGCCGGGCGAAAAACGCCGGCGAAAACACCTTCACCATGACGAAGGCCGGCAGGCCGAAGGCGAAGCCGGCGAGCGCATCGGCGGTCATCGAGGTATCGCGCGGACCGAAGGCACCTCGTTCGAACAGCACCTCGACGATCGGATGGGCGGCGACCATCAGGCCGAGCGCCGCCGGGACAGTCAGGGCGAGGGCGAATTCCAGGCTGCGGTTCTGCGCCTCGTAGGCAAGATCGTTGCGACCAATGCGGATGTGGTAGGCGATCTCCGGCAGCAGCACCACGCCGATGGCGATGCCGACCACGCCCAGCGGCAGCTGGTAGACGCGATCGGCGTAGTAGAGATAGGCGACGGCGCCGGCCTGGGCGGAGGCCAGCGTGGTGCCGATGACGATGTTGATCTGGGTGATGCCGCCGGCGAGCACGCCCGGCAGCGCCAATCCCATCAGCCGGCGGATCGACGCGGTCACGCGCGGCAGATGCAGGGCGAAGCCGGCCCCCGACCGCCGCACGCCGATGGCGACGAGGCCCAATTGTGCCACGCCGCCGAGCGTGACGCCGAACGCCAGGACCTCGCCGCCTTCGGCCGAGCGGGCGAGCCCGGCCCAGTTGATGACGGACAGCACAGCGATCAGCACGACATTCAGCACGACCGGCGCCAAGGCCGGCAGCAGGAAGCGGCGGTGTGCCGACAACACGCTGCCGAGCATGCCGGTGACGGCCATGAAGCCGAGGTAGGGAAAACAGATGCGGGTGAGGAGCACGGTCAGGTCGAACTTGTCGGCCGAGCGGGCGAAGCCGAAGGCAAGCCCGTCGACCAGCCAAGGCGCGGCGATCATCGCCACGGCGCACAGCACGGTGACGCTGAAACACAGCATGCTCGCCACTTCGGCAGCGAATGCGGTCGCCCCCTTCTCGCCGCGCTCGTCCAATTCGCGCGAATAGAGCGGCACGAAAGCGGAATTGAACACACCCTCGGCGAACAGCCGGCGAAACAGGTTGGGCAGGCGGAAGGCGACGACAAAGGCTTCGGCCACCGGCCCGGTGCCGAGCGCCGATGCGATCATCGTATCGCGCAGGAACCCGAGGATGCGGCTCAAAATGGTGGCAGCTCCCACCGTGGCAAAGCTTCTGAGCATCGTCATCGTCAACCG
This sequence comes from Ancalomicrobiaceae bacterium, assembly GCA_031291595.1. Lineage (GTDB taxonomy): Bacteria > Pseudomonadota > Alphaproteobacteria > Rhizobiales > Ancalomicrobiaceae > CAIYYN01. The sequence continues at coordinate 31,349 of JARLIU010000011.1, read as the reverse complement.
GGCTACGCTTCGTCTCGGGAACCAGTCGGCACGGCCGCCGGGTGGGGTGATCAGCCGCGCTTGATCTCTTGCTTCGGCTCGTGCCTGGCGTCGTGCTTCGGCTCGAGGCGGGCCTCGAGCTTGACGCCGTCGAAGGCCTTCTGCAGCTTCTCGCGAATGGCCTTTTCGCGCGAGCGCGTTTCGACTTTATGACCGAAGAGATCGGTCACGTAGAATACGTCGACCGCCCGCTCGCCGAAGGTGGCGATGTGGGCCGACGCGATATTGAGCGAAAGATCCGAGATCGCCCGCGTCAGGTCGTAGAGGAGGCCATGGCGGTCAAGGCCGGAGACCTCGATGACGGTGAAGCGGTCGGACCAGGAATTGTTGACGATCACCTCGGTCGGCAGCTGGAAGGCCTTGACCCGCGACTTCGCCTGCGCCTTGCGCTCGATCTGCTCGGGTAGCCGCTCCTGGCCGGCGAGCGCCCGCTCGATCAAGGCGGAGACGCGCGAGCCGCGCCGCTTTTCGTCACCGTCATCGGAGAACTCGCGGCTGACGAAGATCGTATCGAGCGCCAGACCGTCCATGGTGGTGTAGATCTGCGCGTCGACGATGTTGGCCCCGGCCACCGCACAGGCGCCGGCAATGATCGACAACAGCCGCGGGTGATCGTTGGCGAGCACCGTGATCTCGGTGACGCCCTCGAAGGCGCGCGGCGTGACGGCGGTCGCCAGCTGCTCGCTGCCTTTGTCGAGCGAACGGATGAAGTTGGCGTGCTCGATCTTGCGCGGCAGATCGACCCGCAGCCAGTAGGGCGGATAGTGTCGCTCGACGTAGCGGTCGATCTCCGCCTGCTCCCAGCCGGCGAGATTGGCGGCGAGTTCGCGCTTGGCCGCGGCGACGCGCTGGTCGCGCGAGATCTGGCTGAAGCCGCCGGCGAGATAAGGCTCGGTCTCGTAGTACAGGGTGCGCAACAGCTGGCCTTTCCAGCCGTTGAACACGCCCGGCCCAACCGCGCGGATGTCGGCGACGGTCAACAGCAGCAGCAGCTTCAGCCGCTCCGGGCTCTGCACGATCTCGGCGAAATCCTGGATGGTCTTGCGATCGTTCAGGTCGCGGCTGGTGGCAACGACGCTCATCACCAGGTGTTTTTCGATCAGCCAGACGACCGTCTCGGTTTCGGCCGGGCTGAGGCCGAAGCGCGGGCAGAGCTTGCGGGCGAGTTGGGCACCGATGAGCGAGTGGTCCTCCGGCCGGCCCTTGCCGATGTCGTGCACGAACAGCGCGACGATCAGCGCCCGACGGCTCTGGATGCCCGGCAGGACCGACGTGGCGAGCGGCAAGTCCTTGATGCGCTGGCCCTTGTCGATCGCCGACAGCTCGCCGATGGCCCGGATCAGGTGCTCGTCGACGGTGTAGTGGTGATACATGTTGAACTGCATCATGGCGACGATCTTGCCGAATTCCGGCACGAAGCGGCCAAGCACGCCGGTCTCGTTCATGCGCCGCAGCACGGTTTCCGGCTCGTTCTTCGACGTCAGCACTTCGATGAACAGCCGGTTGGCTTCCCTGTTTTCCCGCACCTCTTCGGTGATCAGCTTTAAGGACCGGGTGATCAGCTGCAGCGCGGTCGGGTGGAAGTCGACGTTCTCCCTGTCGGCCAACTGGAAAATGCGGATCAGGTTGACCGGGTCGCGCACGAACACGGACTCGTCGCCGACATTGATGCGGCTGGTCTCGATGACGAAGTCGGACGCGCCGTTCACCTCGCGCTTGCGCCGGCGGGTGAAGCGATTGAGCAGGCGGTTCAACACCGGCACCTGCTTGACGTGCTGCTCCTCAAGCGCGGCGCAGATGATCAGCGTCAAGTCGCCGACGTCCTTCGCCATCAGGAAGTAGTGCTTCATGAAGCGTTCGACGGCGCGCATGCCGACGCGGTCGTCGTAGCCGAGCCGGCCGGCGATCTCGCGCTGCAATTCGAAACTGAGACGCTCCTCCGAGCGGCCGGTGACGAAATGCATGTGGCAGCGGATCGCCCAGAGGAAATCCTCGCAGCGGCGGAAGCGGGCATATTCAGCCTTGGAAAACACCCCCTGCGTGATGAGATCGGCCGGATCGCGCACGCGATAGAAGTATTTGGCGATCCAATAGAGGGTCTGCAGGTCGCGCAAGCCCCCCTTGCCTTCCTTGATGTTGGGCTCGACCAGATAGCGCGAGCCGCCCTGGCGGCGGTGGCGCTCGTCGCGCTCGGCCAGTTTGGCGGCGATGAATTCCACGCCGGTCGACTTCACCACCTCGTCGTCGAAACGGCGCGTCAGTTCGTCGTAGAGCGGCTTCTCGCCCCACAGAAACCGCGCCTCGAGGATGGCGGTCCGAACGGTGAAATCGGCGCGTGCCTGGCGGATGCATTCCTCGACGTTGCGGGTGGCATGGCCGACTTTCAGGCCGAGATCCCACAACATGTAGAGGATGTATTCGATGACGCTCTCGCCCCACGGCGTCTGCTTGTACGGCAGCACGAACAAGAGATCGATGTCCGAGCCGGGCGCCAGCATGGCGCGGCCGTAGCCACCGACGGCGACGATCGCCATGCGCTCGGCCTGCGACGGGTTCTTCACCCGATAGACGTGCGCGACGGCGAAATCGTAGATGGCACGGATGATGACGTCCTGCACATGGCTGATACGCTCGGTGCAGCGCGTGCCGCTCTTGTCAGTCCGGAGGTTGGCCTCGATCGCGCTGCGCGTTTCGGCCTTGACCGATTTCAGGATGGAGACGACTTCGGCGCGGATCGCCGGCGTCCCACCGTCGCGGCCCTCCCCCACCAGAGCGGACAGGCGCTGGCGCAATTCATCGGCGTCGATCAGGGTCTCGAGGCGCATCGGCGCATTCATATCGATTGATTCCCGGCCATTGGTCGTGGTGCCAGAGAGATGGGTCGGACGCTGTCGCGCCGCAAGCTCAGCCAGCCCCCTGACGCAGCATGGAACCCGGACAGGGCCCGGCGCCGGACTGGCGGCTAGCCTGTCATCCGACCTGACGTCCGGCGAGGCTAGTCGATCTTGCGCCAAAGCTGTGAATAAATCCACATGTGGGCCCCGTTGCGACGGCCCGTCCGCGCTCCGCATTTGGGCGGGCCTCCGGCAGAGGCAGCAGAGGGCGAAGCCGTCGGCGAGGCGTCAAGACGAATTCGGGCGGAGGCGCGTGGGCCAAGGCACTTGAGCGGGCACGGCAGCGGCGCCCGGCGATTGTTTCATGTGGAACATCGCTTCTCGGCCTTGACAGGATTTCGGATTTTGCCGGATTGCGCGCCCTCCGCCGTCGCATCACGGTAGGGTGCGTGGTCTGCGATGGGGCGGCAACGACAACGCCCGTCACAGCTGCGAATGGCCTCGAAAGTCTGCGGAAATCGTCGCCGAGCGATGTCGCGCCGCTTTGCGCCCGTCGCCGATCTGCTAGTTTGCGGCCCATGACTGACGCTCTTTCGCCCGAGACCGATGCCTCCCTCCGGCCGACGCCGGTGATGGAGCAATACATCGAGATCAAGGCCGCCAACCCCGATTGCCTGCTGTTCTACCGCATGGGCGACTTCTTCGAGATGTTCTTCGAGGATGCGGTCGTCGCCGCGCGCGCGCTCGGCATCACGCTGACCAAGCGCGGCAAGCATCTCGGCCAGGACATCCCGATGTGCGGCGTGCCGATTTCCCGCGCCGACGAATATCTGCAGCGGCTGATCGCCCTGGGGTTCCGCGTCGCCGTGTGCGAGCAGATGGAGGACCCGGCGGAGGCGCGCAAGCGGGGTGCCAAGGCGGTGGTGAAGCGCGACGTGACGCGTCTGGTCACGCCCGGAACCATCACCGAGGACTCGCTCCTGGAACCCGGCCGCGCCAACCACCTCATTGCCGTGGCGCGGGTGCGCGCCGGCTCCGACGAGGACGCGAGTTTCGGGCTCGCCTGGATCGACCTGTCGACCGGCAGCTTCCAGATCGCCGATTGCCCGGCCGCTAGGCTCGCCGCCGAACTCGCCCGCATCGAGCCGAGCGAGATCGTCGTGCCGGAACGGCTGTACGAGGACGAGGAGCTGAAACCCATCTGGCGGGCGTTCAAGGCGGTCACGCCGATGCCGGCCGCGCTGTTCGACGCCGCCACCGCCGGTGACCGCATCGCCGCCTATTACGGCATCGCCACCATCGATGCGTTCGGCGAACTCAGCCGCGGCGAACTGATCGCCGCCTCGGCCGTCGTCGCCTATGTGGAAAAGACGCAGTTCAGCCGGCGGGCGCGGCTGATGTCGCCGATGCGGGCGGTCGCCTCGGATCTCATGGTCATCGACGCGGCGACCAGGGCCAACCTCGAACTGATGCGCTCGCTGTCCGGCGACCGACGCACCAGCCTGTTCTCGGCGATCGATCGCACCGTGACCGGCGCTGGCCAGCGGCTGCTCGCCGAACGCCTGTCCGGCCCTTCGACCGACCCGCAGGCGATCGCCGACCGGCTCGACTCGGTCTCGCTGCTGCTGGCCGAGACGCGCCTGCGGCAACGGCTGCGGCAGGCGCTGGCACAAGCCCCCGACATGGCACGACCGGTGAGCCGCCTGGCGCTCGATCGCGGCGGTCCGCGCGACCTGGCCGCCATCGCCGCCGGGCTGATGGCAGCGCGTGCGATCGGCTCCGATCTGGCGACCGCCGACCTTGCCGACGAGTTGGCCGAGGCGCGGACGAAGCTGCTCGCCGCACCGGCCGATCTGGCCGATAGGCTCAATTCTGCGCTCGCCGACGACCTGCCGCTGGTCAAGCGCGACGGCGGCTTCGTCCGCGACGGCTACTCGGCCGATCTCGACGAGACGCGCTCGCTCGGCGCCGACAGCCGCCGGCTGATCGCCCGGCTCGAGGCCGACTATGCACTGGAGACCGGCATCAAGTCGTTGAAGATCCGGCACAACAATGTGCTCGGCTTCTTCATCGACCTGTCGCAGCAGCACGGTGAGAAGCTGATGGCGCCGGCAATGGCCGGGCGCTTCATCCATCGCCAGACGCTTGCCAACGCCATGCGCTTCACCACCACCGACCTGTCCGGCCTGGAGGCGCGCATCGCCTCGGCCGGCGAGCGATCGGTCGGGCTGGAACTGGAGATCTTCGCCGACCTGTCGCAGGCCGTCTTGGGCCAGGCCGACGCGATCCTGGCCGCCGCCGCCGCGCTCGCTACCGTCGATGTCGCGGCAGGGCTGGCCGAACTCGCTGAAAGCGAACGCTACGTGCGGCCGGAGGTCGATACGTCGCTCGACTTCGCCATCCGCGGCGGCCGGCATCCGGTGGTCGAGCAGGTTCTGAGGCGCGAGGCCGGCGATCCGTTCGTCGCCAACGACGGCGATCTCGGACCGTTGCCCGCCACCTCGGCCACCGCGCGTCGGGACGGCCGGCTGCTCATCGTCACCGGCGCGAACTTGGGCGGCAAGTCGACTTACCTGCGCCAGAACGCGCTCATCGCCATTCTGGCGCAGATGGGCTCGTTCGTGCCGGCCGAGAGCGCCCGCTTCGGCATTGTCGACCGGCTGTTCAGCCGTGTCGGCGCGGCAGACGATCTGGCGCGCGGACGCTCGACGTTCATGGTCGAGATGGTGGAAACGGCGGCGATCCTCAATCAGGCAAGCGGGCGGTCGCTGGTCATTCTGGACGAGATCGGACGGGGCACGGCGACGTTCGACGGGCTGTCGATCGCCTGGGCCGCGATCGAGCACCTGAATGCGGTCAACCGCTGCCGCGCGCTGTTCGCCACGCATTATCATGAACTCACCGCGCTGGCCGAGCGGCTGCCGCGCGTCGCCAATGTCACGGTCCGTGTGCGGGAATGGAAGGGCGACGTGGTGTTCCTGCACGAGATCGTGCCCGGCGCGGCGGACCGCTCCTACGGCATCCAGGTGGCGCGGCTCGCCGGCCTGCCGGGAACCGTCATCGAGCGCGCCAAACAGGTGCTGAAGCAGCTGGAAGAGCACGACCGCAAGCGACCGGCTTCGGCGCTGATCGACGATCTGCCGCTGTTCGCCGCCGGCCGGACTGCCCCGCAGTCGAACCCGCTGCAGCGCACGCCGGTGCCGCCCGCAGTCGAGCCGATCCCCGACGAGGTGAAGGCGTTGTTTGCCGAGATCCAGGCACTGGTGCCCGACGATCTGACGCCGCGCGAAGCGCTGGATCGGCTGTACCAGCTGAAATCCAAGGCGAAGTCGCTGCCGCCGCTGTGAGCGGCGTCGCCTCGGGGCGGAGCGCTCCGCCCGGGCTCAAGCTCCGTCCGGCCCGGTCATAACGTGCACGGCCCGATGCGGACCGGGGCCGAGCGCCGCGAGCCGATCGCCTGCATTGTGCAGGCGGCAGGTGGCGAGCGACAGGCAGCCGCAGCCGATGCAGTCGTCGAGCGCATCCTTCAGCTGTTGCAGATGGCGGATGCGGGCTTCGAGGCGCTCGCGCCAGCCGGCCGACAGCTGCGCCCAGTCGTCGCGGGTTGGCGTGCGCCCGCCGGGAAGCGTATTCAGCGCCGCTCCGATCTCGGCCAAGGGGATGCCGACCGCCTGTGCGGCGCGGATGAAGGCGATGCGGCGCAGCACGTCGCGGCCATAGCGGCGCTGGTTGCCGGACGTTCTGACGCTCTCGATCAGGCCGCGGGCCTCGTAGAAGTGCAGCGTCGAGACGGCGACGCCGCTTCTGGCCGCGACCTCGCCGACCGAGAGCAGCGCTTTGATCTGAAAAGGCTTTGTCGCCGACATGCGAAAATGGCTCCGACCGCTTGACCTCAAGTTACCTTGAGGTTCTAGGCTCGAGTCGTGCCTCAAATCAGGAGTGTTGGCAATGACCGCTGATCTCGTCCGCATCGATCGCTTCACGGTGCCTTCGGCCGTGCGGGCCGAATTCCTCGCCCGCGTGCACTTCATCGACGCGCTTCTCAACGTGCAGCCGGGCTGCCGCGCCCACCGCGTGTTCGAGCGCCGGCTCGACGGCAGCGGCACGGCGATCATCACCATAGCGGAATGGGAAGATCCGGAAGCGATGGCGGCGGCGCGCGACCGCGTTGCCGCCGAATACCAGCGGCAGGGCTTCGATCCGCGGGCCTTCATGGACCGGCTCGGGATCACCGCGGATATCGGCGCCTACGCCGAACTGATGTGAGCCGGCCCTGGAGCGGGATGCGAAAGGTATGCGCGGTATCCGCCGCAAAATCCCGCTCCGGCTGCTTGATGCCGATCGCGCTGATGCCGTTTGACCCGAACGGATCCAGACGCATCGCGATCTAGGCCGCGTGGCGGCCGGCGTCGGCGCCGTAGAAGTCGATGTAGCGCTGCGAGATGCGCGATACCGGCAGCACCATGCAGACGTCGGTGGTGCCGAACTGATAGTCGATGACCGCGCCATCGCCGATCGAGGCGCCCAGGCGCAGATAGCCCTTGATCAGCGGCGGCAGCGCATGCAGGGCCACCTTGGGATCGACCGCTTCCTTGGCCAGCCGCTGCATGTCGATGGCGCGCGAGGCCAGCGCCTTGACCTGCCATTCGTCCTGAGCGCGGGCGTGATGATGCAGGAACGACAGCGGCATGGCCAGCCGGTGCGGATCGGTGCCTTCCAGGCTGGCGCAGCCGAACATCACGTCGATGCCGTTGGCAAGCACGTAGGACCATACGCCTTGCCACAACAGTTCGACCGTGCGCTTGCCGCGATAGGCCGGCAGCACGCAGGAGCGGCCGAGCTCGAGGAACCTCAAGTGCGGATGGCGGTCGACCAGCGGCTGGATGTCGAATTCATCCTCCGTGTAGAAGCCCGCATTCCGTTCTGCCACGTCCTGGCGCAGCAGCCGGTAGGTGCCGACCACCGGCGCGTGCTTGCGGCCGAAGGCCTTCTGTTCGCGGCGGGAATGATCAATGACCAGGATGTGGTCGCACAGCCGGTCGAATTCGTCGGCGTCGCGGCGCGTCAGCAGCGTGCGCGCATCGGCGATGGCCGACATTTCCTCGTAGAACACCCGGTAGCGCAATTCCTGGGCCCGCTTGACTTCACCAACGGTGCGCGCCAGCCGCACTTCCAATTCGCCGATGCGGCCGAGCGACGCGGTGCGCGACGCACCCGCCAGCGGGCCGATCGGCATCGGCACGGGAATGCCTGGCAAAATATTGAACCGCCCGGTGGGCAGCGTGCGTGCCGGGAAGATGGTCGACATCAACCGACGCGGCGCGCCCGAACCGAGTGCGCGCAGCTCGGTCATGTCCGGCTTGCTCAAGGAAGATCGCATTGCGGGCATTGTACACCTCGTCGGCCGGAGCCTGCAAAGCCCATCCGCCGCCGACACTGAAGGATATCTGGCAATGAGCATCAGGTTTTGGCGACGATTGCGTGACATCGAGCCGGCAAATCGAATTGCCGCGACGCGTCAATCGGCAGTGCGCCGGATCTCGCGCCGAGATGTGGATCCGGACGCTGCGCCCAGTTGGCGTTCGGTCAGGATTCGCGCCAGCCTTGGCGAATCGATCGGCTTGGTCAGGACGATGTCGGCACCCCGCGCCAGCGCCAGCCGCTCGGCCGCCTCGGTCGTATCGGCGGACAGGGCGATGATGAGGCTTTTGCCGCCGCCTTCCTCGCGCTCGCGGATGGCGGCGATGGCGGCAAAGCCGTCCACCAGCGGCATATGCAGGTCCATCATCACGACGTCGAACGGCTGGCCGGCGCGGATGCGGCCGGCAGCGAGCTGCACCGCCTCCAGCCCATTGGCGGCGCGCGTCACCTTGTGGCCGAGCGAGGCGAGCAGCGAGCGGCCGAGCAGCGCGTTGATCTCGTGATCGTCGGCAAGCAGCACGTCGAGCGGAAGGAGGCTTTGCGGCGTGCCGGCCTGCTCCGGCGATCGCTCGGGCGACGCGGCCGCTGCAAAAGGCGCCGACGCGCCAGCCACAGCGGTGTCGGTCGTCGGTTCGGGCAGGGCGCCGGTCGCGGCAAGCGCGCGCACGATCTTCGTCAGCGAGGCGGTCCGGATCGGCTTGACCAGATGCGCGGCAAAGCCGGCCTTGCGCAAGCCCGGCAACTCGTCGCGATCGCCTGGGGCGATCATCACCACGGCGGGCGGAAGCTCGGCCGCGCCACGGGCCGGTCCGCGCAAGGCGGTAAGGCTTGCCGGGCGGTCGCGATGATGGTCGACCATCACGACGTCGAAATGTTGGCCCGAGCCGAGCGCTGCAGCGGCAGCTTCGGCGTCCGGCGCCAGGTCGACCGTGGCCCCAAGGTCGTACAGCCGGCGCATGAGCAGCGGCGGCTCGACCTGCCCGCCGGACAGGATCAGCACGCGGCGGCAGGCGAGCGGCAGGCGCGATTCGGACCGGGCCGCATCGGCACCTGCCAGCGGGAAGATCGCCTTGAAGCGAAAGACCGAGCCCACTCCGCGTTGGCTGTCGACCGCGATCTCGCCGCCGATGGCGCGGGCGATCGCCCGGGAAATGGCGAGCCCGAGGCCGGTGCCTGCCGCCGTCTGCGCCGCACCCTCGATTTGTTCGTATTCGCCGAAAATGCGGGCGAGATCGGCCGCAGCAATGCCGATGCCGGTATCGCGTACCCTGAGCGTGATGGCGACGGCGCCCTCGCCTGCCGCCTGCGCGGCGACTTCCACCGCGACGCCGCCGGTCTCGGTGAACTTGATGGCGTTGCCGGCGAGGTTCAACAGGATGCGGGCGAGGAGGCGCGCGTCGGCGAGGATGACGCGCGGCACCTGCGCCCCGACGTGGGCGGCAAGCTCCAGCCCCTTGGCCTGGGCCCGCGGCGCCAGCAGCTCGACCACTTCCTCGATCAGCGATTCCAGCTCGACCGGCGCCGGGCGCGGCTCCAGCTTGCCGGCCTCGACGCGGCCGACGTCGAGAATGTCGTCGACCAGCATCGCAAGCGCCGCTCCGGACGAGCGGATAGCATTGACGTAATTGGCTTGCTCGGGGTCCAGCGGCGTACGGCCCAACAGGTCCGCGAGCCCCAGAATGCCGTTGAGCGGCGTGCGCAATTCGTGGCTCGCCAGCGCGACGAAACGGGATTTCTCCGCACTTGACGCCAGCATGGCCTGCGCCTCGATGCGGTGGCGTTCGGAGTCCGCCTTCAGCCGTTCGAATTCGCCCGGCGAGATCTCCGCCTCTCCCGCCAGCCGGCGGCCGAGCCGCGCGATCAGCCAGCCGAGACGGCGGCCGAAGTTCGGCCCGGTCGGCGCCCTGGGCGCAACAACCGCCTCCGCCCGATCGGCGGGTCCATTCGCGTCGCTTTGCGCGCGCGGCGGCGAAGCGGCGACGTCAGGTTCGGCAGGTGGCGGCGATTGCTTGGTCATCGCCGCCATCATGCCCGAGGCATCTTGCCAAAGGCTTGACGCACCCTGCGAACCTCGGGCCAATCGGCGGCTTTTACCGACGAGCACCGGCGCATCGGCACCGAAGCCAAGCGCCCCGCCGGCGCCGTCAGCTGGCCAGCGAGCGCATTTCGCCCGACAGGCGGTAGCTGAGGGCTTCGGCCAGATGGATGCGGCCGATTCTGTCCTCGTCGTCGAGGTCCGCCAGCGTGCGGGCGACTTTCAGCACCCGGTGATAGCCACGCGCCGACAGCCGCATGGCCTGCGCCGCGTCGGCGAGCAGCCGCGCACCGCTCTGGTCCGGCTTGGCGATCTCCTCCAACAGCGCGGCGCCGACCTGGGCGTTGGTGGAGACGCCGTCGAGGCCCAACGCCGAAAACCGCTTTTCCTGGCGACGGCGGGCGTTCAGCACGCGCTTGGCGACCTCGGCCGAGCCTTCGGCCGGCGGTGGCAGGATCAGATCGGAGGCGGTCACCGCGCCGACCTCGACGCGGATGTCGATGCGGTCGAGGAACGGGCCGGACAGCCGGCCCTGATAGTCCTCGGCGCAGGCCCGGCCGCGCCGGCAGGTGTGGCCGGGCGTGCCGGCCATGCCGCAACGACAGGGGTTCATGGCGGCGACCAGCTGGATGCGGGCCGGATAGGTGACGCGGTGGTTGGCGCGGGCGATGACGACCGCGCCGGATTCCAGCGGCTGGCGCAGCGAGTCCAGCACCTGCGGATTGAACTCCGGCAGTTCGTCGAGGAACAGCACGCCATTGTGGGCGAGCGAGATCTCGCCGGGCCGGGCCTTGAGGCCGCCGCCGACCAATGCCGCCATCGAGGCGGAATCGTGCGGTTCGCGGAACGGCCGACGGTCCGACAGCCTGCCGTCGGCCAATTGCCCGGCGATCGAGGCGATCATCGACACTTCGAGCAGTTCGCGCGGGCTCAGCGGCGGCAGGATCGACGGCAGCCGGCTCGCCAGCATCGACTTGCCCGAGCCGGGGGGGCCGACCATCAGCAGGTTGTGGCCACCGGCGGCGGCGATTTCGAGCGCGCGCTTCGCCGTCTCCTGGCCCTTGACATCCTTCAGGTCGGGAAGCGTGCCGAAACTCTCGCGGATCTTCGGTTCCGGCCGCGAGATCACCTGCGTGCCTTTGAAATGGTTGGCCAATTGGATGAGGCTGCGGCCGGCGACGATGGCGATCTCGGGGCTCGCCCAAGCCGCCTCCGAGCCGCAGCCCGACGGGCAGATCAAGCCGCGACCCATGGCATTGGCGCCGATCGCCGCCGGCAGCACACCGGCGACTTCGGCAATGGTGCCGTCGAGCGCCAGTTCGCCGAGCGCGATGTAGTCGCCCAGCTGGTCGCCGGGCAGCGCGCCGATGGCGGCGAGAATGCCGAGCGCGATCGGCAGATCGTAGTGGCTGCCTTCCTTCGGCAGGTCGGCGGGGGCGAGATTGACGGTGATGCGACGGGCCGGCAGCGCCAGACCGGAGGCATGCAGCGCGGCGCGGATCCGCTCGCGGCTTTCTCCCACCGTCTTGTCCGGCAGGCCGACGATGGTGAACATCGGCTGGCCACCGGTCAGCTGCACCTGCACATCGACGGGCACGGCGTCGACGCCCTGAAAAGAGACCGTGGTGACGTGGGCGACCATCGCGAGCCCCCTGGCGGCAGCCCATCCTGCCTGACGCGGATGCGATGTTCCTAGAACATTTAAAGAACATTTGCAACCCGCGTTATGCTCCGCAGTTGCAATTCACGCCGTTCCCGAGGCGGCAGCTCACGTGCTTACGGGATAAAACAGGGCGGACAAAATCTATAACCATCTGTTTTCATACATATTCCCGCCGCCACGTCGTCGGCCGTTCGCGGATGTGTTCCGAACGGTGCTTAGTTGGACTGGCCGACGAGATCGAGGCGGGTGAAGGTATTGAAGCCGACGTAGACCACTTCCGGCACTTTGCGTCCGTGCTTCAACTCGTACAGCAGTTCGGCGACGCGGGCGCCCATGTCGCTCGGACGCTGACCGACAAGGACGTGGCCGAGGCCCTCGCGCACCAGATCCTTCTGCAGCGGCAGGGCGTCGGCGACCACCAGCACCACCTGAGCCTTGTCGATGCGCGACTTGTATTTGGCGACGAGCGCGCGCCAGTCGTCGGTCGCCAGCATCGGCCAAGCGCCGACCGAGATCACGGCATCGACGTCGGAGTAGGAATCGAGCAGATGGTCGATGGCCTTGACCGTGTCGGCGTAGCTCGGCCCGGCCTTGATGGGCGAATCGACGATTTCCTGCCAGTCGCGGCCGATGGCATCGCGTACGCCGATGATGCGCTCGGCGAGATTGGGCTTGGCCGGGTCGGTCGCCAGGATGGCGTATTTGCCGCCCTTCGGCTTCCAGCGCTTCAGGCTGGCGCCGAGCGAGCGGCCGAAATCGCGCGCGTTGGTGCCGACGAAGGCCGAGCGGCCCGAGGTCGGCGCATCGGCATCGAAGGTGACCACCGGGATGCCGGATTTGACGGCAAAGGCAATCGCTGCGCGCACGTCGGCGTCGTCGGCCGGCGACAGAGCGATGCCGTCGACCTTCTGGGCGACGAAATCCATGACGATCTGCGCCTCGGTGCGCGTGTCGAGCTTCGGCGGAAGCGCAGCTGGCCGCGCCGGCACCGCATCGGCCGCCGCGGGAGTGTCGGGCGTTGCCGGCGTTGCGGCATCGCCGGGCCCGGGAGACGGAGGTAGTTCCGGCTTGGCCGCATCCTCAGGCGATCGAGGTTTTGCCACATCGACAGGGGCTGGCGCCGCCGTCGGGGAAGCCGCCGGGGCCGGCGCTGGTGCGTCGAGTGCGAATCCGGGGCCGGCATAGAGGCAGGCGATCGAACTGCCGTCGCCGGCCAGCGTCTTCGACCGGGCGGTGCAGCCATTCTCGATCGCCTGGAAGAACGGGCTGTCGGCGATCGGCGCAATCACGGCAAAGCGCAGATCCTCGGCCAGCGCCGCCGGGAGCGCCGACAACGCGCCGAGAGCGAACACGCCGGCCGCCAGCCATCGGGCAGAGATCATTGCCGTCCCTCCACGGTGTTCTCGCGCCCTAGTGGAGCGAATTTGACATTTGAGTCCGAGCGGACTGCGTGGCCATGCTCAAATGTCAAATTCAAAGCTCCACTGGAATCAATGAATTGCTAGTGGTCCTGAGAGTCCGGCATTTGCGTGTGAGCACGCTGCGAGTGGGATGCAAATGTCGGAATCGGACCCCTAGCCGGCGCGACGTGCCTCGATCTTGTCCCAGATGAGGGCGGCGATATCGGCTCCCCCCAGACGAGCGATCGCCCGGATGCCTGTCGGCGACGTGACGTTGATCTCGGTCAGATAGTCGCCGATGACGTCGATGCCGACGAACAGCAGACCTTGCCGCCGCAGCGTTGGGCCAATCGCGGCGATGATCTCGCGCTCGCGCTCCGTCAGATCGGTGCCGGCCGCCTGGCCGCCGCGCACCATGTTGGAGCGCAAGTCGTTGGCGGCCGGGATGCGGTTGACGGCGCCGGCGTAGTCACCGTCGACGAGAATGATGCGCTTGTCGCCCAACCGCACCTCCGGCCGGTACTGCTGGATCACCCAGGGCTCGCGATAGTTCATTGAGAACAGATCGACCAGCGAGCCGTAGTTTTCGTCCTCCTCGCGCAGGCGAAACACCGAGCCGCCGCCGTAACCATAGAGCGGCTTCATCACGACGTCGCGGAATTCGGCGCGGAAGCGGGCGATCTCGTCGGGGTCGCGGGTGATGAGGGTGGGCGGCATCAGCTCCGGGAATTCGGTGACCAGCACTTTTTCCGGCGCGTTCCTGACCGCAACGGGATCGTTGACGACCAGCGTCTTGGGATGGATGCGCTCCAAAAGGTGGGTCGACGTGATGTAGTTCAGATCGAACGGCGGATCCTGGCGCAACAGCACCACGTCCATCGTGTCGAGTTCGACCCGCTCGGGCGGTTCAAGCGTGAAATAGTCGCCCTCGACATCGCGCACCGTGAGCGCTTCGAGCGTGGAGTAGAGCTTGCCGCCGGCCAGCGCCAGCCGGTCGGGCGTGTAGTGCCAGAGGCGATGGCCGCGCTTCTGCGCTTCGAGGAGCAGGGCGAAAGTTGAATCGCCACGGAAGCGGATGGTGGAAATGTGATCCATCTGGACGGCGACATCGAGCGGCATAGGCAAAGTCCTCTATCGAAAGGCCGCCTCTATCTAGCGCCGGCAAGCCGCCGCGACAATGCGGGACGGGCGAGGGCCTGTCCCTCACTCCCCCGCCCTGAAGGCATCGACCACATGCTTCGGCCAGCGGCGGGGAACGACGGCGATGATGTCGTAGCGCCAGAAGAAGTCGGCAAAGGCCGGATTTCGGGCGCCCCAGGCGCTGGCGGCAGCCTCGATGCGGCGTCGGCCGCGCGGAGTGACGGCCTCCAGCGCCGCCTCGAAGCTGCTGCGGGCCTTCACTTCGACGAAGGCGAGCGTGCGGCCGCGGCGGGCAATGACGTCGATCTCGCCGCGCGGGCACTTGAAACGGCGGGCGACGATGGCATAGCCCTTCAGCCTGAGGCTCCAGACGGCGCGGGTCTCGGCCGATAGGCCCCAGCGCTCGGCGCGGCGACGGCGCTCGTCGGCAGGCGTGGGGCCGGCCGTCACGGCCGCCCTCGGCCGGATTGCGCGGTGCCATGCGGCGAACCGCCGTCGGGCTTCAGCGCCAGGGCACGCTCGTAGAGGTCCTTGCGATTGCGGCCCGTCAGCCGGGCGACTTCGGCGGCGGCCTTGCCGGGCGCCGCATGCTGCAGGGCGGCGGCAAGCAGCCGGTCGACGTCGACGTCGGTAACCTCGGCCTCGGCCGCCGGTCCGACCAGAATGACGATCTCGCCCTTGGGCTTGGCCTCGGCGTAGCGGGCAGCCAGCTCGCCAAGCGGGCCGCGCACCAGCTCCTCGAATGTCTTGGTCAGTTCGCGCGCTATGACCGCCGGACGGTCTGCGCCCATGACGGCGGCGAGTTCGGCGAGCGTCTCGCCGAGGCGATGTGGCGATTCGTAGAAGACGATGGTCGAACCCAGCGCCGCCAGTTCCTCGATGCGATGCCGGCGCGCTTCTTCCCGCGCCGAGAGGAACCCGGCGAACAGGAACGAATCGGTCGGCAGGCCGGCGGCGACAAGGCCGGCCAGCAGCGCCGAGGCGCCGGGGATCGGAATGACGCGGTGGCCGGCCGCGGCCGCGGCGGTGACCAGCTTGTAGCCGGGATCGGAAATGAGCGGCGTGCCGGCATCGGAGACCAGCGCCACCGGCTTTCCCTCGGCCAAGGCCGACAGCAGCCGCGGCCGCACACTCTCGGCGTTGTGGTCGTGGTAGGCGTAGAGCTTGGTCTTCAATCCGTAGCGGTCCATCAGCACGCGGGTGACGCGGGTATCCTCGCAGGCGACCAGCTCGACCGCCGCCAGGGTTTCGAGCGCGCGAATGGTGATGTCGCCGAGATTGCCGATCGGGGTGGCGACGATATAGAGCGCCGGCGGCAGCGCCGGCGCGACGAGCCGGTGCGGGCCGATGAAGAAGGCCCGGCCGGAGATCTCGCCATCGGCGGCGTCCTTGGCCGGATCGGAAGACTTTGCCGGAATCCGCATCGACATGGTTGTGCTAATCTAGCTGAGAGTGCGACGAATCGCGAACCGCCGGGGCCGAGGCGCTCGACTTCGATCATCCATAGCGGTGCAATCGGTGCAAAGCCAGTCGCCGGGCAAGCAAAGCAGTCGACTTGTCGCCAGAGGCCATGTTGTAGACACAATGATTTCGACAGGTCCCCGTATCTGGTTCCGAGGAGATGTGCCCGTGTCGCCCCATTTTGACGGTCGCCTAAGCCGGCGGCGCCTGCTTATGGGCGCTGCACCTTTCCTGGCTCTGCCGCTGGCTGGCTGTCCGGCCGGCGGGACGTCGACGCACGGCGGGCTCAACGATCTGTTTTCGTCGCCGGTGCCGAACGCGGCGCCGTCGGCCACGCCGATGGCGAGCGGCGACGTCATCGGCACCGGCACCGTCAAAGTGGCGATGATCCTGCCGACGTCGGCCGGCGGCCAATCGGGCGCCATCGCGTTGCAGCTGCGCAACGCCGGCGAGCTGGCCTTGCGCAATTATACCGGCTCCAACCTGCAGTTGATCCTGAAGGACGACGGCGGCAGTACCGAGGGTGGCGCCAAGGCGGCTTCGGACGCGATCGCCGCCGGAGCACAGCTGATCATCGGGCCGCTGCTCGCAGTATCGGCGCGCGGCGTCGCCGGCCCGGCGCGGCAGGCAGGCGTGCCGGTCATCACCTTTACCACCGATACCTCCGTCGGCGCCAAGGGCGTCTATCTGATCAGCTTCCTGCCGGGGACGGACGTGGAGCGGGTGATCAGCTTTGCAGCGACGCAAGGCCGCAAGTCGCTCGCCGCGGTCATTCCGGAAGACGCCTTCGGCGCGGTCACCGAGGCAGCGCTCAGGCAATCGGCCGCCAATCACGACATCCGCATCCTGGCGATCGAGCGCTACAAGGCCGATCCCGCCGAGATGCAGGCCAAGGCCCAGGCGATCGGCAAGCTGTCCAACCAGATCGATTGCGTCTTCGTGCCCGATCAGGCGTCCAACGCCGCGCAGATCGTCGATGCCATGGTCGCTTCGGGCCTCGATATCAAGCGGGTGAAGGTGCTCGGCACCGGACGGTGGAACGACCCGTCGGCCTTTTCGCTGGGCGCGCTCAATGGCGCATGGTTCCCCGCCGCCGATCCGGACCTCGTCAACGAGTTCAAGGGGGAATACCGCGCGGCCTATACGACCGACCCCGGACCGCTGGCCATTCTCGGCTATGAGGCGGTCTATCTCGCCGCGGGGCTCGAGCACTACAGCGCCGGACGCAAGCCGTTCGGCGAGGAAAATCTGTTGCGGCGCAAGGGCTTCCTCGGCAAGACCGGGGTGTTCCGCTTCAACCCGGACGGCACCAGCGATCGTGGTCTGGCGGTCATGGAGATCAATCTCGGTCAGGCGCGCGTCGTCTCGCCGGCGCCGCGCGATCTCGGGGTGTAGTCGGCGATCCGGCGCCGGCCGACGATCGGCCAGCTGCGCCGCGCCTCAAGCCGCGAGATCGGCGACGAGCGCGTCCAACACCGCGAAGCCGGCCGGCGTCGCCCGCACCCGCCGATCGGACGTGACTTCGGCCAGTCCGTGGCTCATCAGGTCGGTGAGGCGGGTGGGATCGAGCGTGCGGCCCGAGATCGTCTCGTAGCGGCTGAGATCGATGCCTTCGGCCAGCCTCAGTCCCATCAGCAGATATTCGTCGGCCTGTTCCTCGGCGGTCAGCAGATCGTCGACGGTCAGACCATGGCCGCGCGTCTCCACCTGGTGCAGCCAGCGCTCAGGGTGCTTTTCCGTTGCAGTGGCATGGCGACCGTCCGCCTCGGCCAGCCGGCCGTGCGCGCCGGGACCGACGCCGACATATTCGCCGTAGCGCCAGTAGACGAGATTGTGACGGCATTCGGCGCCGGGCTTCGCGTGGTTGGAAATCTCGTAGGCCGGCAACCCGTGCGCCGCGCAGACGTCCTGCGTCACCTCATAGAGATCGGCCGCCGTGTCCTCGTCGGGAACGGCGAGTTTCCCGGCCTTCCACAGGTCCTCGAAGCGCGTTTCGGCCTCGATCGTCAGCTGGTAGACCGACAGGTGATCGGCGGCGAGCGCGAGGGCGCGGGTCAGTTCCTGCCGCCACGCGGCCGGAGTCTGGCCGGGGCGGGCATAGATCAGGTCGAACGAGATCCTCGGAAAGATAGCGCGCGCCGTTTCCACCGCCTTCAGCGCCTCGGCGACGCTGTGCAAGCGGCCAAGGAAGCGCAAATCGGTGTCATCGAGCGACTGCACGCCGAGCGAGACACGATTGACGCCGGCTTGGGCGTAACCACGGAACCGGCCGGCCTCGACGCTGGTCGGATTGGCCTCCAACGTGATCTCGATGCCGTCCGGCACCGTCCACAGCCGGCGGACGGCGGTAATGATCCCGGCGACGGTCTCCGGCCGCATCAGCGACGGCGTACCGCCGCCGAAGAAGATCGAGGAGACCGTGCGGCCGGGCGCGCGCTCGGCCATGACGCCGAGCTCGCGCTCGAAGCCGGCGAGAAATCGCGCCTGGTCCGGCGGCTCGTGCCGGACATGGCTGTTGAAATCGCAATAGGGGCATTTCGATAGGCAGAACGGCCAGTGGACATAGATGCCGAAGCCCGGATCGCGTGCCGGCAGGGCCGGCGCCGTCGTCGTCTGAGGATCCATCGATGTCTCTCGAAATGCGCCGAAGCCCAACCCCGAATGTCCAACCCCGAATCGCCCGGCGCGCGCCCGAAGCCTGCCTGAGGTGGACGGACAGCTCAAGCCATTTGGACCGGGGAGCAGCCGGCTCGCAAACATGTGTGCTCGGCGGCGCCGGGCATGTCGAGCGGCGCGACCGCCCGCTGCCTCATCGCGCCGCCGAACGGCGTCTTCATCCCGGCAGTCCGAGTTTCCGTTCGGCGAACAGTTTGAAGGCGCGCGCCCGGTGCGACAGCGCCTCGGAGCCAGACGTCCAACCATGCTTGGCCTCGGCCGGCATCTCGCCGAACGTTTCGTGGTAGCCATCCGGGCGGAACATCGGGTCGTAGCCAAAGCCCTTGTTGCCGCGCGGCGGCCAGACAAGCGTGCCGTGCACCTCGCCGCGAAACAGTTCGGTCGAGCCGTCGGGGTGCGCCAGGCAAAGGACGGCGACGAAATAGGCCCGCCGGCCCGCCTCGCCGGTGACGCCCTTGGTGGATAGCAGCTCATCGACATTGCGCATGGCGCGGGCGAAATTCCTGTCCGAGCCGGCCCAGCGGGCGGAATAGATGCCGGGCTCGCCGCCAAGCGCTTCGACGCACAGGCCGGAATCATCGGCAAGCGCATTGTGGCCGGAGGCCCGGGCTGCAGCGAGCGCCTTCAGGGCGGCGTTCTCTTCGAAGCTCATGCCGGTCTCTTCCGGCTCGGGCAGCTCGAGCTCGCCGGCGGAGACGAGATCGAGCTGGTAGGGTGCCGTCAGGTCGCGGAATTCGGCCAGCTTGCCGGCATTGTGCGTGGCAATGACGAGGCGTCCGGTCAGACGATCGGTCACGGGCAGGTCCTTTTCCCGGGTTTCAGGCGATGGCGAGCTTCTGCAGGTCGATCAGTTGGGCGATCCCCTGTTTGGCGAGCGCCAGCAGGTTGAGCAACTGCTCTTCCGAGAAGGGTTCGCCCTCGGCGGTACCCTGCACCTCGACGAGTCCGCCTTTGCCGGTGATGACGAAGTTGGCGTCGGTGCCGGCGGAGGAATCCTCGGTATAGTCGAGATCGAGCACGGCCGAGCCACGATAGAGCCCGCAGGAGATGGCGGCGATATGATCCTTCAAGGCCTCGCGCTTCACCATCTCGCGCATCTTCATCCAGGCGATGCAGTCGTGCAGCGCCACCCAGGCGCCGGTGATCGACGCCGTGCGGGTGCCGCCGTCGGCCTGGATTACGTCGCAGTCGACGGTGATCTGGCGTTCGCCGAGCGCTTCGAGATCGACGACGGCGCGCAGGGAGCGGCCGATCAGCCGCTGGATCTCCTGGGTGCGGCCGCTCACTTTTCCTGAGGCTGCCTCGCGCCGGTTGCGCTCGGTGGTGGCGCGCGGCAGCATGCCGTATTCTGCCGTCACCCAGCCGCGGCGCTGGCCCCTGAGCCACGGCGGCACCTGGTCCTCCAGGCTCGCCGTGCACAGAACATGCGTATCGCCGAACTTGACGAGGCAGGACCCCTCGGCATGCTTGGAAACGGCACGTTCCAGCGTCACGGAACGCAATTCATCGGCGGCACGGCGGGAGGGGCGCATTTCGGCCATATCCATGGTTGGCAATAAGGAGCGTAGCTTCTACAGCGCTCTTCGGGCCACGTAAACCGCGGCGGCAGTACGCACCCACTGCCCTTTGGAGAATGTTTGTCGATTTAGTTGATTCTGCCGCCGTTGGCAGCACATTGTGTGACTTCCATAAGAAAGCTCCTTGTGCAATGCCAGTTACGCTGCCCTGGATTCCAAGTACAACGCAGCGGGTGCAATTTTGCCCGGCATGATTTCACTAGAGCGTCGTAATTCGTCGTCGCCTCTGCAAAAACCGCCGTCGGCAATGACATTGTGCACAACGCGATTGCCAAGACCGCATATTTCACTATTTTCATGTGAGTCATGCTCCAAATCAAGAGTTGCGCCGCAATGTTTGGGTTGGTGCCCGCCAAGTCAATCACTACTAACAACGTCTAGGTATTCATTGTTATCCGATGGATGCACCTGCCGCCGTCGGCGAGTTCAGCCGTGCCCCGACCGTCGGCGGCGCGCCTTTCGCGTCGTTCGATTCCGCGCTTGCCAGAACCGCGCTTTCGCGTTGGAATCCGGGCGCCCTTCAGAAGAAGTAGTTGTCAGACCCTGATGTCCCATCCCCTGACCAGCCTGCAGCAGATCGACGATCGCGCCAGAGAGATCTTCAAGCGCATCGTCGAGAGCTATCTGGAGACCGGCGAGCCGGTCGGTTCGCGCAACGTCTCGCGCATCCTGCCGATGACCTTGTCGCCGGCGAGCGTCCGGAACGTCATGCAGGACCTCGAAGAGCTCGGCCTCGTCTATGCGCCGCACACATCCGCCGGCCGCATGCCGACTGACCTCGGACTCCGGTTCTTCGTCGACGCGCTGATGGAATTCGGCGACCTGCCGCTGTCCGACCGCGAGCAGATCGAGGCGGAGGTGAAGGCTGGCGGCGGCAACCGCTCGTCGGAACAGGTGCTGACCGAAGCGAGCCAGCTGCTTTCCGGCCTGTCGCGCGGCGCCGGCGTCGTGCTCACCCACAAGTCCGACATGCGGCTGAAGCATATCGAGTTCGTGCGGCTGGAGCCGACCAAGGCACTCGTCGTGCTGGTCGGCGAGGATGGCTCGGTGGAGAACCGCATCGTCGAACTGCCGGCCGGCATCCCGCCGTCGACGCTGGTCGAAGCGTCGAATTACCTCAACGGCACCATCCGCGGCCGCAGCCTCGCCGACGCGCGCGCCGACCTCGAACGCCTGACCCAGGAACGGCAGGGCGAACTCGACCAGCTGACCCGACACCTGGTCGAGGCCGGGCTCGCCACCTGGGCCGACACCGGCTCGGGCCGACCGGCGCAGCTGATCGTGCGCGGTCGCGCCAACCTGCTCGACGACTTCAAAGCCAGCGAGGACCTCGAGCGCATCCGCCTCCTCTTCGACGATCTCGAGCGCAACCGCGATCTGGTGCAGCTGTTGGGGCTCGCCGAGACCGGTGACGGGGTGCGCATCTTCATCGGCTCGGAAAACAAGCTGTTCTCGCTCTCCGGCTCATCGCTGATCGTCTCGCCCTATCGCGACAAGGGCCAGAATATCATCGGCGCCATTGGCGTCATCGGCCCGACGCGGCTCAACTACGCCCGCATCGTGCCGATGGTCGATTTCACCGCCAAGCTTGTCGGCAGGGTGTTGGGGTGAGGAGTGGTGCCGGCCGGAGGTCGGCACGAAAAGCCACAGCGTGGCTTTTCGAATGACGAACGCCCGGCGGTTCTACCGCCGGGCCGGGCACCAGCCGCAGGCCGGCAGGTTGCTCCGTTGGAGCGATTCGCGCCGACCGCGCCACTCCTCGGCGGGCGGCCTGACAGGCGGTCGTGCGCCACCCTATTCCGGAAACCCGATGGTGATCTCGGTCAGTCGCGGCTTGGCAGCGCGCATCGCCGCGCCATTGGACGGGAACTGGCTCTCGCCCGAGACCTTGGCGGCCACACCCGACTTGACGTCGTCGGGCAGGGTGAAGCGCAAGGAGACATGGCAATCAGGCCCGAGCACCGTTTCGAGCTTGCCGCCATTCCAGCCGCCCGAATAGCCGCCGTAGTCCCAGCCGAAACCGGTGATCTGGAACGGCTTGCCGTTCGCCTTCTCGACGTCGGCGAGTGTTGCGGTGATGTCGAGGCCGCCGATCTTCCAGCCGACCGGATCGGCCTTGTCGTCCTGGCGAACGAGAATGGCGCCGATGCCCTGCTTCGCCTCCTCGTCCTTCCAGAAGATCGCCAGGCGCCTGGTACGGTCCTTCGGATAGAGGACCGTCGTCTCGGTGTCCTGGCCCTCGGCCCCCGGGATCGATTCGATCGCGACGTTGTCCTTGCCCAGCGCCGCGACGAGGCTCTCGTGCGAAGCATCGGCCGGAAAGGTCGAACAGTCGAGCTTCTGCGGCTCGGCGGCGGCGGGACCGACGCTGATGAACAGCGCGGCAATCAGGATCTGGCGCATCGTCTCTCGCAATGGGCTCGGGTGAAATACCTCGGCCAACGCCCCGAAGGGCAAATCGTCCGGGCGCCAGACTGGAAGAGGCGGGCCGATCCGTCAATCGCCGCCATGGCGACAGCAGATGGGCGCTGCCGGGCGGCGCCCCGAGATCCCGGTTGCATTCGCCACGCGGCGTCTTACATGACGAAGCATCCGGCGTAGCATCGTTGCGTATTCGACACGTCGGCCGTGGAGATATCATGACGTTCGCACAGTCCGATCCGGCTTCAGCCCCCTATCAGCCCTGGCACGGCACCACCATCGTCACCGTCCGCAAGGGCGGCAAGGTGGTGATCGCCGGTGACGGACAGGTGACGCTTGGGACAACCGTGCTGAAGGCCACCGCGCGCAACGTGCGCCGCCTGTCGAAGGGCGACGTGATCGGCGGCTTCGCCGGCGCCACCGCCGATGCCTTCACGCTGTTCGAGCGGCTCGAATCCAAACTCGAACAATATCCGGGCCAGTTGATGCGTGCCGCGGTCGAACTTGCCAAGGATTGGCGCACCGACCGCTATCTTCGGCGCCTGGAGGCGATGATGCTGGTCGCAGACAGTCGGGTGAGTCTGGTTCTGACCGGCACCGGCGACGTGCTCGAGCCGGAAGGCGGCGTGGCGGGCATCGGCTCCGGCGGCAACTATGCGCTGGCCGCCGCCCGCGCGCTCATCGATACCGACTATTCTGCCGAAGAGATCGCCCGGCGCGCCATGACCATCGCCGGCGACATCTGCATCTACACCAACCACAACGTCGTTGTCGAAACGCTCGACGCCGAAGCCTGATCGTCAGGGTCTGGACGAGCCTGCCGCGGCGGCTTCGGCCGCCCGAACGACCGTCCCGTCAGCCCATCCGGATGAACACAATGACCAATTTTTCCCCTCGCGAGATCGTCAGCGAACTCGACCGCTTCATCGTCGGGCAGAAGGACGCGAAGCGCGCCGTCGCCATCGCGCTCCGCAACCGCTGGCGCCGCCAGCAGCTCGACGGCAGCCTCAAGGACGAGGTGGCGCCGAAGAACATTCTGATGATCGGACCGACCGGCGTCGGCAAGACCGAGATCTCGCGGCGATTGGCCAAGCTCGCCGCGGCACCGTTCCTGAAAGTCGAGGCGACCAAGTTCACCGAGGTCGGCTATGTCGGCCGCGACGTCGAATCGATCGTGCGCGATCTGCTGGAGATCGGCATCAGTCTGACGCGCGCCGCCAAACGCGCCGGTGTCGAGGCCAAGGCACAGCTGGCGGTCGAAGAACGCATCCTCGACGCGCTGGTCGGCAAGACGTCCAGCCCGGCGACGCGTGAGAGTTTCCGCGCCAAACTGCGCTCCGGCGAACTCGACGACAAGGAGATCGAGGTCGAGGTGGCCGGCAGTCCGCAGATGCCGAGCTTCGAAGTGCCGGGCATGCCGGGGGCCTCGATCGGGGTGATGAACATCGGCGACGTGCTGGGCAAGGCTTTCGGCGGCCACAAGAAGCCGCGCCGCGTCAAGGTTGCCGATGCCTGGGCGCTGCTGGCCGGCGAGGAGTCCGACAAGCTCTTGGACCAGGATCAGGTGGTGCAGGAAGCCATCAACGCGGTTGAGCAGAACGGCATCGTGTTCTTGGACGAGATCGACAAGATCTGCGCCCGCAATGGCCGTTCCGGCGGCGACGTCAGCCGCGAGGGCGTGCAGCGCGATCTCTTACCGCTGATCGAGGGGACGACGGTATCGACCAAGTACGGGCCGGTGAAGACCGACCACGTGCTGTTCATCGCTTCCGGCGCCTTCCACGTCGCCACCCCCGCCGACCTGCTGCCGGAGCTGCAAGGCCGGCTGCCGATCCGGGTGGAATTGAAGCCGCTCGGCAAGGATGATTTCCGCCGCATCTTGACCGAGACCGAGGCGTGCCTGATCAAGCAGACGGTCGCCTTGATGGCGACGGAAGGGGTGACGCTCAGCTTCACCGACGATGCGGTCGACGAAATCGCCGGCGTCGCCGTCGACATCAATTCGACGGTGGAGAACATCGGGGCGCGCCGGTTGCAGACGGTGATGGAGCGGATCCTCGACGACATCTCCTACACCGCCCCGGACCGCTCGGGCGAAACCATCGTCATCGATGCTGCCTACGTGCGCGAGCACATCGGCGATCTCGCCAAGAACACCGACCTCTCCCGCTTCATCCTGTGAACTGGCACAGGCCGGGGTTCTGCCCGGTCGCGGTGTTTCACGTGAATCCTCCCCGGTTTCACGTGAATCATGCGCGGATGCCTACGCGCCGTCCTTGGCTGCCACGGCCCGCAGGCGGTGGATCAGCTCTTCGAGCGACTTCGTCGACAGGCCGGAGATCTTGCGCGCCAACAGGTTGGCGAGCTCGGTGGCGACCGGATCAAGCCCGGCGGTATCGACGGTGACGCGTGGATCGGAGTCCTCGGCCAGCCGCTGCAGCTCCTCCGCCTCGTCCCAGATGACGTTGAAGTGCGCGATGATGCGCTGGACCATGTACCAGGTCGGCACGCCACGTTTGCCGTGTTCGAGCGCCGAAAGATAGGCCGGCGATACTTCGAGCGCGGCGGCCATCTGCTTCAACGTCTCGCCGCGCCCAGCCCTGAGCGCCCGCAGCTTTGCCCCGAATGGCGTCATAGCACCGTTCCCGAATGCCGGCGGGCGGCGCGTGGCGACCGCAGGCGAACATAGATGGCGCCGGCACCGCCATGGGCGATGTGCGCCTCCTCGAACCCCACCACATACTCCCGCATGTCGGGAAGCGACAACCACTGCGGCACGAGACGCCGCAGCACTCCCCTTTCGTCGACGGAAAAGCGATGATGATCGGCCTCGGCGGACGGGCCGCGGCCCTTGCCGGTAATCACCAGCACCAGTTTGGCGCCACGAGCCCTGGCCCCGGCGATGAACGAGCGCAGCGCCGAATAGGCATCCGCCTGGGTCAGGCCGTGCAGGTCGATGCGCTCCTCCAGAACCATGGCGCCGCGGGCGATGCGCCGCCGGGTCTTGCCGTCGATCGGGGCGAGCGCCGGTGGAGCAGGCTTGAGCTGTTTGGCGACAGGCGATGCGGCCTTCGGTGGTTTCGACGGCGACGGGGCGGGCTCGGAGGCCGGAGCGTCGACCACCGCTTCAACGGTCGGCGGAGCTTCCGTGGCAGGATTGGATGGCTTGCCGGCGGCGCGGCGACTGCGCCACAGCGGCTCGACGCTCTCTGCCACCTTCTGCCAGAGCCGCCGCTCCTCCTCGCTCAGGGCGCGACGCCGGCGTCCGGTCATGAGCGATCCCCCGCTACGGGTTCGAGCACGACGAAGCTGTCGGGCACATGGCGGATGCGACCGGCAGCTTCGCCTGCCTCGGCCCCGAGCCCGATGAACAGATCGGCCCGCGCCGGCCCGACGATGGCCGAGC
The DNA here is from genome assembly GCA_031291595.1 of Ancalomicrobiaceae bacterium. Taxonomy (GTDB): domain Bacteria; phylum Pseudomonadota; class Alphaproteobacteria; order Rhizobiales; family Ancalomicrobiaceae; genus CAIYYN01. The sequence continues at coordinate 5,276 of JARLIU010000011.1, read as the reverse complement.
CAGTATCCTGCGCTACCATCAGGCGGCGAAAGTGTCGAATCGCCCCGCCCTGCCCCAGCGGCAGTTCGGCGCCGATCCAGACCGGGCTGCCGTAGCCGATATGGCGGTTGTCGACGGCGATCGAGCGGCCGGGGGTCAGCTGCACGCCGGCTGCCGCGATGGCGCCGAGCGCCGGATCGAGGCCGGCCTCGTTGAGTTCGCGGAAGAAGATGTACGACCGGTTCTGCCGCATCAGCTCCCTGCCCGCTTCGCCGGCGGCGCCGAGCCACTGCCGCAGCAACGACAGCGTCATGGTTTCCGCCGTCGCTGCACCGTGCTCGATAAGGAGCTTGCCCAGCGACGTATAGGGATGGCCGGCCTTGGCCGCATAGGCGACGCGGAGAAGCCCGCCATCCTCGAGCCGGATGCGGGCCGAACCCTGCACATGGATGACATAGAGTTCGATCGGATCGTCCAGATAGACGAGTTCGAGACCCCGGCCATCGAGCGCTCCGGCCTCGATCGCCGCCCGGTCGAAGTAGGGCTGCAGGCCCGACGGCGTTGACCGAGCGAAGCGCCGATCGGGGTCCCAACCATCCGGCATCTCCGCCGGTTCGACGTCGACAAGGTCGTTTGGGCGGGCGTACAGCGGAAAGCGGAAGCGCGGCGTGCGCCGGCGCGATCCCCGCACCTCCGGCTCGTAATAGCCGGTGAGCAACCCGTGTCCCTCTGCCGGCGCGATGCGGACCGGGCGGAAATTTTGCTCGAAGAAGGCCCGGCAGCTGCTCGGGTCAAGGGTGCCGGGCTGCAGCAATCCCGCGCTCGCCGCGCGTTCGGCGACACGGCGCAGCGACGGCGACGGCGTCGCACCGGACTGCAGCAACGCCCGGCAAGAGCGGGCGAACGCGGCAAACGCCGCCGCGTGATCATCCTCGTCCCAGCCCGTCAGCTCGGCAAAGCCGACAGGCACCTGCTGCGCCGCCTGTGCGGGATCCGCACCGAAGGCGCTCGTCGTCGCAGCCGTCACCACCATATCCGTCGCTCCGCTCAGCCGCTCTGGGTCGAGACAAGCCGCCAGTTCGGATCTGACGAGGAGATATCGCGGGCAAAGGTCCAGATGTCGATGATGTCGGCGACTCGCGTCGGATCGCCGTCGACCACTTCGCCAGCCGCATCGCGGGTGACGGTGATCAGCTGGCTGACGAAGCGCACGGTGATCTCGGCCATACCACCCTTCACGCTCGCCTCGACGATCTCGGCGCGGTCAATGCCGACGAACTTGGTCTCGACCTTCTGGCCCGAGCGTTCGCGCGCATCGATCGCCGACGCGAAGCCGTCAAAGACTTCCTTCGACAGCAGCGGTTTCAAGCCCTTGCGATCGGCGTTGGCGAAGGCCGTAACGATCATTTCGTAGGCCATTTTCGCGCCGCCGAGGAAACGCGTCTGGTCGAAGCTGCGGTCGGCCTGGGTCACGGCGCGGAGCGCCGCGTCGAGCGCGCCCGAGCGCGGCGGCTGCGACTCGGCTTCGATGATCGGGCCCTCCGGCGGGCTCGAGCCATTTGGCCGGTTGAGCGGTACGACAGTCTCGCCGTTCGGCCGGAAATCCGGCGGTTCGGGGCGCGGCGGGGCATAGCGATCGACTGGCGGCCGCTCGGCGCCTGTCTTGGTGCCAAGGACCGAGCGTAGTTTCCAGATGATCGCCACGGCGACCACCAGGAGGATGACGGTATAGATATCGAAAACGCCCATGCCAATTTCCTCGATCCGCCTGTCGGCCGGCTTCAACCCGTCCATACAGGCGCAGGCTTGATATATGGTAACGCAATTCGGATGCTAGGGCAGGATGCATCCGGACGGAATCGCCGGCGCGATCGATCTGACGGCTCGATGGCTGCTTCGCCAAAGACTTGGCACGCCGGTTGGCCATCGAACGATGCATGGCGCGGCTTGGCGCTTTGGTCGCATTCGGTCACGACCCCGTGCTGTAGCAGACGAGCAGTCCGGGGCCTTACATTTCGCTGCCGGGGCGACTATTTGTCGGCGAAGCCGCGTCTGGCGGCGACGAGATTGTCGATGCCGTATATTCCGCTCCTGATCCTTGCCTGGCCCTTTATCGAAATCGCCGGCTTCGTCGTCGTCGGTCAGCAGATCGGCGTGCTCGGCACCGTAGCGCTGACGCTGGCCACTTCGGCGCTCGGCGCCGCGCTGTTGCGCCACCAGGGCACGGCGCTGCTCGCCGATATGCAGCGCTCGCTGCGAACCGAGGGCTTGCGCGGCAGCCACCTCGGCCATGGCGCGCTGATCTCGCTGGCCGCTTTCCTGCTGCTGCTGCCGGGCTTCGTCGGCGATTGTATCGGACTTCTGTTGTTCCTGCCCCCGGTACGCTCGCTGGTGATCGCCGTTCTCGCCCGCAATTTCCACGTCGTGGTGGTCGGCGAACGACGCTCCGGCACCGTCGATCTCGACCCCGACGAATGGCGCCGAACGGAAGGGCCGGGTTCCAGCAAACCCGGCGATGCCAAGCACCTCGCCCCGCCCTCCGACGACACCAGCGGCAACAGCTGATTGCCGCAGTCGCCGCGGGCTCGGCTTGTGCGGCGGCAACCGGCCGTGCTAGAGGAGCGCCCGCGAGCCGAGCGGGATTTGCTTTACTCGTCCAAGGGAAGCTCCGTTCCGGCCGACCGGCCACCGCCTATGCGCGGTTTGCGAGTGCGTCTCGAAGACGACATCGCTCCCGATGCGGCCATGTCGAAGATTTATCGCGTCGGCAACCGTATCCGCGCTCGCGGCCGGTGGCGAGGCCGGCGGTAGCAGCAGGCAAGGACACCCTCAGATGACCCCCGACACCAACGGCAATGATGGCGCCCAACTAGCGCCGACGCTCCATCTCCTGGCCCAATACGTCAAGGACCTGTCGTTCGAGAACCCGAATGCGCCGGCCTCGCTCGCCCCGAAGGAGGGCGGCCCGCAGCTCTCCATCAACGTCAACGTCAATGCTCAGCCGCTGTCGGGAACCGATTTCGAGACGGTGCTGACGCTGCAGGCCAAGGCCATGCATGGCACCGATGTGGTGTTCAACGTCGAACTCGTCTACGCCGGCATCTTCCGCATCCAGAATGTGCCGGAACAGCACCTGCACCCGTTCGTCTTCATCGAGTGCCCGCGCTTCCTCTTCCCGTTCGCCCGGCAGATCATCGCTGACGCCACTCGCAACGGTGCCTTCCCGCCGCTGATGATCGATCCGATCGATTTCGCCCAGCTCTATCAGCAGAATGTGCTTGCCGCCCAGCAGCAGCCGGCTGCCCAGCCGAACTGACCGGGACTTGCGGTCTGGCGGCGCGTCGAAGCGGTGCCGCCCCACCTTGGCGCCCAGGTACTGAACGGCCCCGCTCGGGGCCGTTTTCAGTCTTCGTAGAGTTTCCAGATGGCGTTATCGCCAAGCTTGGCGACGAAGGCTGCATGCGCCTGCCGCTCGGCCTCGGTCGAACGGTCCGGCAACAGCGCCGGACGTTGCTGCGTCCCGCGCCGTCCCGCGCCGGCGCTACCACGTCCCGATTGGCCGGCCGAACCGTCGTTCAGAAACAGCGCCGCCTGCTTGCCACCGATCAGCTCGATGTAGACCTCGGCGAGAAGCTCGGCATCAAGCAGCGCGCCGTGCCGGCTGCGCTTGGAATTGTCGATGCCATAGCGACCGCAAAGCGCATCGAGGCTGTTCGGACCGGCCGGGTGCTTGCGGCGCGCCAGCTGCAGCGTGTCGACCACCAGTTCCGGCCGGATCGCCGGGATGCCCAGCCGGGCGAATTCGGCGTTGAGGAAGCCGACGTCGAAGCTGGCATTGTGGATGACCAGCCTGGCACCGTCGATGAAGCGAGCGAACTCCTGCCCGATCTGGCGAAACTTCGGCTTGTCCTTCAGGAACTCGTCGGAGAGCCCATGTACCTCGAAGGCAGCGCGCGGCATCGTCCGTTCAGGGTTGATGTAGACGTGATAGCTCTGCCCGGACGGAATGTGGTTCATCAGCTCGACGCAGCCGATCTCCACCACCCGATCGGTGGCATTGGCATCAAGGCCGGTGGTTTCGGTGTCGAGCACGATTTCGCGCATGGTTCGCCTCGCGTGGCCCGGGAGCTGCGGCCGTATCAGCCAAAGCGAATCACAGTCGATCCGGCGAGGCAACGGCTGATATCGCCCGTTCCCGGAGCGTTCACGCCGGCGCCGTCGTTTTCAACACATCGAGAATTGCCCGCACCTGCGCTTCGGCCTCGGCGAAATCCCGCGATGTATCGACGATGAAGTCGGCCCGCCGGCGCTTTTCTTCGTCGGGTACCTGACGGGAGAGGATCTGGCTCAGCCGCTCCTCCGTCATCCCGGCCCGGTCAAGCACGCGCGCCCGCTGCATCTCCGCCGGGGCGGAAACGACGACCACCTTGTCGACGCGGCGCTCGGCACCGACCTCGAACAGCAGCGGGATATCGAGCACGACGATCGGCTCGGCGTTCGCCGCGGCTTCGGCCAGAAATTCGGCTTCGGCCGCTTCTGCCAGCGGATGCACGATCGCTTCAAGCCGGGCCAGCGCCTCCGGCCGTCCCAATACCCGTTTTGCCAGCTCCTCGCGTACCACCACGCCATCCCGGACCGTTCCGGGAAAGGCCGCTTCGATCAGCGGCGCCGCGGCGCCGCGGTAGAGCGCGTGCACGGTGGCATCGGCGTCATAGACCGGCACACCGACGCGGGCGAACATCGCCGCCGTCGTCGATTTGCCCATGCCGATGGAGCCGGTCAGCCCCAGCCTGATCATCTCTGCCCTGCCTCTACGTCAGCTTCCACCACCGCCCTGAGTTCCGGCGTCACCTCCGGCCTGATGCCGAACCAACGCTCGAAGCCCGGCACGGCCTGATGCAGCAGCATGCCCAACCCGTCGACCGTCCGGTTGCCGCGGGCGCGGGCGGCCGCCAACAGCGGCGTTTCCAGCGGCACATAGACGATATCGGTGACCAGCGCTTCGCGCGACAACGGCGACAGGTCGATCGGCGCTTCCACCTGCCCGGCCATGCCGAGCGAGGTGGTGTTGACCAGCAGCTGGGCGTCCGGCAACAGCGCCGGCAGCGCGTCCCAGCCGTAGGCGCGGCCACCGCCAAACCGAGACACCAGATCTTCGGCTCGGCCGACCGTGCGGTTGACGATAGACACATCCTTGCCGCGCGACATCAGCCCCCAGACGATCGAGCGGGCCGCGCCGCCGGCGCCAAGCACCACGGCGCGGCCATCGAACCTGTCCCAGCCCGGCGCGCACGCAT
>JARLIU010000109.1 GCA_031291595.1 Ancalomicrobiaceae bacterium | reverse complement strand
GCGCGAAATCAGTCGTTTGACTGCGCCGATAAGCAACTATCCGTAATCGCCATTTACGTGCTGCGGGCCGGCGTCAGCAATTTTGCCCCCCGCTCAGGTTCCGACCCGATCCGTTCAGGGCAGCCAACGTATCGCAGGGCGGCGTCTCAATGCCCTAACTTCGATTATATAGCATAAATCACGGCGACGGTCCTGCAGGGCAGCTGTATCGACTGCCCGCGCCGCTTCAACTTCCCCCAAAAATGACCGGCCGAAGCCACAAACGGGCGGCGCGGATATCGGCATCGCCCAATCGCACCTCGGTGCGGCTAGCCCTGGGTCTTCGGCGCGGCCGGAGGCTTGCGGATCTCTGCCACGAGCGAAGCGGACTGCCCGGTACTTGCTTTCAAGCAACCGAAATTTGCATATCGCTTCACACACGCTGGGGATCCATCGCGGTTCATTCAATCCGACCGCCGCTCCAACCGCTCGCGGATGGCCAGCAATTCGCGGCGTCGCTCGTCGCTTGTCTCGGGGTACGCCATCTTCAACTCCGCAAGGGTGTCGAGGATGATCTGCGATACGATCAGCCGGGTGTTCTCCTTGTCGTCAGCGGGGACGACATACCACGGCGACTGCTTGGTACTGGTGGCGCTCAGGCAATCCTCGTAGGCATGGCGGTATTGTTTCCAGAATTTCCGCTCTTCGATATCGGCCTGGCTGAACTTCCAGTTCTTCGCCGGCTCGTCGATCCGTGCCAGGAAGCGTTTTCGCTGCTCCTCTTCGGAAAGATGCAGGAAGAATTTGACGATCCTGGTGCCATTGGCGTGCAGATGCCTTTCCAGATTCTGGATCGAACGATAGCGGTCCTGCCAAAACGCCTTGTCGTCGTGGCGTTTACCGACAAGGCCTTCTCCTTCCAGGATTTCGGGGTGCACCCGGACGATCAGAACTTCCTCGTAGTAGGAGCGGTTGAAGATCCCAATCCTGCCGCGTTCGGGCAGATCGCGCGTGGTGCGCCAGAGAAAATCATGCTGCAATTCGGAGGTGCTGGGGTGTTTGAAGCTGAACACCTGACATCCCTGTGGAGTGACCCCCGACATGACGTGCCGGATGGTTCCGTCCTTGCCGGCCGCATCCATCGCCTGAAAAATCAACAGAACGGCGTATTGATTGGACGCATAGAGCAGCTGCTGTTGGGCGCTGAGTTCGGCGACGTGATGCTCGAGCAGCTCCTTATAATGCGCTTTCGAGCGATAGACCGGCTCGGTCAGCGTCGGCCACTTGTCGAGATCGACTGCGTCTGCCTCACCGACACGAAACTCCTGTGATTTCAGTTTCATCGTCATTCCTTCCATGCCCTCGACCAACGGCCTTGAGCCAGAGCCGGCTGTCGGTTGCCGCTACACGCTGACGACCGCCGATGGCTTGGCCGGATCGATGGGCTTTGCGTTGGCCGGATCGGCCATTTCGTAGGCGAGCAATTTCATCCGATCATCGACCAGGAACCAGATGATTGCCTAGCCCCAAACGAAGGCGGCCCACCCCAGGCCGAGCGGTGACATCAACACGCCGAACACGGCGATCATCCGACGGGCATCGCCGACATCCGTCGCCCAGGCGCATTTGAAGCCGACGCCGGCGGCCGTCGCATACGAGAGTGTTGACAAGTGACGAAAGACGCTATAACTCCACATATGAAAAAAGATTGCCACTTATGAAATGCGAAGGCTGCCGAGCGCAAAGTGTCGGCGGAGATTCGTCTTCTGAGTGAAGCTGCCTACCAAGAATGAATGGGATCAACGGCGTTTGACCGGCAGACGATCTATTTGGATCGCTGGCAGCGGACGTTTAGTTGTGGAAACGCGTGGAGGAAATCTGACTATGAAGCTGTCTCGACTCTCCCTCGGCCTAGCTGTGCTTGCGAGCTCGTGCCTCATTGTACCGGGAGTTCAGGCGCAGCAGTATCATTGGCCGGACAAGATCCCGGCGGAATCGGCCGAATTGATGAAGCCGCTGCCGATGTCGCCTCATGGTCAGCCGGTTCCCGGCTATCCGGACGGCCCGATCGCCGTTGCCCCCGACGTCTTCAACTTCACGCCCGACATGATTGCCAAGTTGAAGGCCGGCAACTACACGGCCGGCCTGGTCATGCACACCCAGGACGCCGGCTGGCCGAAGCTGCAGATCGACGGCATCACCAAGACGCTCAACGAGTTCGGTATCAAGGTCATTGGCATCACCGATGCCAAGTTCCAGCCGGGCAAACAGATCTCCGATCTTGAGCAGATGATCGCGCGCAAACCCGACGTCATCTTTTCGATCCCGATCGATCCCCTGTCTGAATCGGCTGCCTACAAGAAGGCCGCTGCCGCCGGCATCAAGCTGGTGTTCATGGACAATGTCCCGACCGACATGACGCCCGGCAAGGACTATGTCTCGGTCACGGCCTCCGACAACGAGAAGAACGCCTATTACGCCGCCAGCGAGCTGATCAAGGCGATCGACGGCAAGGGTGAAGTCGGCATCATCACCCTGGTTTACGACTACTATTATTCGGTCGCGGCCCGTAAGGTCGGCGCCCTCAAAGCCTTCGCCGAAGCGCCGGACGTTAAGGTCGTGCAGGTCAGCACATTCGACGCGCCTGAAAAGGCCTATGGTGTCGCCTCGGCGATGCTGACGGCCCATCCCAATCTGAAGGGCGTGTTCGTCGCCTGGGACACTCCGGCCCAGCAGGTGATCGCGGCTGCCAAGACGCTCGGCCGCAACCTGATCGTCGTCACCAACGACCTCGCCGCCGACAGCGCTCTCAACGTGGCCCGTGGCGAATTTCTGGCCGTCGGCGCCCAGCGCCCCTACGACCAGGGCGTGGCCGAGGCCAAGTCGGCGGCTTACGCCCTGCTCGGCCAGCCGGTCCCGCCGTACATCTCGGTGCCGACCCTGCGGGTCAAGAAAGTGAACCTTCTGAGCGCGCTTGAAGCAGTGACCAAGGAGCCGCCTCCGGCTTCGGTGATCAAGGTCTGCAACAACGCTTGCTTCTAAGGCACTCCCTCAACGGCGGTGCATGATGGACATAGCTGCAATGGAGATGGCGACCCGGTCCGACGGGTCGCCGGAATGTTCTCGAGCTGCACTGGTCAGCATGCAGGACATTTCCAAGAGCTTCGGCGAAAATCGCGTTCTGCGCGGCATCTCGTTCGACGTCTATCCGGGCGAGGTGCACGCTTTGCTCGGCGGAAACGGGGCCGGCAAGTCGACGCTGATGAAGGTGCTGATGGGGGTCTACGCCGCCGACGCCGGTCGCATCTTCCTGAACGGAAAGGATATTTCCGGAGAATCGGTGCAGGAGCATCTTGCTCAGGGCATCGCCATGATCTTCCAGGAGTTGAGCCTGCTGCCCAATCTCACGGTGGCGCAGAACCTGTTTCTCGGCCGTGAACCGAGAAAGCCGGGCTGGCGGATCGATTCCAAGAGGCTGAACGAAGAAGCTCGAGCGCTCATCGAGCAGTATCGCTTCGGGCTGAAGGCGCACGACCGGGTCGGCACCCTTGGTTTCGCCCAACGTCAGATGGTCGAAATCCTCAAGGCGATTTCGCGTGGCGCCAAGGTGCTCGTCATGGACGAGCCCACATCATCGCTGAGCCTGCGCGAGGAAACGCAACTTTTCAAAATCATCGAGGAACTGCAATCCCGCGGCCTCGGCATCGTCTACATCAGCCATCGAATGGCCGAGGTCTTCCGCCTCGCCCAGCGGATCAGCATCATCAAGGACGGCCAGGTCATCGGTCCGCTCGATACGACACGCACATCGATGCCCGAGGTCGCCAGCCTGATGTCGACGCAAGAGGCTGATGTCGCCGAGACTGTCCGGCCGGCGTCGCGGACCATCGACCGGTCGCAGCCCGTACTGCGCGTCGAGGGCCTCAGAACCAAGCGCAAGCTCGATGGCCTGACCTTCGAGATTGCCTCCGGCGAGGTGCTGGGGGTGTGCGGCTTGGTGGGGTCGGGACGGTCGACGCTGGCCAAGGCCCTGTTCGGCCTCCTCGACGACGTCGCCGGGCGATTCATTATCGATGGCAAGCCATTGAAAATCGGCAATCCCGCGGCATCGATCGCCGCCGGCATCGGTTTCGTGCCGGAGGACCGCCGCCTGGAGGGGCTGGTTCTCAGCCTGGGGCTGTCGCGCAATGTCACCATGGCCAAGCTGGCGGCCCGGATCGGCCCGAGTTGGCTGTCCAACGGTTGGGGCGAGAGCGATTTTGCCCAGTTCCGGCAAAAACTGAACATCAACTGCCGCCGCGCTTCGCAGCTGGTGGCAGAACTCAGCGGCGGCAATCAGCAGAAGGTGGTTTTCGCCAAGTGGCTGGCCACTCGACCACGCCTTCTTATTCTCGACGAACCGACCAACGGCGTCGACGTCAACGCCAAGGCCGAGATGCGCGCCGCCATCCGGGCGGCTACTGCTCAGGGCATCGCCGTATTGCTCATCTCGTCCGAACTCGACGAGCTGGTCATGGCGGCCGACCGCGTCATCCTGATGGTCGATGGTCACATTACGCGGGAGCTGTCCGAGCTCGGCAGTGAAGCCGATCTGCACACCTTGCTGCAAGTCGACATAGCCGCGGTCCGAGATGCCGGTCAGCCACAGGATTCAGCAATATGACGATGAAGACAGGATCTGGTTCCCAGGACGATCGGCACAGCTTCGGAAGCGCGGCGATAGCAAGATTGCTGCTCGATAACATCACCTACGTCGTCTTCGCCGCCGTCACCGTCTTCTTCATGGCAGTGGCGCCCAACTTCGCCTCGTTCGGTACGGCGGAAGCCATCCTCCGGGTCACTGCGCTCGTGTCGATCATGGCGGTCGGCATGAGCTTCGTCATCATCTGTGCCGAGATCGACCTGTCCGTCGGATCCGTGGCGAGCTGGTCCGGCATGTTGGTCGCCATGCTGCTCGAGGCCGGAGTGCCGGTGCAGGTGGCCCCGATCATCGCCCTGCTCGGCGGCGGCGGCATCGGCCTGTTGACCGGACTTCTGGTGACCAAGCTGCACATTCCGTCGTTCCTGGTCACCCTCGGCATGCTGAGCGTGTTTTCCGGGCTGTCGCTGACGGTCACCACCACCATGCCGGTGCCGATCATCGATGCCGACTTTGCCGATGTGCTGTGGAATGGCGACCTCATCGGCGTGCCGGCGCCGATCTGGTGGACCCTGATCACCGTGCTGGTCGGTTTCTACCTGCTGCACTACACGGTGTTCGGGCGACGGGTGTTTGCAGTCGGCGGCGGCGTGACTGCCGCGCGCTTCTCCGGCATCAAGACCGACCAGACCAAGATCTGGGCGTTCGTGCTGAGCGGCATGACCGCTTCGCTCGCCGGCATGATGCTGGCAGCCCGCTCAAGCGCAGGCAATCCAAGCCTCGGCCAAGGCCTCGAACTCGACGTGATCGCCGCCGTGATCATCGGCGGAACCAGTCTGTTCGGCGGCTACGGCTCGATTCTCGGGGCGGTGGTCGGCGCCGTGTTCATCGGCACCCTCGGCTTCGGGCTGCTGGTCATGGGGCTTTCCAGCAGCATCCAGGAAGTCATCAAGGGCATCATCATCATCGCCGCGGTGGCGCTGAACAGGCGCCGCTAGAGCACGGCGATTGCACGGGTCAAGGCAGATCGGCATGCCGGGCCGTTCGTGGCCTACGATAATCCGGCGAAGGAGGAATCCGATGTTCTCGCGGTATATTCGCAACACTCTTGCAGCCATGGCGGTGCCGCTGCTGCTTGGCGCGGCGCCTGCCGTGGCCTCCAAGGACAGGCCGGTGATTGGCGTTGTCGTGCCGACGCTGGCGGCACAATTCTGGAACAACTACGTCAACTTCATGAAGAAGGGCGCCGCCGACCTTGGTGTCGAACTCGTCGTGCTGAACGCCGACAACAAGCCGGACCAGATGGTGAAGTCGCTCGAGGATCTGGTGGCTCGTCCGGCCGACGGCATCATCTTCACGCCTTACTGGGCAACCGCAGCCCGCGGCCTGACGCTTGCGAAGGACGCCAACATTCCGGTGATCCTCACCGACAGCTATCCGGACTTCCAGCCCCAGACGTCGCGCTTCCCGAACTATCTGGCCTTCGTCGGCCCGAGCGATGCGGACGCGGGCAAGCAGATGGCCGAGGCCCTGTTTGCCGCCATGACAGCTGACGCCAACGGCAAGAAGGTGATCGGCGTGGTCAACGGCACGGCCGGCACATCGGTCGCGATCGACCGCCGCAAGGGCCTGGAAGACGCCCTGAAGCAGCATCCCGAAGTCGTGGTTGCCGGCGAAGTTGACGGCAACTTTGTCCGCGATACGTCGCAGACCGTGTTCGAATCCCTCTATCAGGGCCACCCCGACATCAAGGGCGTCTGGGCGGCCAACGGCGGCACGGCGACCGGCGTGATGACGGCGCTGAAGAATGCCGGCAAGAAGCTGGGCAAGGACGTGTTCGTCGTCGCCATGGACCTGAACCCGGAGAACGTGCAGGCAGTGAAGAATGGCGATCTGCTGTTCGACATCGGCGGGCATTGGCTGCAGGGCGGCTTCGCGCTGGTGATGCTGTACGACGAGATCAAGGGCAAGGCCTTGCCGAAGGAGCAGGACAACGTCAAGCTGAAGCTGCTGCCGCTCACCAAGGACACGGTTGGCCTGTTCGAGGCGAGCTTCCCGGGTGGCGTGCCCCAGTATGACTTCAAGGCGCATTCTCGCGTGTATACGCCTGACGCCCCGCCGGCTTCCTTCGAACTGAAGTTAGGCAAGTAAATCTTCCTGCTGCGCCCGCGGCCGATCCGGGGGCGCAGCACCCCCCTCTTCTCTCCTCGGACTTTTGCCGTGCAGATAGTCGCCAGCAAGATCTCGCGCACCTTCGGCAGCACCAGGGCGCTCATCGATGTATCCGTCGAACTCCACGGCGGCGAGATTCATGCGCTGGTCGGCGAGAACGGCGCCGGCAAGTCGACTCTCCTCAAGATCCTCGGCGGTGCGGAGCGGCCCGATTCCGGCAGCATGACGATCGACGGCGCCCCATATCGGCCAGCCTCGCTCAACGAGGCGGTGGCGCATGGCGTCGGGCTGGTCTTCCAGGAAATCACCATCAACCCGTCGTTGACGGTGGCCGAAAACATCCTGGTCGGACAGCTCAACCGCTTCAGCCGCGGCGGACTGCTGACCGAAAAGGCGTTGGCGCGCCGGGCGCAGGAACTGCTCGACAGCTTTTCGGCGAAGATCTCGGTGCGACAATCGCTGTCGTCGCTCGACCTCGGGCAATGGAAATGCATCGAGATCGCCCGCGCGCTGTCGACGCGGCCTGAGGCCGTGTTCTTCGACGAGTCGACGGCGTTTCTCAACCACCGGGAAGTCGAAGTGGTGCTGACTGCCATGCGGGCGCTGAGGGATCGCGGATTGGCCGTCGCCTTCGTGTCGCATCACCTGGCCGAAGTCGGCGCCGTGGCGGACCGCCTCACGATCCTCAAGGATGGCCGCAAGGTCGGCGACTTCGAGGCCGGCGAACTGGATCGCGAACAGATCCAGAGCCTGATGGTCGGCCGCGACATGTCCAAGGGTATCTATCCCGAACGGGCCGACAGGGTGGATGGCCGCACGGCGCTCACGCTCACCAACGTCGGTGCGGGTGCGCAGCTCGCGCCGCTGTCGCTCACCGTGCAGCAGGGTGAGATCGTCGGAATCGCCGGTCTCAAGGGGGCCGGCGGCGAACGGCTGCTCGAGATCGTGGCCGGTGTCGAACGGGCGAGCAGCGGCGAAATCCAAATCGGCGATGAGGCCGGCGCCGCGCGGTCTCCGTCCGAGGGCTGGGCCAAGGGGGTTGCCTATCTGCCCGGCGACCGCTCCGGCGAAGGCGTCATCGTCAGCGCGAGCGTCCTCGACAATCTCGTCATGGCGCAGCCGCCACGTCACGGCCCGTGGTTCGACCGGGCTCGCGCCAGCGGTCTGGCGACGGAGATGGTCGACGCGCTTCATATCAAGACGGCTTCGATCAAGGCTCCCTCAAGCTCGCTCAGCGGCGGCAACCTGCAGAAGGTCGTGCTGGGCAAGTGCCTCGCCGTCAAACCACGCATTCTGCTGCTCAACAATCCGACACGCGGCGTCGATGTGGGGGCGCGGCTTGAAATCTATCGGTCGCTCCGCGAGTCCGCGGCACAGGGGCTGGCCATCGTCGTCGTGAGCGAGGATCTGAACGAGTTGATCGGCCTGAGTGACCGCATTCTGGTGATGCGGGCTGGCATCGTCACCGCGCGCATCGATGACCCGTCGGGAGCCACTGAGGACGCGCTCATACGGTACATGACATAAGGACCCCGCAATGAAGCTCCCACAGACAGAGGCTCCCTCTTCAGACGAGGCGCGGCCACGCGTCAGTCGCGACGACGTGCGGCGACTGTTTCCGATCCTGTTGCTTGTTCTCCTGGCGGCGGCCTTCGCATTCACCTCCTCGAGGTTCCTGCAGTTCAACAATCTGATGATCGTCGCCCAGCAGGCGGTTGTGCTGCTGGTTGCCGCGCTGGGCATGACCTTCGTGATCATCGCTGGCTCGATCGACCTGTCGGTGGGCGCCATCGTGGCGATTTCGGCCCTGCTGGCGGCGCGCACCGCCGGCGATCTCGGCGCCTTCGCCGTCGTGCCGGCCTGTCTGATGGGGCTGCTGTGCGGCCTGGTGAACGGTCTCGTCGTCGCCAAGGGCAAGGTGCCGTCCTTCATCGTCACCTTGGGAACGATGGTGGTCTATCGCGGCATCGTTTTGTATTTTACCCGCGGCGCGCCGGTGTCGATCGAGGACGAGACCTTCCTGAACATCTATTCGGGCCGCAGCTTCTCCGTCCCCCACTCGGCGCTGATCACCATCGGCCTGATCGTCGTCACCGCCATCGTGCTGAACCTGACGGTGTTCGGTCGCGAGGTCCGCGCCATCGGCGGCGGCGAGCGCATCGCCTTTCTCACCGGCATCAAGGTCGAGCGGGTCAAGATCGCCATCTTCGGCCTTGTCGGGCTGTTATGCGGCATGGCCGGTCTGTTGCAGGCGGCACGGTCAATGGCGGCGACGGCGCAGCTCGGCGAGGGTCTGGAGCTCGATGCGATCGCCGCCGTCGTGGTGGGCGGCACGCCGCTCACCGGTGGCGTCGGGAGCATACAGGGAACGATTCTCGGCGCGCTCATCATCACGATCCTGTCCAACGGCATGAACATCGTCGGCCTGGATCCGTATTTCCAGAATATCGTCAAAGGACTGGTGCTGGTGCTGTCGGTCTTCGTCACCATCGATCGCAAGAAGATCGGCATCATCAAGTGAGAGGATGCATGCTGCTCTGACCAATCGATCCGCCGGCGATCCCGGCGGCGCGATGTGTCCATCCGTGGCCATCGCGGCGGATCATGCCGATGCGGACTGTCGCCACGCCCGCCGTGGCGGCAGGGATCGACCGCGACCCGAGGGCGAGGGACCGCCTGATCGACCACGCCGGATGCCCTGCAGGCCTCGCGTTGGCCGCCGCCGCGCCGGCTGGCCGACAGCGATGGCCCGCAGCGCCTTCCGACCGGCCGATCGCGTCCGAGCGAAAGGAACTCGCCCGAGTTCAATGGCTTGCGCGTGCGACCGTCCAACCGGCCATCAGGGGCGGGGATATTGCTCGGCGTAGCCCATCAGGTGCGAGACGTCCTCCGCCAGTGCAAGCACGGACTGAACGATGTGATCGAGGCTCGCCTTGTTGCGGTACTGATCGACGTGCCCCGTGACCCCCAGGGCGCCGACGCAGCGATTGTGGCTGTCCCAGATGGCGCCGGCGACGCACCCGATGCCGCGCGCGAATTCTTCGATGTCGGTCGCGTATCCCTGCTTACGCGATGCCTTGATGGTCGCCACCAAAGTCTCGCTGTCGGAAATCGTATTCTTTGTCTTCTTCGTAAGGTTGTCCGGACTCAGGAACGCCATCAATTCGTCGTCGCTCAGGTAAGAGCACAGGATCTTTCCGGCGGCGCTCACGTTAATTGGAATGAAGCTATGCAATGGAGCGACAATCGAAACTGGCTCTTTCGGCATCGCCTGCTCGATATACATCACCGAGGTCCCTTTCAGGATGGCGAGCTGTGCGGTCTGACCGGTTCGTTCCGCCAGGTCACGCAGCGGCATGCGCGCAACCGAGTGCAAGGAATGGTTCAACTGGTAGAACTGGACCATCTGGAAGACTTTGTTCCCCGGCAGGTAGAATTGCGGGGAACGGTTGGTCTCCTCCAGATATCCGCGCTGCACCAGCGTCTTGACCAAGCGAAATGCCGACGCCGACGGGATCGACATCGCCGTGGAGATTTCCTTCATGCTGACGGGATGGCCGGCTTCCACAACGTATTCAAGCACACTGAGTCCGCGATCCAAAGCAGGGGCATCAGATGTGCTTTCCATAATGACGTTCATCTAGCCAAACTCCTATGGGCCGAGCCGGTATGCTGTGATGTGTTTTGATCGCTGGGATGTGGCTCAGGCTACAGTATCGACGGCCGTCTTGCTCGGCGATGTCAATTGCCAATTTTGCTCAACGCCCGCCACGCGACCTTGCGTTGGCCCGGGGACTGCCGCGGCTGCGACAGAACGGCCTCACATCGAGAGGGCAGCCTCGGCAAACCGGCGTCTGGCTGCAGCCCGTTCCCCGCTTGCCCCGGGCTACTCATGCATAAGCGCCTGCCGCGGATACACGAACCGCTTCCGCCAAGGTCCCTCCGGCACACGACATATTGACATCAGTCATCCCTAATTGTATGTCCATACCTGATATAGAGATTTCATTAGCGAAAATCAAGAGTGGAGGACGCAATGGTTGGCAGGCCGAAAATCGGCATCATCGGCTTTTCCGACGGAGAGCCGGCGGTTCATGAGCAGTTGAAGGACGTCGTCCAGAAGCAGGTCGATTCCATCGTCGCGGAAGTTTGCAGGCTCGACGCTATCGATATCGTCGTCGCCTCCAAGCTGGTGAATTCTGTGTCCACCGCGAAGAGCATGGCACTGGAGTTGGTTGCCCAGGGCGTGGACGGCGTCATCTTCTCGTACGGCGTCTTTTCCTTCCCGAACTTCTCGGTTGTTGCGGCGCAATTCCTGAAGCTTCCGTGCCTGCTCATGGCCAATCTCAATCCGGATTGGCCGGGCATGGTATCGATGTTGGCGAGCGGCGGAGCGCTCAACCAACTCGGCATCCATCACCTGCGGGCGGCCGGCGACATCCGCGATGCGGAAGTCCGTAATAAGGTCATCAGTTTCGCCAAGTGCGCCCGCGTCGTCGGACGGCTGCAGGGCTCGACCTATGGGCTCGTCGGCGGTCGCAGCCTCGGCATGTACAGCGCCACGGTCAGCATGCAGGACTGGCAGCAGAAGTTCGGGATCGACATCGAGCACATCGACCAGTCGGAGATCATCCGGCTGGCGGAAGAGGTTCCTGTCGCGCAAGTCGACAAGGCCTTTGCCTGGCTCACCGATAATCTCAAGGAAATCAAGTATGACGGCGTTCAGCTGACGCCCGACAAGCTCAAGCGCCAGATCCGCCACTACGAGGCGACCAAGCGGTTGGTCAAGGACAAGAGCCTCGACTTCGTCGGGGTCAAATGCCACTACGAGTTGAGTCGGCACCATTGCACGCAGTGCATCAGTGCTGCGTTCATGAACGATCCGTATGATTGGGACGGTCCGAAGGAACCCATGGCATTCGCCTGCGAGGCCGATTCCGACGCTGGCCTGACCATGCAGATCCTGAAGCTGCTGACCGACGACCCGGTGCTGTTCATGGATGTTCGGCACTGGGATGCCGAACGGGGCATCATGGTCTTCTGCAACTGCGGTTCGGAATCCACCTACTACGCCACCGGCACCGACGATTACCGGGCAAACTTGGCGAAGACCACCCTCTACCCGGCGCTGAGCATCTATTCGGGCGGCGGTGCCCACGTCAATCTGATGACGCATGCCGGCAAGGCCACGATCGCCCGACTGTGCCGTAAGAACGGCGCCTATCGAATGGTGATGTTCGACGCGGAATTCGTCGAGCTTCCGCCCGAAGTGATGAAGGAGACCACGGAGGAGTGGCCCCACGTCTTCGCCAAGCTGCCGTTCGACTATCGCAAGTTCATCGACAAGTTCGACGCCAATCATTGCCACGCGGTCTACGGCAGTCACATCGAGGATATCTCGAAGATCTGCGGAATGATGGGCATCGAGCTCGACATCCTGTCGGACTGACCCAGCGGCGCTCCGCTTCCACCGGAGCCAGGTCCGACGCGGACGTGCTTTCGGTCACCGGCCGGGTCGATCGGACCCTGACCGGTGGCCGCCGCGCACCGGATCTCTTGGAACCGGGCAGACCGCGTCACGCGACCCGGCCAGTGCCGTCGCCACCACTCCAGGCCCGCGGGGGCACGACTTGCCCCCACTGCCGAACCCGATTTCGCCGCGCATCGGATCGCGCGTGCCGCCTCGTGTCGAGAAATCCTGCCAAGCCGCTTTCGACCCGCCGTGCCGGTTACAGCCGGCCGGCTCGAAATCGATGACCGGGCAAGCCCGGGACCGGCGCCTGGAACGAGATGAGTCGGCCGGGCTCGTTGCGCCCCGCAACGCAAACTGCCAAGGACGTCACGAACAGCGTCAAAAGATCCGCGCCGCCAAAGCAGACCATGGAGGGCGCCGCGACTGGCAGATGGTAGCGCTCGACCAGTCGACCATCCGGATCAAACCTGTTGAGCACGCCCGCCGATGTGCCGGCGCTCCAGTAGCAACCCTCGGCATCGACAGTCCCGCCGTCCGGTCGTCCCTCACGCTCGGACAGATCCGCAATCAGCCGGCCGGATGAAATATCGCCGGACGCTGGATCATAATCGAAGACGCGCAGGATCCTCCCGCGGCTGTCGGAATGATACATCTTGCGGCCATCCGGCGACCAGGCCAGACCGTTCGACGTATAGAGCCCGTCGAGCACACGCGTACACCGGCCGTCCAGATCGACGCGATACAGCGCCGCTTCGGGCCGGCGCGGCGTCGATTCGTTCATGCTTCCGACCCAGAATCGACCCTCGGGGCTGGCCTTGCCGTCGTTCAGCCTGTTGTCGATACGATCCGGGTCCGGCCGCGCGACCAGCGTCAAGGCTTCCCGCTCGAGGTTCATCCGGTAGACGCCGTCGCGCAAGGCCACCAGTACGCCGCCGTCATCGCAGAGCGCGAAACTGCCGATGACGCAAGGCATCGGCCAGGTTCGGATGGCTCCGGATTGCGGCGTGACGCGCAGCAGTGCCGGCGCATACATGTCGACGAGCCAAACACTCCGGCTTTCCAGATCCCAAAACGGCGATTCTCCCCCCTGCAGCGACGCGACATGCTCCCTGCAGGCACTTGCCGGGACCGAACGCAGGGTGGGAGCCGGCGCCGAAAGATCAAGAGATATATCTTGTTCAGCCATGTTGCCTCTTTCGGTGCATCGGCACCGTTCCCTTGCAGGGCAGTTGGTCCGCTTGGCACCTTGATTGTCACCCGAGGGTCACGCCCAGCGACCGGGCTCGCGCCAGTCTACCAGGAAGGTCAGTTGGTTAGCCCGAATGTGCTGACCGAAGCCGCATGCGCTACCCATTCGATGTCCCGGAGCGGGTAGGCGCAAAGCGTGCGGCTTTCGCCCCAAATCCCGCTCCAACTCTTTGATGCCGATCGCGTGCATCAGGCTTGACCCGAACAGGCCCAGACTCATCGCGATCCAGCGGTGCCACTCCGACAATTGCGTCCCACTTGCCGCACGTGCTCGCGCACATGCGGAGTTGCAGGGTCACTGGCAACTCATTGACTTTAGCGGAGCTTCTATTTCGGCGTTTGAGTTCGTCGCTCCCCGCGCTGGGACTCAAAAGTCGAATTCGCTCCACTAGGTGTTGGCCCGGATCGAATCGTCGAGCGCCAAAACCGCCGCGGCATTGGCGAGACTTGTCGCCAAGGTGTTGATGGTCCCGGTCTTGAGTGCGCCCAGAATGACTGCCGACTTGGTTGCTTCCGACGCGATGGCGATGACGTTGGGAATGGGGCGAAGCTCCTGCATTGTCAGGCCGACAACACGCTCCTCGAGCAGTCCGCCTGCGCTCTGCCCGTCGATCCTGATAAAATCATGCCCCATGACGTCGCCGACGGTTCCGGATACACGCGCCAGCGTGACCTCCTGGGGGGTGAACAAGCCCATGCGGATGAGATTGCTGTCCTCGGACAGATCGCCCAAACCGATCAAGGCGACGTGAGCGCGGCGCGCCAGATCAAGCGTCTTCTTGACGGTTTCGTTGGCGAGCAGCGCATCCTTCAGCTCACGTGTCGCCACGACCGCGGGCGCATAAAGCGTCTCGCTGCGGCCGCCGAATTTGGCGGCGAGCCGGCGCGCGATATGATCCGGATTGATGATCTCGCCGCCATGGATCGATCCGCCGATCGCCGTGGCGAACACCACGGTTCTGGGGCGCGGCGTCAATGTCGCCTCGGTGATCGAGGAGACATTGCGGCCCATTCCGACCGCGACCGTCATGCCGTCGCTCAAGATCTGATCGAGATAGTTCGCCACCAATGAACCGACGGCCAGCCGCTGGGCGTCGTCGTCGGGTTGATCGACCGCCGCCAGCAGCTTCGACAGACCGAAACGGCGCCGAAACTCGTCCTCGAACTGCCAGGCGAGGTTGGGATTGGCGCGAACCTGAATCTCGACAATGCCGAGTTCCCGCGCACGCCTCAGCACACGGCTGATCCGAGACCGCGACGTGGCATAGCGAAGCGCGAGTTCTTCCTGCGTGATCTCCTGAAGGTAATAGAGGGCGGCAATTTCCGTCATCTCGTCGATCTCGGGGGCAGCAATCGGCATGTTTGATCCGTCGGACTGTTGAGTCTCATTCGAGTGACGTTAGGTGTGACTCGGACATTCAGCTACAGTCAACGACAGACCGGCGGCCGTCGCTTTGACGGCATCGAGATAGGGAATCGACGGCTGGGCGCCGGCCGAGGTGCAGGCGAGCGAGCCGGCCGCAACGCCGCGCCTGAGCGCTGTCTCGAAACTCTCGTCGGCATCGACGGCGGCGGCGAAGGCTCCGGCAAAGCTGTCGCCGGCCGAGGTCGTATCGACGACGGCGACCTTGGGAGCCGCCACCGCGAACGCCTGCATTTTGTGGAATGCCAGCACGCCCTTCGCTCCCAGCGTCACCAGAGTGCTGCATCCGTAGGCCCGGTGGATCGCCAGGCCCGCGTCCTCCGGCGTCTCGGCCGGCAGCCCCAGCGCGGCCGCAACGATACAGGCTTCGTGTTCGTTGACGATCAGCACATCGAGATCGGCCAGCGTCGCCGCCGGAACCGGGGCGGCCGGCGCGGCGTTCAGGATGGTCCTGGCTCCTCTGGCGCGGGCGAGGCTGACGGCCGCGAAATTGTCGGCAAGCGGCACCTCCATCTGCAAGACCAACGTGTCGCCGGCGCCGAAAGCGACCTTCTCCAGCTGACCGATCGTCGTGTCGAGATTGGCACCGGCAGCGACGACGACGGTGTTTTCCCCGTCATGCGCGACCGTGACCAGGCAGAGGGCCGTGGCCTTGTCGGAGCGTGCGAGATGGGTGAGGTCGACGCCTTCCGACCTGAGAGTAGCCGTCGCAAGATCGGCATGGACATCGTTCCCGACGGTCGCCACGTGGATCACGTGCGCCCCGGACCGCGCAGCCGCCACCGCCTGATTGCCGCCCTTGGAACCCGGCACAAGCTTGTAGTCGGGGGCCTGAAGGCTTTCGCCCGGCTTTGGGATCCGCGCGATATTGGTCACGAGATCCAGCGCAACCGATCCGAACACCACGATCATCGTAAACTCCCCCAAGTCGTCTCCACGTCCGCCGCGCTGCCCATCCGAATGGAGCGGGCGGGAAGCGAGGGGATGACATCCCCTCGCCCCTCTTGTTTCACTTGCTGCGGAATGCCAGCAGACGGTCGACGTTGTCGGCAGTCACCGGGGTCCACGGAACGCTATAGTTCTGCAGCTTGCCGTCGCTGAACGGCATTTCCGGGTACTGGGCCCAGATGTCGGCCTGCGGCTTGTAGCTGGGATCGGCCAGCTTGGCGGCAACGTCGAGCGATCCCATGGCCTGAGCGCGTGCATCCTGCAGGATGGACGTCATTTCGCCTGCCTTGACGGCGAGGAGCGCATCGGTGATGCCGTCGATACCGGCGATGACGAAGTCGGAGACCTTCAGTCCCTGGCTCTTGATCGCTTCGATGGCGCCGAGAGCCATTTCGTCGTTCTGGCCGATCACGCCGTCGATCTGCTTCGGATAGCGGGTAAGCCAGTTCTCCATCAGAGCCTGGGCTTCCGCCCGCGACCAGTTGGCGGTCTTCTCTTCAAGGATCTTCACGTTGGGGCATTCGGCGAGGGCCTTCTTGTTGCCTTCGCTGCGCTGGATCTGTGCCGAGATGCCGATCGGGCCATCGATGATCACGACGTTGCCCTTGCAGCCGATCTTGGTCAGAACGGCCTTGGCCTCGAGGTAGCCCGACAGAACGTCGTCCGAGCCGACATAGGACGCCAGCAGTTTGCTGTTGGCGCGGGTGTTGGTGCCCACCACCGGAATGCCGGCGTCATGAGCCATCTGGACCGCCGTGGCGCCGGCATCGGCGTCGATCGGCGCGAAGATGATCGCGTCGAACTTCTGGCTGATCATCGTCGCGAATTGTTCCTGCTGCACCAGCGGATCATAACGCCCGTCGAACACGGTGACTTCCACCATGCCGTTCTTCACCGCCGGGCTCGTCTTGACCGCCGCCGCCCACAGCTGCATGAACTCCGCCTTGAGACCGTACAGCGTCACGCCGATCTTGAGCTGCTTGGCTTCGGCGACCGATGTCAAAGCGGTTAGAGCCACGGCGCAAGCCACGCCCATCTTTAACAATTTCATCCCTAATTTCCTCCGTTGTGGATGTTCCGTCGAGGATGACGCGGGCCCCGATGCCCGTTACTCGGCCTCTTTCTGGCGCGAAGTATCGATCAACACCGCAAATACGATCATCAGCCCCTTGATGAACTGCTGGTAGTTCGAATCTACCCCCAGAAGATCGAGGCCATTGTTCATCACGGCGATAATAAGCGTCCCGACGAGCGTTCCGGTCACCGAGCCGACACCGCCCGACAGGCTGGTCCCACCGATGACCACCGCTGCGATGGCGTCGAGTTCGTAGGAAATGCCGGCTTGCGTGAGACCGGAACCGGTGCGGGCGGACAGCAGCAGCCCCGCAAGCCCGGCGGTGACGCCCGAGATCATGTAGACCGACCGCCGGATGGAGCGCACATTGATGCCGGAGGTCGAGGCGGCCCGCGGGTTGCCGCCAACCGCGTAGATGTAGCGTCCGTAGCGTGTCTTGGTCAGCACCCACCAGGATATGGCGAACACGAACAGCAGGATGAAGATCGGGACGGGAATGCCCAGCACCGTACTGGTTCCCATCCAGCGGAAGGACGGCGTGAGGCTCGGGACCGGCTTGCCGTCGGTGTAGAGCATGGTCAGACCGCGTACCGACGACAGCATGCCGAGCGTGACGACGAAGGATGGCACCTTGAAGCGGGCCACCACGGTGCCGGACACGGTGCCAACGCAGAGACCGACCACCAGCCCGACCAGGATCGCCAACACGGCGGGATAAGGCGCCCCTGCGATGCCCGCCACCGGCGAGGTGGTGGCGAAGCTTGCGCCGATGATGCCGGCGAGCGCGACCACCGAGCCGACCGACAGGTCGATGCCGCCCGTCAGGATGACGAAACTCACGCCAATCGCCAGGATCCCGTTGATCGACGACTGCCGCAGGACGTTCAGGATATTCTGCGTTGTCAGAAAATACGGCGACATGACGCTGAGGACCGCGCAGAGCACGATGAACGCGGTGATGATCCCGTATTTCTTGAGAATAACCCGCCAAATCGCAGTGTTCTGCCGGACGATGCCGGTGGGGGCGGAGTCCTCGCTTTGATCGACGTTGACCATGGGGCTAGTATCCATTCGAGTTTGGACGAACATTCAGGTGGCGAGATTGAGAAGGGCGGCCTGGGTGGCGTCGTCCCGGTCGAGCTGTCCCGCCATGCGCCCATTCCGGATCACGATGATCCGGTCGGACATGCCGAGCACCTCTTCGGCCTCCGACGAGACCATTACGATCGCCCCGCCCTCCTGGGCGAATTCGGACATCAGCGCGTAGATCTCGCGCTTGGCTCCGACGTCGACGCCGCGGGTCGGCTCATCCAGCAACAACACGCTCGGCAACGTCAGATGCCATTTTCCCATCACGACTTTCTGCTGGTTGCCGCCTGAGAGCGTGGACACGGACATATGTTCGGTTGCGGCCTTGATCCGGAATCGGGCGATGGCTTCGAGCGCAAGCCGCCCTTCGACCTTTCGGTTGACGATGTTCAGCAGCCACGTCAGCCGCGGCAGGATGGCCAGCGACAGATTCTGCAGCACCGAGGCTCCCATGATCAGGCCGCTGCGTTTGCGGTCTTCGGTCACCAGCGCCAGCTGCGCCTTCATCGCGTCGCGGACCGAGCCGATCTTCACGACTTTGCCGTTGATTTCCACGGTGCCGGTCCAATCGGTATCGAGACCGAACAGACACTCGAGGATCTCCGTCCGCCCTGCCCCCATCAGTCCGTAGATGCCGAGAATTTCCCCCGCCCGCAGATCGAACTCGATGTTGGCGAGTTTGCCCGGCCGCGACAGATTGGTGAGCCGCAACACCGTCCGGGGCTGCGGCGTATTCGCCTTGACGAACTCGTCCGTCAGTTCGCGTCCGACGATGTGGCGGATGAGCGTATTGCGGTCGATGTCGGCGATCGCACCCTCCGCGACGAACCGGCCATCGCGCAGCACCGTGTACGTGTCGGCAATGTCGAAGACTTCGGTGAGACGGTGGCTGACGTAGATGATGCCTTTGCCCCGCGCCTTCAGCCGACGGATGACGGCGAACAGGTGCTCCGCCTCCTTCTCTCCGACGGCCGACGTCGGCTCGTCCATGATCAGGATATCGGCATCGCGGCTCAGCGCCTTGGCGATTTCGACCAGCTGGATCTGAGCGACCGTCAACTCGTGCATCTCGGTCGAGACCTGGATGTCGAAGCCGAGTTCATCGAGCAGCAGCTTTGCCGACCGGTTCATGGCGGCGAAGTCGACCCAGCCGAACCGGTTGACCGGCTCGCGGCCGAGAAAAATGTTCTCGGCGATCGTCATGCCGGGAATCGGACTGAGTTCCTGTTCGATGATCGAGATCCCGGCGGCGAGCGCGCCTGCCGGTTCGGTGAACGAAACATCGTGTCCGCGGATACGGACGGTTCCGGCGTCCCGTTGATAGATCCCCATGACGATCTTGAGAAAAGTCGACTTGCCGGCGCCGTTTCCGCCGCATAAGGCGTGAACCGACCCAGACTTCAGACGGAACCGACCGTCGGTCAGCGCGGCCACGCCACCAAAGGACTTCTGGAGACCAAAGACCTCCAGCAGCCAGCCGCTCTGCGACTGCGCTCCCTCAACGCTCGACATGCATTTCCTCCCGCCATGCCCTCAGGGGGCTTGCCTCTTACTGGCGCACATTCGCGGTATTGATGACGCGACGCTATTGAAAATATGATCCAGTGTCAACGCAAATGTGCAAGCCAAATTCAGCCCTGGAGTACCGCGGTTGCACGTATATACGGGCGAGTTCAGCCGAAACGGGCAGACTCTACCGCAATTTCGACCGAGCTTTCCCGATCATACGACCGCTTTGGCGCGCGGACTCTCAGTCCGCCCGCCACTCGCCGTGATCATATGTGCATGTCACATTTTCCCGTGCAACTATGTTCAAGACGCGATTGGCCTATGCAGCTTGCCTCCGGCGCTCCGTCCTCGCCCGCGATCCGCGACGCAGTTCATATCGTCCGCCCGCGAGGACGGCGCCCGGCGGCGCAATCCTCGTCCAGGCGCTGGGGCCGGCGTCCGACGACACGGTTGCCGACAGCAATTCCACCCGGTCCGCCAGTCAGGACCGAGCGTATTTCGCGTCGACCTCGTCGATGGCTTGGACGTTGCCCGCCGAGGGGCCGTGCGGATCGAACGTGCAAGCCAGAAAAGCGTCGGCGATCGCCTTGGCCAGTTCCGGCCCGATGACCCGGGCGCCCATGGTGATGATCGGGGCATTGTTGGATAGGGCCGCCCGTTGGGCCGAGTAGGTGTCGTGCGTCAGCGCCGCCCGGATGCCGCGGACCTTGTTGGCACCGATGCTCATGCCGATGCCGGTGCCGCAGACCAGAATCGCCCGGTCATAGGTTCCCTGCATCACCGCCGACGCCACTCGGTCGGCGATATTGGCATAGAACGGATCCCGGCCGGACTCGGGGTGAGAGACCTCCGAGACGTCAAAGCGGGCTGCGAGGTATTCAGCGAGTACGTGGGCAAGTCCCTCGCCAGCGCTGTCGCCTGCCACTGCAATCTTCATCGCGTCCTTCCTCCAGTCTCTTGCCGATCTACCCGATCTCGAAGCGTTTCATCTATCGGATCCACGCCGGCCGTACGGTCGTTACCCGGCAGACCCCGGCACAGCTCCCTCTTCGCCCTCACTGCAACCGCCTTTGCACGTTATGCGCGAGAGTGGTGAGGATCAGGGCACACGACGTGGCGCCGGCGTCGAGCACGCCACGCGAGCGCTCGCCGAGCCGACTGGCCCGGCCGATCTTGGCGACCATGTCCTTGGTGCTGTCGCGGCCGGCCTCGGCCGCCGCGCAGAGCTGATCGAGCGCCTCGGAAAACGGTCGCCGCGCTGCGCAGGCTGCCTCGAAGGCGTCGACTGCCGGCACCAGCGTGTCGAGCAGCGTCTTATCCCCGACCTCGGCGGATCCGATCGACTGGATGCCCTCGATGCCTTTGCGCAGCATGGCGCCGAAGGCGGACGCATCGATGGCTTCGGCCTTGTCGATCACCTCGGCGAAATTGGTGAACATGACGCCGTAGAGCGGACCCATCGAGCCGCCGATTTCCGTCATCAGCACCGTTCCGAGCGTATCGAAGGCTTCGGCCAATGTCAGCGTGTGACCCTTGATACGATCGGCGGCGAGACCAAAGCCCTTGGCCATGTTGACGCCATGATCGCCGTCGCCGATCTTGCCGTCGATTTCGCTGAGATAGGCGCGGTTTTCGATCACGATCTGCGCCAGGGCGAGGACGATCTCGCCCGACGCCGCGTTGACGAGTTGCTGCATCCGACCGTCCCCCACTATCGCATCGCCGGACAATGGACTTCCACGTCGAGAAGCTGCTTCAACTCGTCGTCGAGCGCCAACACGGTCAGCGTCGCCCCCACCATTTCCAGCGAGGTGAAATAGTTGCCGACATAGGTTCGGTAGATCTTGAGCCCGCGCGCCTCGATCGCTTCCGCCATCGTGTCGTTGAGAATGTAGAGCTCGTCGAGCGGCGTCGCCCCCAGACCGGACAGCAGCACGGCCACTTCGGTTCCCGGCGGCAGAGCGTGATCGTCGAGGACCGTGGCTGCCATGTCGGCGGCGATCTCTTTGGCCGACTTGAGCGGCTCGACGCGCACGCCCGGCTCGCCGTGATGGCCGATGCCGACTTCCATCGTGCCCGGCTCGATGACGAAATTGGGGTGGCCGACCGCCGGCAGGGTGCACGGGCCGAGCCCGACACCGACCGAGCGGCAATTGTCGATCGCCTTCTGTGCGGTCGCCCTCACCTCCTCCAGGCTGGCGCCCTGGGCGGCCTTGGCGGCCCCGCATTTCCACATGAAGATTTCGCCGGCAACCCCGCGCCGCTTGGCGCGCTCGAGCGGTCCCGCCGAGCAGACGTCGTCATTGGCAACGACGGTGGCGATCTCGATGCCTTCCTTCGCCGCAAGCTTGATCGCCATTTTGACGTTCATGTTGTCGCCGGCGTAGTTGCCGTAGAGGCAGACGACGCCGCGACCGCCGTTCGCCTCGCGCGCGGCATCGAGGAAGCTCTTGGCCGTCGGCGACGAAAACAACTCGCCGACCGCGACCGCATCGAGCATGTTGACACCGGTGTAGCCGATGAACGCCGGCTCGTGGCCGGAGCCGCCACCGGTGATCACGCCGACTTTTCCCTTGACCGGGGCCTGCCGCGCCACGATCACACGCGGGTTTTCCGCCCGCCTGACGAGATCGGCGTGCGCTTTGACGAAGCCTTTGACGGTATCCTCGACGACTTCGTCGGGATCATTGATGAAGCGCTGCATGATATGGGACTTCCTCACGCTCAGATGATGGTGTAGCCGCCGTCGACGAGCAGATCGGCGCCGTTGACCATGTCGGCGGCGCTGGAAGCCAGAAAGACCGCCGCCGCCGCAATTTCTTCAGGAAGAGCAAAGCGCCCAACCGGGATTCGCGCTTTCAGCGCTTCGCCGCGCGGGCCGTCCCATGCCTTCTTGCCGAGTTCGGTCAGAACCACGGTCGGCGAGATGGTATTGACGGTGATGCCATGCTGGCCCCACTCGGCCGCGAGCACCTTCGACAGGCCGATGACGCCGAACTTCGCGGCGCAATAGGCGACGTGCTGGTCGATGGCGACCGAGCCGGCCTGCGAGGCCAGGTTGATGATCCTGCCGCGATGCCCCTGACGGATCATGACCCGCCCGACGGCCTGCGACATGAGGAAGGTGCCGCCGAGGTTGATCGCCATGGTCTTGTCCCAGGCGTCTACCGTCAGCTCTTCGGCCGGGGCCAGAAAGACGACGCCGGCACTGTTCACGACGATGTCGATGCGACCGAAGGCCGCCTCGGCAGCGGCGACGACCGCGGTCACGGACGTCGCGCTGGAAACGTCGCAGACGAAGGATTTGGCGCCGTTGCCGAGTTCGCGCGCCTTGTCAGCCGCAGCGGCCGCGTTGATGTCGATGACGCCGACCGTCGCGCCCTTCTTGGCAAAGGCCGAGGCGATGGCGCTGCCGATGCCGGAAGCTCCGCCCGTCACCAAGGCGATTTTGCCAGCGAGAGAGAATGTAAGGTCGATTTCGTGTGATTCAGTCATGGCTCGGGTCACGCCTCATAAAACGGTGGCAGCGTCGGCCTCTTCCCGCATGTGCCGAAGAGGCATCGATGAAGGGCGATGGTCGCACGCACCCGCCCGGATCCGCGCGGACCATGTCCACCGGATATCCGTTCGGTCGCCGGACGGCCGTCTGGATTTTTTGAGCAAAGTGACGCCAACAGGCGCCAGGTGTGCCCACGCTCTAGTGGAGCGCATTTGACATTTGAGTCCCACCGATCTGCGCGGCCTCACTCAAATGTCAAATTCAAAGCTCCACTAGAGTCAATAAGTTGCTAGTGGTCCTTTGACTCCGACATTTGCTCAAGCACATGCGGCAAGTGGGGCGCAAATGTCGGAGTCGGACCACTAGGGCCCACTCACGCACACCGCTTGCACGTATCGGTGCAGGACGATCCTTGCTTGCGGCATTGCACCTTGACAATGCCGTCGGCGGACCGATCCTGCGACGCGCAAGATGCGGCTGAGGGTTTGGATTTTGCAGGAAACAACCTTTTCCGCGGCAACAGGCGGTCTCAGGTCCTCCACGTTCGACAAGCCATCCACGTGCAGTCCTCCCTGCACGGGGATCCATCGCGAGCAGCCGTCTTCAGACCCTTGCACCAACGATGTTTTGACAATATTCGACATGGTCTGAACATTGTCAAGGTGCGGTGTAATGCCAATCGATCACAATCTGCATGGCTGTCGGCCGGTCGCGATGGACCTCAGCCGGGGCGAACTCGTCGCGGCTTTCCGTTGGATCGCCGGTTGTCGTGCGCGACGAACGCCGCGGCCTGTCGTCTGAGCCCGCCGCGAATGGCGTCGAGGACGATGGGGATCTTCGCTTTGGCCGCGACGTGGCGACGGTTCTCGGATCGACTCGTTGCCGCCCCACGTCGTACCTGGCGCTTGACCTTCGTAGCTGGAAAGGCCGAACCCTGCTGACGGCGCGGATACTTGTCCGCATCTGTGCGTAGTCGCCGCGTCCGGGAAAAAGGATTACAAAAACCTGACATCCGCGATCGCTCGGCAGCGGTTCGGCATTTCAAGAACCGTTTTGCGCCCCTGGTCGGCCGGATTTGGTGCATCGCAACCCGTTGCGGGGGAGGTGCCACATGTCCCAACCACACGTCGTTCTGCCTCCGCCTTTTTCACCTCCTCCATTCGTTGCCCGGCCGCCACCGTTTGCCCAGCCACCGCCGTTGGCGCAGCCCCCACTCGACTGGACGATCGACGTCGGACTGGTGACCGAACCGCTGTTGTGGTCCGGCTACCTCAAGGCGACGGGCCTCTCCGCCCTGCTGATGGGCTCGCTGCTCAGCTTTCTGATGGTCGTCACCGGCGATCCCGCTGCGATTGGCCCGATGTGGGCGTTGACCGGCATTGCCGTTGCCGTCGTCGTGGGGCTCGGCCTCGTCGTCGCCGCCGTCACCATGGGGAACCGCCTGTCGATGCGTTTCGTCGTCGACGCGCGCGGCGTCGAACGGCATTCGATCGACCGTCGCACCCGCGCGGCGGCCAAGGCGGCGATCGTCCTCGGGGTGGTCTCCGGCCGTCCCGGCGTGACCGGAGCCGGGCTGTTGGCGCAGTCGCAGGCCGATCGGTCCGCCGCGTGGTCGGGGCTGGTCTCGGCGCGATACCACCCGTCGCGCTCGGCGATCTCGCTGAGGAATTCCTGGCGGACGGTGATGATCGTGTTCTGTCCGCCAAGGCTCTATGCCACCGTCGCGGCGCGCGTGGCGGCGGAACTGGCGGAGGGCAGGAGACAGACGCGAGCCCGGCGCAATCCGCTGCCCGGCCTTCTGGTCCGCACGGTCGTCACGGTCATCACGTGCCTGCCGTTCTTCGCCTTGCCGTATCCCTACGAACTCGACCTGTTCGCCCCCATCCTCACCCTGTGCTTTGCGCTTGCCGCGCTGTGGCTGGTGCCGCACCTCGGTCTGGTCGCCATCGGCGGGCTCGGCTGGATGTGGTTCGAGATCCTGATGCGTGGGGCACTCGACATCAGCTATTCACGCTCCGACCAGTGGGGGCCGTTGCTGATCACGGCCGTCTGCACAACCGTTCTCGTCGTCCTCATCATCGGTCTCATCCTCGGCTGGTTCGGCAGCGGCCTTGCCGATGACGAGGCGGAGCTCACGTCCGACGACCGGCCGGACAGCGAGTGACGGTTGAAAGGCCTGATGTCGATGACGCTTGGGCAGATTGGCCAAGGCGGACGTGCCGTCGGGCCATCGATTGGGAGGCTCACGATGCATCTACCCGGTCACCTACTGATCCCACTGCTCCTCAACGCCGCGATGCTCGCCTCGTCGCCGGTCGGGGCGACAGAACCTCCGGTCGGATCGCCCGAGCGGGGCGCTCTGCTGACGACGCTCCGGCAGCGCGTCGAAGTCGACCTTGGCTCGCCGATCGCGTTCCGCGTGTCGCGCATCGACATCGAGGGCGCCTGGGCCTACGTCTCGGCGATTCCGACGCGCGGTGCGTCGCCGCTCGACTGGTCGACGACCAAGTTCGCCGATGCCATCGCCAACGACATGATGAGCAGCATGGTGCTGGCGCTGCTGCAGCGCCGCGGTGGGGCTTGGCAGACGATCGACTATGCCCTCGGTCCGACCGATGTCGCCTGGGTGGACTGGATCGCCAAGTACCACGTGCCGAAGGCGCTGTTCGTCGCGGTCAAGCCGGCGACGCCGGAGCGCGATCCGGACACGGCGCCGATCGAAGGTCTGGAGGACTCGATCCCGGAAACGCCGGCCGTGACGCCGGTGCTGCCGCAGACGGAAGCTGCCCCATCCGCCCCTGCGGACGACACCGATGCTGCCGATCTCGAGAAGGCCCTCAATGCGGCGCTCGCCAAAACCGGCGATCAGCCGGAGCAGGCCCAGCCGCCGATGTCGCTGCAGCTTCCAGCGGTCCCGCAGGGTCAGCCACCCCCGCAGCTGACCACGCCGGCTCCCTCACCGGCCCAGCCGAAGACTGCCGATCGGTTCGCTCAGCCACAGCCGCCAAGCCCGATGACTCAACCGCCGGCGCCGATGCCCAAACAGCGCGTTCAGATCGATCCGCCGCTTCAGCCGATCCCGCAGAGCGGCTGGCATCCGCCGGCGGACGACGATGGAATGCAGCAGCTTGCCGCGCCAAACAGCCCGCTCATCGTGAAGAACGGCGCCGACGGAGCGACCCGCCCCGGCGCGACGCGACACGTCGGCTTTACCCTCCAGCACGCGGTGCGACTCGATCAGATCGCGACCTACCACTATGGCGCGCAGAAGTATCCCGGAACGATCGCGCTTCGTCATGCCGACGGCACCGTCTACGGGCCGTGGCAGGCGGCGGGGGCCGTCGGACAGGGCAATGTTCCCTATGCCTACTGGTGGGTCAGGCCGGCAATCTTCCTGAGGCCGGGCCGCTACACCGTGATCGATTCAGACCCGGCGACGTGGAGTACGGAGGACGCGACGCGCGGTAGCGGCATCTTCATGATCTGGGGCCGCGCGTTGCGGTGACGGGCTTGCGGGGCGCGCGACAAAGGCGCCGGGCGTTGATGCGACTTCCGTTTGAATGCGGGGTGCCGCCATGGCTAGCCGCGGCATCGAACTCGGGCGCGGCTCGGTGTCGATTGCCGTCACCGTGTTGGACGCAGCCGTGCGCGACGGACGGCAGAAGGAAAAGGAACTCGAAGCGGCCAAGGTGCGCAGCGAGGCCGCCTGGGCGGCCGGCGACGTCGATGCCGCCTGTCAGGCAGGCGAGGTGGCACGTGCCATCCAGCCCGACGTTGCCTACGCTCGGGCCTTGTGCGACGGCCGCGATCGCATCCGCGCGCTCGCCGGCGAGGCGGACCGGTCACTTGCACCGCCGACTGCGGCAGGTTTGCAGCTGGCAGTCGACAAGCTGAAGGCCATCGAGGCGATCAACCCCAAGGCCTCGGTGCTCGCCGGACTGAGGGGCAAACTCGAGGCGGCCAGGGCCGCGCTCAAGGCAGAAGACCCGGCCGATGCCGATCACAAGGCCCGCCTCGGCCAGCTGCTCGCCGGCGTTCAAGCCTGTCAGGCACAGAAGTGGGCGGACTGCCGCGCAGCGATCGCCAAGGGGCTGACGGGCGGCGAGACCGTGTTCAAGCCGGAGGACGGCAGGCTCGTCGACAAGGCGCGGGCGCTCGCCGCTCAGGCCGAGGCGGCGGAGAAGAAGGCAGCCGACGAAGCCACGCGCAAGCAGGCCGCAGATACGCAGAACCAGGCCGAACGCAAGCGCCGCATGCAGTTACTGCTGGCCGGAACGCAGGCCTGCGACGCGTCTCGATGGGCTGATTGCAAGGAGAAGCTCGCGGCCGGCCTTGCCGACGGCGACCGACTGTTTGGGCCCAAGGACGCGTCGACGCTGGCGAGGTTGCGCGACCTCGCCGCCAAAGCCGACGCCGAGATCAAGAAGGCGAGTGCGGCCAATCCGACGAAGCCCGGCACGGCGAAGCCGGTCGCGCCAACGTGCACACCGAAGCTCGAAGGGCACAACCCGGACGCCGCGACGACCTGGCGCTTTGCTCAGGCGGGAGCGATCGAATTTGCCTGCGATGTTCCCGGACATTACGAAGCAAGCATGAAGGGAACGCTCGCTGTCTGGTGAGCGGGGCGGCGGCCGATTGTTGTTGATCGCCCGCAGCAGTGGCAAATGCTTGCCGGTCGCATCGGCATTGATGCGGTACGCGCCACGAAGCACGATGCCGGCAGGCTGATATTTGCCGCCGGCACCGGCATGGCCCCCTCGGCATAGTCTCCGGTAAGATCGGGGGCTACTCGGCGTCTTTCGCAGTGATCCAATTCGCGTCGACTTTCGCCAGCGACACTTTCTGGTCCGGTGCGAGGCACGCGTAGCTCATCATCGCGTGGTTATCGATGACTTCGATTTCGCCGCCATTATCCAACCCGATGACGTTATGGCAATGACTGATGCCCTCAGCGTCGGGATCGCAGTTCGTATCGGTTTTGACGACGCCGGACACGAAGGCTCCGACCACCGGCACGTCGCCTCTGACGAGTTGCAGAACGCGCTCGCCGTCCTTGCCGTTGTCGGCCCATGACGTGAAGTTGGCGGCTGCGGGAATGGCCGGCCCGGCCGACGCGGGCTGTTGCGCCAACGCGCCGAATCCGACAGCCACCAGCCCACCGACGGCGGTCGCGGCAAGCGCGCTGACCAACCAGCGGCGGCGGCGCGTCGTCTGCGGCTTGGGATGGGAAGAGGTTTGCATCTATGTTTCTCCACGCTTGAAGGTTGATCGTTTGGTGCGGGGTCCGGCGCCAAATCCAATCCCGGATCGATCAGCAGCAGCCGTGGCGGGGACCGGCCGGGTGCGGCGCAGCGAAGGCCTTGGCGGCGTATGTCTGGGGAGACGCCTCGAATCTCTGGCGGCAGGAGTCCGAGCAGAAATGGGAGGTCTTGCCGCCGAAAGTCGCCGTCACGGCGGAGGACCGGTTGACGACCATGCCGCACACCGGATCGATGTCTTCGGTCGCGGCGACCGGCGGACCGCCCGCTCTGGCTTGTGCATGGTCTTGGGCATGAGCCCGCATGTGGCGGCCCCAGCCGAACCGCAGCATCACCAGCAGCGCTGCCGCGAAGATGGCACTATTGATGAGCGAATCGAACGACATGGCGAGGCTCCTTCGAATGCGTTCGTCTCGACTGGCCAGAGGGCCGCTGCCGGCTCCCTGGCCCATTTCGCCGTGTCACTGCACGGCGATGATGCCTTTCATCCCGGCCTCGTAGTGACCCGGAACATTGCAAGCGAACTCGATCAGGCCAGTCTTTGTGAACGCCCACACAAGCTCCTTGGTCTCCCCGCTCTTGAGAAACACCGCGTTGGCGTCGCCGTCGTGCGCGTGGCTCGCATCCATGTCGGCCATGTCGAGCATCTCCTGCCGATGCTCCGCCTGGGTGGCGGCGTCACCCAAGGTGAATTCGTGATCGGCAGCGCCCTCGTTGGTGATGACGAAGCGCACGGTCTCGCCCGCCTTCACGTTCACGCTCTCGACATCGAAGCTGACGTCGCGGGCCTTGATCGGAATCGTGCGATCAACGGCGGCTGCCTTGCCGGGGACGCCAAAGGCGAACGTCGTTGGATGGTCCATCTCCATGGAATGACTTTGCATCGGTCCGGCGAGAGCCGCGGTCGTCGCCAGGATAGTCGCGGCAAACGTGCCGACGCCAAACGGCCAGATCTTTCGAAATGCGGGAGCATGAGCAAGCGGAGCGAACATTCGTAGCCTTTCCCTTCGGGCTGGGTGTCGATGGCCGGAAGGATGGGCTGCGCCGGTAACCCGGAGACGTCCGCTGTGTAAGAATTTGTAACGGATCGGCGCGGCGCTGTTACGATTCGTGGCTCGAATCTCCGGTCGCCGACTGCTATCAGACGGCGAATTCGAACATCGTAGAGGCGGGCATGAAACTACTGCTCGATTCCATTCGGTCGCGCACGGTTCTGACTTTGCTGGTTGGCTTGACCGCATCCCACCTCGCCAGTACCGCGATCTCTTCGCTCGGCGGATGGAGCATGCACGGCGGCGTGCTGTCCGCCGGCTCGATCGCTTCGACGCTGGTCATGGCCGCAGCAATCGTCGTGTTCTCATTGTGGGCGAGCAGCTGGATTACAGCACCCCTGTCGGATTTTGCACATGCCGCCGAGCGGCTCGGCATGGACGTCAATGCAGCTCCGCTGGCCGAGGACGGGCCGGAGGAAGTGCGGGTGGCGGCACGTGCATTCAATCAGATGCAGACACGCATCCGCAGCTTCGTCGACGACCGTCTGCGCATGCTGGCCGCCATTTCGCACGATTTGCGCGGCCCGATCACGCGCGTGCGGTTGCGCGCCGAACAGATGGCAATCGACGCCGAAACGCAGCGCAAGATATTGGCCGATCTCGACGAAATGGCACAAATGGTCGATTCCAGTCTTGCCTTTGCGCGGGACGAGGCAATGGACGAGGCCACGCAGCTGGTCGACCTCTCCACCCTCCTCACCACGGTCAGCGACGATGCCGTCGACGCCGGTCATCGCGCCGAATTTGCCTTCGACGGGCGGTTGGTCTTCTTGGGCCGGCCGCTGGCGCTCAAGCGGCTGTTCGCCAACCTCGTCGACAACGCCATCCGCTATGGTCGATGCGCCGAGGTGCGAGCCTCGGTCGACGAGCGAGCGCTCTGCGTGATCATCGAAGACCAGGGCCCCGGGATCCCGCAAAGCGAAATGGAAAACGTGTTCAAGCCATTCTTCCGCCTCGAGCGCTCGCGCAACAAGCGCACCGGCGGGATCGGTCTCGGGCTGGCGACGGCACGCACGATCGCCCGTGCCCATGGCGGCGACGTCGTCATCGAAAATCGGCCCGATGCTGGACTGAGGGCGACGGTCACCTTGCCGCGTCGGGCGCAGGAAGAAGCTTGAGCCATGGCTGGCGACCCTCACATCGTGATCGTCGACGACGATGCCGAAATCTGCCAACTGGTGCGCCAGTTTCTGGAGCCGCACGGCTTCCGCGTCACCTCCGTCGCGGACGGGGCTTCGATGTGGACAGCGTTGCAGTCTGCCCCGGCTGATCTTGTCGTCCTCGACCTCATGTTGCCTGGCGAGGATGGCTTGGCGCTGTGCCGGCAGCTGCGAATGGCCGGCCGGACGCCGATCATTTTTCTCACGGCGGTCAATAGCGAGGCGGACCGTGTCGTCGGACTTGAAATGGGCGCCGACGATTATTTGTCCAAGCCGTTCAGCGCCCGCGAGTTGCTGGCCCGGATCCGCGCGGTGCTGCGCCGCGCCGCCCCCGAGGAGAGCGACGTATCTCCCGGCGCGCAAACGACAGCGCTCCGCCGCCTCTTGCACTTCTCCGGCTGGAACCTCGATACGTCGAGGCGGCAACTCACGGCACCGGATGGCGTCCTGGTCGACCTCAGCGGCGGCGAGTACGAGCTGCTGCTGGCCTTCCTGGAGCGTCCGCAGATCGTGTTGACGCGCGACCAATTGCTCGACATCACCCGCGGCCGCTTTGGCGGGCCGTTCGATCGGGCCATCGACGTCCAGGTTGGACGGCTACGTCGCAAGATCGAAGGTGATCCAAAGAACCCGGTGCTGATCAAGACCGTGCGGGGTGGCGGTTACGTCCTGGCCACGACTGTCGAGCGGCGATAGAGCGCCGCACCCATGGCGACAATGCCGGCTTGCCTAGAGCGCTGATTCAGCTGTTCCATGGAAAGCCGGGGCAGCCCAAACGCACCGATCCTCACCTATCCTATAGCAGCGCGACACCCCAACGATGGAT
>JARLIU010000010.1 GCA_031291595.1 Ancalomicrobiaceae bacterium | reverse complement strand
GATGGGGGCCTCTTGCGGCACCGCCGGCCTCGGCCCGTTGCCGCGGCGCCACGGCCGGATGCCCACGGCAAATGCCAGGGCGATCAAGAGCGCATGATCGGCGAGAATCACCGTGACGAATTCGGCCAGCCGCGGCGTCGCATCACCCGACCGGTCGGCGAGATAGGTCAAGGGAAGGAAATGCACCGCCGCCAGCGCGCGGACGAGCGGCACGACCAGCACCAGCGTAACGGCGATCGCCAGCCACGGCCCCGGCGACAGCCAGCGGGACCGCGCCTTGGCATCGATGAGCATCCACAGGCCGCAGGCGGCCAACACGACGATGACGGAAAACTTGGTATAGAATCCGGCTGCCGCCAGCACGCCGAGCAGCAGCCAGGCCCACAGCCTGTTGCCTTCCACCGCCCACCACAACACCAGCATGATCGCCGCCCAGACCGGCATCTGCGCGATGTTGTGATTGAACTCGGGCGCCACCCAGGTGAAGTAGGTCAGGCCAGCCAGCAGCAGCGTGCCGGCAAGCGCCGCCCCCGGCGACATCAGCTCGCGCCCCAGCCGATAGACGAGGAGGTAGGTCGCGGCGATGAAGACCTGCGACACGACATAGGGCGACCATAGCGCCGAACCGGTCGCCAGCCGCCCCACCTCGAGCGCCCAGGACGGCAGCGCCGGGTGCTTGTACGAGGTCAGCAGCCATTCGCGCCCCCACATCAGGCTCTCGACCACATCGAGCGGCGGCGAGGCATAGGTGAGCGCCGGGATCAGCACCCAGGCCAGCCCTTGGAGCAGAATGAACCCGACAAGATAGAGCACACCGGTATCGACGCTCAGGCCGAGCGGAACTCCCGTTAGACTTTTCTGCATCCGAAATCCGCCGCCACGTCCTGATACGACTTGCAGGACGCCATCGCCGCGGCGTCGCCACCCCGGACACAGATGTCCGAAACGGCACGGCAAATTGCAAGCAAAACCTGCAGGCATGGGCCGGAAATCGCGGACCGACCGGAACCGTGCGCGGCCGGCAGGTGTCCAGCCGCAGCCTTGCGGCCGACCCCCATCCTGTCGCGGGCGATCCCAGCGTCACGCCGGGATGAGCCAGACGGCCGTCATCTCCGCCCGGATGGAAAATCCCAACTGCTCATAAAGCCGGATGGCGGTCGCGTTGGTGGCGTAGGCATGCAGAAACGCCCGGTCGCCGCGCGCCACGATGTCCCGCACCACCCGGCTGAGCAGCCTTGCGGCAAAGCCGCGGCCGCGGAAATCGGGGTGCGTGCAGACGCCGCTCGCTTCGGTATGTCCGACAAACCGCATGCGCTCGCCTGCCATCGCCGCCAGGCGACCGTCGATGCGGATGCCGTAGAATGACCCGAGCTCATAGGTTCGCGACCCGAACGGTCCGGGCTTCGTCAGTTCGGCGAGCGCCAGCATCTCGGCCGCGTCGGCCGCGCCGAGCGGCAGGAGATCACCCGGCTCGACCAGCCTGCCGGTCGTCTCCGCCACCATCTGCACGGCCGGAGCGGAGTGCTTCACCTGGGCGCCGGGCGGCAACGGCACCGCGCCCACCTGCAGCATGCCGAGCCCGCCGGTCGCAGAGAGCACTGCGCCGAGATCGGCAAGGCTGTCCGGGCCGTCGTCGGCGGCGGCCGACAACGGGCCGATATCCGGCAGATAGCGGCGCGCCCGATCCGTGCCGATGGAATGGGCCCGCTGCAGCGTCGACAATGCCGGCCAGATCGGCCGGTCGAGCGGTTGCATCATCACGTCTCCTAGGGGTTGATGAGGGCAGCGGCCCGTTCGTCAAGCGGGGCATCGCCGAGTGCGTCTTCCAAGCTGCCAAGTTGGGCGAGCAGCGGCCCGTCGAGCCCCTCGCACAGCGCCTTGACCGCCGCCTCGACCGCCGGCCACAGCTCCACCTCGGCACGGACGACGAGATCGTGCCCGGCCGGCGTGAGCGCGACCGCCTTCGTCCGCTGGTCCGCCGCCCCGGACGTCACCGTGACCAGTCCGGCGGCCTTGAGCTGCAGCACTGCGCGCGTGATCGCCGGCTGGCGCACGCCGACGAACCGGGCCAGCATGCCGACCGAGGTCGGCCCGTTGCGGTGGAGCGCGGCGACGAGCGGATATTGCCCGGCCTGCACGTCGAGCCCGAGCCGCGCCGACAATTTTGTCACGTCGGACTGCAGCCGTTCGCCAATCCGCTTCAGCCGGCTGCCGAGCGTCAGATAGCCGAAGTCGCGGACGATATCGTCGACCATCGGATGCGCTTCCCTCTGGCTGCCCGTTGCAGCCCAACCGACGTGCTGCTGGCTGCTGGCTGCTGGCTGCTGGCTGCTGGCTGCTGGCTGCTGGCTGCTGGCTGCTGGCTGCTGGCTGCTGGCTGCTGGCTGCTGGCTGCTGGCGAATATTATATAACGCGTTATGTAAATCAAGTCCGACCTTGCGCGACGCAACCGCCGCCGACGGGCCGACGGCCTGGATTTCCGCCGGCGCCCTGTCCCGCGCTCCGCGCATGGACGGACGCAACGGGGTGGTGGCGAAACGGACGAAACCGCCTTAAGTACCCGGAGACGGTTCCTGTCCGGGTGGAGCAATTCGGACGGAGCCGTTCAAGCTGTTGACTCCGGCTCATTTTCCGGCCGATCGGATGACCCCGTCCGACCGGGGACTGCGCCAGGGCCCAATTGCGCCACGCCCGGGGACTGCCCGCAGATGTCCGAACCCATCATCCTCAAGTCGCTCGATCTGATGATCCGCACCGAGCCGCACAGTTTCCCCGCCGCAGAGCGCGCGGCGATCGAGGCCCATTGGCAGCGGGTGCTTGCCGCCAATCCGAAGTTGTGGAACGGCTCGGCCTTCCTGTTCGACGGCTGGCGGGTCGACGACGGCGGCTTTTCCGCCGAGGGGGCGCTGACGGATTTCGCCGCCTTCCTGCACTGGCGCTCGTTGCCGGCGAATGAGCGCCGCCATTTCCACCTGTTCCCGGTCGGCGCCATCATCAGCCGCGACCAACGCCTGCTCGTCGGCCGCATGTCGGCCCACACCGCCAATGCCGGCCGCCACTATCCTCCGTCCGGGTCGTTCGATGCCTCCGACCTCGTGCCGCTCGGCAACGGCACCGCCCGCCTCGACGTCGAGGCCAACATGTATCGCGAGATCTCCGAGGAACTGGGCCTCGCGGCCGATCGGTTCGATCCCGAATCGTGCTGGCTGCTGTTCCCGTCGAGCCCCAACGCCCATGCGCTCGTGCGGCTGCTGCACGTCCCCGAGACCTCCGACGACCTGAGCCCCGAGATCAGGGCGCACATGGCAGCGGATCCGCATCAGGAACTCGAGGACATACGGTTCATTGACTATGACACGCGATTCGCGCCTCAGGCTTCTGTGCCTTACGTCAACGACCTGCTCGCCTATCTGGCCGCGAGAGGCTAAGACTGCCGGTCGGATCAACCGGAAACCCGCTCATGTCCCGTCCCTACGCCGTTCTCGACGTCTTTACCCGGCACGCGCTCGCAGGCAATCCGCTCGCCGTGGTGTTCGAGGCCGACGGACTATCGAGCGAAACCATGCAGAAGCTCGCCCGCGAATTCGGCCTGCCGGAGACCGTGTTCATCCTCACCCCGTCGCGGCCGAACCACACGGCGAAACTCAGGATCTTCACCCCCGGTCGCGAACTCGACTTTGCCGGTCACCCGACGGTCGGTGCCGCCGCGATTCTGGCTTCGCGCCGTTTCGGCGAGGTGGAAAAGGCGATGGATGCGATGATCGTCGTCGAGGAGAATGTCGGCCCGGTGCGCTGCAGCGTGAAGCTGGATCCGGCGGGTGCGGCGTATGCCGAATTCGGCGTTCCCCGCCTGGCGGCACCGCTGTCGGCCACCTTCGGAGAACGCGGTGCGGTAGCCGATGCGCTGGGCCTGTCGCCGGCCGACATCGGTTTCGAGAACCACCGGCCATCGGCCTGGACCTGCGGCGCGCCCTTCATCTTCATCCCCGTCGCCGGGCTCGATGCCATGGCGCGCACCAAGCTCGCCGTCGAGAATTGGTACCACGCATTCGGTACCAGCGACCGGGTCGGCGCCTATCTCTACACGCGCGAATGCGTCAACCACGACAGTCGCTTCCATGCCCGCATGTTTGCGCCGGAAGCCGGCATCCCCGAAGATCCGGCGACCGGCGCGGCGGCGGCGGCCTTCGCCGGCGTCATCCTGAGCTTCGATGCGCCGACCGACGGACTGCATCACTTCCGCATCGAACAGGGTATCGAAATGGGGCGGCCGAGCCTCGTCGACCTGACCATCGAGGTCGAGGGCGGCATGCTGAAGGCCGAGCGCATCGGCGGCTACGCGGTCATGCTGGCCGAGGGCGAACTGGCGATCTGACGTCAACGCGGCGCCGCGGTCGCGTGGCGACCCGGCACCGCCCCGTCTTGCAAATCGGTCAATTGCCGCCGCTGACCAGCCCCGCCGACCGGCGCCGGACCGCGAGATGCGCGGCCCTATCGCCCGCCTCCCCGACCACGCGGCCGCTCTTCACCACGACCGGCGCGCCGAATTCGCGAGCTGCGAGCGCTGCCACGTGGCGGTCGGACCGGTCGAGATGGAAGACCGCCGAATTGAGCCCGGTGATGCGGTGCCGCAACGCTCCGCCCTTGCGCTTGAGGCCGGCCAGGTGGAACAGCGGCCAATGGGCCGGGCAGCATTCGAAGAACACGTGGTCAAGTTCGAGGTCGCCGGCAAGACCGACGCTCTCCCGCGCCATGTGGGAGAGGACGGTCGTATCGCGCAGGTGCGGATCGGCCACCAGCCAGGACACCAGGCCGATCTTGACGGGAACGGCATCGAGAAAATCGCCGCAGTGCCAATCGGCGCCGAACCTCAGACTGTCCGGCGCGCCAACCTCGATGCGGAAGCCGCCAACCACGTCGTGGCCGGCGAAGGTGGCGAACTGCAGCGCGCGCGCATCCCGCTCGTCGCGCAGTGCCAGACGCTCATGGTCGGCATGCCGCACGTTGATCTCGCACCAGCCGACGTAGTAATCGTAGCGCAGGCGATAAACTGCGGCTTCCTCATCCGCGTTTTCCACCATGCGCGTCGTAATCGTCTTCATGCGCAGCCTCCATTGAGCAGGCATGTAACGACGCATCCATGAAGCATTCCCTAGCTGAAATGGTTGACGTATTTCAGCGTAATACGTCGATTGCGGAGATATCTAAAATTGAGGCAAATTGAAGAATGAACGCTCCACACCTGGAGTGGTCGGATGGCAGAGTTACTTGCTTAATATTGGGTGGATGGATACTGCAGCAGAGTCGACATCGCCGGCCGGCAGCCGCATCCAATCGGCCATCTGGTGACGCATCCAGGTCAGCTGCCGCTTGGCATATTGCCGGCTTTCCGCCTGTCCGCGCCTGACGGCCTCGGCAGGCTCGATCTCGCCGGCAACGGCTGCGATCAGCGGCCTGACGCCAATCGCCCGCATGGCTGGAAGCGCCGGATCGAGGTCAAGCGCGGCGAGGTCTCGCGCTTCATCGAGCGCGCCGGCCGCCAGCATGCGTTCGAACCGCCGATTGATGCGCTCGTGCAGCCACGCGCGATCGGGCTCGATCGCCAGCAGCAGCGCCGACGCGGCCGGCAACAGCGGCGGCGACGGCGGATCGTCCTGCCAGTCGGCGAGCGAGCGGCCAGTCGCATCGATGACCTCGAGCGCGCGAGCCAGCCGCTGCGGATCGTTCGGCCGCAGCCGCGCCGCCATTTGCGCGTCGCGACGACCGAGTTCGGCGTGAAGCGCCATTGCGCCCTCGATCGCGGCCCGTTCGCGCCAATGGCGGCGAATATCGTCCGGAATGTCGGGGATGGCCGCCAACCCCTCGGTCAGCGCCTTGAAATACAGGCCGGTGCCGCCGACGATGATCGGCAGCCGGCCATCCGCCCGCGCCTCGGCGAGAACCGCGGCCACATCGGCAAGCCAGTCGGCGACGGAAGCAGCCGAACCGGCGCTGCGATAGCCGTACAGCCGGTGCGGCGCGGCCACCACGTCGTCCGCACTCGGTCGGGCCGTGATGATGGCAAGTTCGGCATAGACTTGGCAGGAATCGGCGTTGACGACGACGCCGGCATGCGCCTCGGCCAGCCGAAGCGCCAGCGCCGACTTGCCGCTCGCCGTCGGGCCTGCAATAAGGACCGCCTCTGGCCGCATGTGTCTCCCGCCCGGCCCTGACCATCACCCTGAGATGTCGTCGACGATGAGCCTGATTGCAACCTTGATTTCCACCCGCGCCGACCCCCATCTCGATGGCGACCGGATCGCCCGAGCGACGGCGGCGCTCGGGGTCGGCACCGATGCCGTCGACTGGCTCGAAGAAGGCTATGCCGCCGACATCGATCCGGGCGACCGGCCGGCGGCGGAGGTGGCGAACCGCATCCGCAGCGCGCTCGCCGGCGCACCGATCGACGTCGTTGTGCAGGAGCGCGCCAGCCGCCGCAAGTCGATCCTCGTCGCCGACATGGATTCAACCATGATCGGCCAGGAATGCATCGACGAACTGGCCGCCGAAGTGGGCCTGAAACAGCGTGTCGCCGCCATCACCGAGCGCGCCATGCATGGCGAGATCGCCTTCGAACCGGCGCTGCGGGAACGGGTGGCGCTGCTGAAGGGGCTCCCCGTCAGCATCATCGACCGCATCATCGCCGAACGCATCCATCTCACGCCGGGCGGACGCTCGCTGATCGGCACCATGCGGGCGAACGGCGGCTATGCCGCGCTGGTCTCGGGCGGGTTCACGCTGTTCACCAACCGCATCGGCGCGATGATCGGCTTCAACGAAATGAACGCCAATACGCTGATCGTCGAGAACGGCACCCTTGCCGGCCGCGTTGCCGAGCCGATCCTCGGCAAGGATGCCAAGCGCGAACGGCTTCTCGCCCTGGCGAAAGAACGCGGCGTGCCGATGTCGGCGACGATCGCCGTCGGCGACGGCGCCAACGATCTCGACATGATCCGCATCGCCGGGCTCGGCGTCGCATTCCGCGCCAAGCCGGCGGTCGCGGCTGAAGCCGCCGCGCGCATCGACCACGGCGATCTGACCGCGCTGCTGTTCATGCAAGGCTATCGGGCGAGCGAATTCGTCGCTGGGTGAGCAGTGACGGCAGCAAGGCTGCCGACAAAACGCCCCGGTGGGGCGTTTTGAACTGCGAACGCCGCGAGCTTGAGGCGAGCGGCCGGGGATGACAACCCCACTGCAGACGCCCGGATCACCCGGCTCACTCCGGTTCCGACCTGTGCAGCCCCGATATCGAGCCGCCGTTCACTCCGCCGCAACCGGCACGAAGCGGATCTCGCCGTTGCCGTTCGCCACCATCAGCAGGATGCGCTTGCGGCCGTCCTGCTTCAGCGCATCGATCCGCTTGACCACGTCAGCCGGCGTCTCCACCGCCTCCTGACCGACCTCGACGATGACGTCGCCGGGCACGAGGCGCTTTTCCGCGGCCGACGTGCCGGCGGCAACATCGGCGACGACCACGCCCTTGACCACCTTGTCGCCGATCTTGAACTTCTGCCGTGCATCCGCGTCGAGGCTCGCAAGTCCAAGGCCGAGGGCCTGGGTCAGAATCTTCGGCTCGGACTTGGCCGGACCGGCCTGCTGCTCCTTGTCGGCCAGCTTCTCGCCTTCTTCCAGCCGGCCGAGCTTCACCTTGACGGTGACCTCGGCGCCCTTCCTCAGCACGACGACTTCGACCTCCTTGGCGATCGGCGTATCCGCCACCATGCGCTGCAGGTCGCGTGCCGTCGGCACATCGTGGCCATCGAACTTCTCGATGATGTCGCCCGCAGTCACGCCGGCCAGAGCCGACGGCCCCTTGTCCACCACATGGG
Source organism: Ancalomicrobiaceae bacterium (assembly GCA_031291595.1). Taxonomy (GTDB): domain Bacteria; phylum Pseudomonadota; class Alphaproteobacteria; order Rhizobiales; family Ancalomicrobiaceae; genus CAIYYN01. Next base: position 8,583 of record JARLIU010000010.1, on the reverse strand, counting down.
CGACGAGCGCGCCCTTGGGATCTTTCAGCCCGACGCTGTCGGCGATATCGCTGGTCACTTCCTGGATGTTGACGCCGAGCCAGCCGCGCCGTGTCTCGCCGTATTGGCGCAGTTGCGCGATCACCGGCAGGGCGGAATTGGACGGAACGGCAAAGCCGATGCCGGCCGACGTCCCCGACGGCGAGATGATCGCCGTATTGATGCCGACCACTTCGCCGTTCATGTTGAACAGCGGACCGCCGGAATTGCCCTTGTTGATGGCGGCGTCGGTCTGCAGGTAGTTGTCGTAAGGTCCGGAATGGATGTCGCGGTTCTTGGCCGAGATGATGCCGAGCGTCACCGACTCGCCGAGCCCGAACGGATTGCCGATCGCCAGCACCCAGTCGCCGATGCGCAGCTTGTCGCTGTCGCCGAACTTGACCGGCTTCAAGGGTTTGGTCGCCTTCACCCGGAGAACGGCGACATCGACCTTGGAATCCCGCCCGACCAGCTCGCCCTTGAGTTTCGAGCCATCCGAGAAGGTCACCTGGATGTCGTCGGCGCCGTCGATGACATGGTTGTTGGTGATGATGATGCCGCTCTCGTCGACGATGAAGCCGGAGCCGACCGACTGCACGCGCGGCGCCTGATCGCGGTTCTTCTGCTTGTTGAAGTAATCGTTGAAGAATTCCTCGAATGGCGAGCCGTCGGGCGCCTTCGGCGCCGGCCCGAGGTTCGGCGCCTCCCGATCGGCCTTCGGCGATTGCGAGACCTGGATGAACACCACCGATTCGAGCAGCCCTTCGGTCAGATCGGCGACCGAATCCGGTGCCTTGAACGCCGCGGCCGCCGGCACCGGCGCGACCAGTTCCGCCGTCAGTCCGAGGGCGCCAAGGGCAATCGCCAGCCCCATGAGGCCGGCGCGCAGGCGGAACCACATCGTCTTCCCATCAACGGCCATCGGCCAGTCTCCCAGCTTGCTACAGGTACGTCGTTCAAGGGCGGAGCCGACCGGCAGCCCGGCCGCAATTGCCGCGGGCCATCCGCCGTATACGAGCCAACCGCATCAGCCCGGTTCGAGCGGGCTCCGCTCGTGCGGGTCCCAACCGGCCCAATCCAAATCATTCGGGTCTCAATCATCCGGCGAGCGCCGTCGCACCGCAGGGCGCCCGAGCCGGTTCCGGCCTGTCGTGGGATGATGACACCCGGACAGCCAACAATCAAAGCGGAATTTGGGCGGAAGTTTGGGGACCCCCCCGAGGAAAAATGCCAAAAAATGCAAATACCGCCTGCAACCGGCAAAAATCGCCGTGAACGTGCGCTGCCCCTGGCGATCAGCCGCGGATCGCCCAGACCACGCCGACGCCGGCGACGAGCGCGGCAAAGCCGAACCAGCGCACGATGCCCTCCGGCTGGTTCATCACCTCGCGCATGAGCTTTTTCATCGCCGACGGGGCCGCCGCATAGAGCGCACCTTCGAGCGCCAGCATCAGCCCGAGGGCAGTCACCAGATCCTTCAAACTTGCCTCCGATCGCGCCGCCCGCATGATCGGACGGCGCCGCTGTCATCGCTGCTAGTGGAGCGAATTTGGCATTTGAGTCCCACCGAGCTGCGCGGCCTCACTCAAATGTCAAATTCAAAGCTCCACTAGACTCAATGAATTGCTAGTGGTCCTGGGATTCCGACATTTGCGCATGAGCGCGCGGCACGTGGGATGCAAATGTCGGAATCGGACCACTAGGGTGTGGTGGCCGCGGGAGCGGGAGCCGGGGTCGCCGGCGTCGAAGGTGCCGCCGGGGCCTCAGGTGCTGGCGTCGCGGCGGCAGGTGCCGGAGGAGCGGGGCTGGCGGCAGGCGCCGGAGCAGCCAAGCCAGCCGACGGAGCGGGGCTCGCCGGCGCTGCCGAACTTGCCGGTCCGGTCGACTGCGCGCCTGCCGGCGGGTTCACGTTTGCCGTCAAGCGCGGCGGCGTCACCGGCATGCCTTTCGGGTTGCTGAAATAGCGGAAGAAGTCGGAGGTGGGCGACATGACCAGCCGCGTGCTGCCGGGCTTGCCGTCGACCGGCTTGAGCGCCGCGTCATAGGCCTGCAGCGAGCGGTAGAAGGCGAAGAACTCCGGATCCTTGCCGTAGGCGTCGGCAAAGATCTGCGCCCGCGTCGCTTCGCCTTCGCCCGACACCCGGTTGGCGTCGCGCGTCGCCTCGGCCATGATGATGACCCGATCGGCCTCCGCACGCGCGATGATGCGCTGGCTCTCGGCACTGCCCTTGGCGCGGATCTCGGTTGCTTCTCGCTGGCGCTCGGTCTTCATCCGCTCGAAGATGGCGCGGCTGTTCTGTGGCGGCAGATCGGCGCGACGGATGCGCACGTCGACCACCTCGATGCCGAGTTCGCGCGCCCGCTTGTCGACTTCGACCTTGATGCGGTCCATCAGCTGGGCGCGGCTGTCGCGCACGATGGCCGAGAACGGCGCATCGGCCAATATGGCGCGCAGGGTCGACGACAGGAACGTCTGCAGCCGCTGGTCGCCGGCCTGCACCGTGCGGACGGTGCGGTAGAACTGCACCGGATCGGCGATGCGGTAGCGGGCAAAGGCCGAGACGATCAGCCGCTTCTGGTCGCTGGCGATGATCTCCTGCGGCCCCTGCTCCAGATCGAGGATCAGCTTCGGCAGATACTCGACGTTCTCGATGAACGGCCGTTTGAACGACAGGCCGGGTTCGGTGACCTTGCCGCGCACCTCGCCAAACTGCAAGACGAGCGCCTGCCACTTGGGGTCGACGACGAAGGCCGAGGAATAGAACAGGATGAAGGCGACGATCACCGCGCCGACGCCCAGGACTCCGATGCTGCCGCTTTTCATGGCTGGGTTCCTGTGTGCGGGGCCGAAGGCTTGGTGGCGGACTTGTCGAGATTGAGCAGCGGCAGCAGACCGGTCGCCGTACCGGTGTCGACGATGGTCTTGTCCATCGGAGCCATCACCCGTTCCATCGTTTCGAGATAGAGCCGCTCGCGCGTGACGTCGGGCGCCTTCTTGTACTGCTCGTACACCTTCAGGTAGCGGTCGGCCTGGCCGCGCGCTTCCTCGACCGTCTGGCGCATATAGGCCTGGCCGCGTGCGGTGATTTCGGAGGCCTGACCGTTGGCGTCCTGGACGACCTTGTTGGCGTTGGCCTGCGCCTGGTTCTGCACGCGCTCGGCATCGGCGCGCGCCGCTTGCACGTCGCGGAAGGCATCGATGACATCGGCCGGCGGATCGACCTTCTGCATCTGCACCAGCCGCACCTCGACGCCCGACTTATAGTCGTCGAGCGTGTTCTGCATCGTCTCGCGCACGTCGATTTCGATCTTCTCGCGCGCTTCCGTCAGGATGCGCTGAATGTCGTTCTTGCCGATCGCTTCGCGCATCGCGCTCTCGGCCACGGCCTTCACCGTGTCTTCCTGGCGCTGGATGTTGAAGAGATAGGCGATCGGGTCCTTGATCGACCATTGCACCTTGAAGTCGACGTCGACGAGGTTCTCGTCGCCGGTCAGCATCAAGCTCTCCTCCGGCAGGTCGCGCTGCGGCAGTCCGCGACTGGAATCGGCGTCGCGCAAACCGACGGTCAGCTCGCGCACCTGCAGCACCTTCGGCTTCTCGACCTCACCGATCGGATAGGGGAAATTGAAATGCAGGCCGGGCTCCGTGGTGTCGCGCACCTTGCCGAGCACCAGCGCAACGCCGACCTCGTCCGGCTCGACCCGATAGACCCCGGTCAGCCCCCACAGCACCACGGCGGCCACCACGACACCGATCACCGCCGGAGCCCCGAAGCCGTTGCCGCCCGGCAGGAACGAGCGCAGCCGATCCTGCCCGCGCTTCAGGATCTCTTCCAGATCTGGCGGCTGCTGCCCGTTGCCGGGTCCTCTCGGCGGCGAGCCCCAGGGGCCGCCGCTCCCGCCACCGCGCCATCCGCCGCCGCCACTCTGGTTGCTCCAAGGCATCGTGCGTTCCCGTGTTGCCATCTGAAATAATGGTCGAGGCGCTTATAGGCGTCCACGCCCAGCCATTCAACGTCGTTCGGCGAACCTCATGCGGCCCGATTCCCGATCGCCCGCGGCCGGACATGGGGAGCCGAAAGTCGAATGTCAACGGAGCGGTCAGGTTATTGTCATGTCAACGCGTGCAAACTTCACCCGCCGGTCTTCATCCACCGGTCTGGCGCCGGGGCGCGAAGCCGGCCCCGTCAGGTCGGCGCGGCAGCGATCCGCTCATAAGTGACGATGGCGAAACCGGCATCGTCCTTCGGCCCGCGCTCGTGGTGGTCGCGCGCGGCCTCCAGCCAGACGGCCGGATCGAGCGGCGGAAACAGCACGCTGCCCTCGGCGTCGAGATCGACCTCGGTCGCAACGACCCGGCCGGCAAGCGGCAACGCCTGAGCATAGATCTCGCCGCCGCCGGTCACCATCACCTCGTCGACGCCGTCGCGCGCCGCAACCTGCCGAGCCGCCGCGATCGCCTGCTCGATCGAGGCGGCGACCAGCGCGCCCGGACAGGAGAAACCCGGGTCCCGCGTCACCACGACCGACGTACGGCCTGGCAGCAAGCGGCCGATCGACTGGAACGTCTTGCGCCCCATGATCATCGGCCGCCCCATGGTGACCGCCTTGAAGTGCTTCAGGTCGCAGGAGAGATGCCACGGCAAGCCGCCGTCGCGGCCGATGACGCGGTTCCGCGCGTAGGCGACGACGATGACGAGCTTTGCCACCATCAGCCGACCTCCGCCAGCCGGGCGAGCGCTTCGCCCGACAGCCGGTTCGACAGCCAGTCGACGCGAGTCTCCGCGCCGATCGAGGAATAGAACGCAATCGACGGTGCGTTCCAGTCGAGCACCTGCCAGTCGAGCCGCTTCAGCCCCTCATCGATGCAACGCCTGGCCAAATGGGCGATCAGCGCCTTGCCGATGCCGCGCCCGCGATGCTCGACATCGACGAACAGGTCTTCCAGATAGATGCCGTGCTCGCCGAGGAAGGTCGAGAACGAATAGAACCACAGCGCAAACCCTGCCGGCTCGCCGTCCCAGAAGGCGAGATCGCAGAAGACGCGCGGGTTTGGCCCGAACAGTGCGGCATCCAGCATCGCCTCGGTCGCCGCCATCTCGCCGGAGAGCTTTTCGTACTCGGCCAGCTTGGAGATGAACTCAATGACGAGCGGCGCATCGCCGACGCAGGCAGGACGGATTTCAATGGACATGTTCGATCCAGATGCAGGTGTCAAGCAGCAAGCCGATAGATCAGGGCATCGTCAATATAATAGCCATCTATCGCGTTGTGCGTATACCTAAGTTTCTGCAGACCGTCCGCCTTGACAAGCCTGGATAGCGCCTCAAGTGATGGCTCATCTGGCCGAACAACCCTGATGCGAGTGGAGTCAAAGCGATCGTCCAGATCTTTATTTCTGCGAAGAACAGTAACGACATCATAGTAAGCCGCACTTAGATCTTGCGCAGCCCGTGGCGTCGCGATCAGCAGCTTCCACTCTTCCCGTTCCGGATAATAGATCCAGGCGGCAGATTTTACGTTGAATTGGCTCTCGTCCAACAGCTTGACCAGTTCCAGGCCGGCGTTGACATCGGCATCTACCAATACTGCTTCAGCCATCGCATCACCCCATGATCCGGATCGAGGATCGCATACTTCATCGTCTTGCATTCTATCTCGTCGAACGATGCGTAGCGAGCTTCTTCGGACCAACCGTTCACAGCCAGCCAATGGCTTTTGAACACACCATCGGCCTTCATTGTCGTGTCCAAATGCACCGTAAGCCCGGCCAGTCCGACAAGTTCCGGAAATCTATGGGTGAAGATCTTTTGCGCAAGCGTCTTGTCCGGAAGCGCATCAGCCACAAAATGCTTTGCCACACACGCTTTCAAGGCTATTTCGACCGAATAGCCGAACAAGTAGTAGGCATTTGAAAATCTCTGATTGGCAAATAGCAGTTGCGCATCCGCCAATTTTGCCTCCGCCAAATCATGCAACTGAACTCGTGAGATTGACGCCATAGCGGTCTCCGATCGCGCTCCCGCGTCCTCACACGGCCACGGCGGCCTTGATGTGCGGGTGCGGATCGTAGCCCTCGAGGCGGAAGTGGTCGTAGGAAAAGCCGAAGATGCTGTTGACCGACGGATCGAGATGCATCCTCGGCAAGGCGCGCGGCGACCGCGACAGCTGCAGCTCGGCCTGCTCGACGTGATTGGAATAGAGATGCGCATCGCCGAGCGTGTGGACGAACTCGCCCGGCTTCAGCCCGGTCGCCTGTGCCATCATCAAGGTCAGCAGCGCGTAGGAGGCGATGTTGAACGGCACGCCGAGGAACACATCGGCCGAGCGCTGGTAGAGCTGGCACGACAGCCGCCCGTCCGCCACGTAGAACTGGAACAAGAGATGGCACGGCGGCAGCTTCATCTTCGGGATATCGGCCGGGTTCCAGGCCGAGACGACGAGACGGCGGGAATTCGGGTTCACCTTGATCTCGTTTTCGACCCAGGCGATCTGATCGATCGACCCCCCATCGGCCGTCGGCCAGGAACGCCACTGACGGCCGTAGACCGGACCGAGATCGCCGGCCTCGTCCGCCCATTCGTTCCAGATGGTGACGCCGCGCTCGTTCAGCCAACGGACGTTGGTGTCGCCGTTCAAGAACCACAAGAGTTCGTAGAGGATCGATTTCAGGTGCAGTTTCTTGGTCGTGATCAGCGGGAAACCATCGGCAAGATCGAAGCGCATCTGATGGCCGAACACCGACGTGATGCCGGTGCCGGTGCGGTCCGGTTTCGCCGTCCCCGTCGCGAGGATGCGCGCCATCAGGTCGAGATATTGCTGCATCGCGGTCCGGCTCCCGTGTTGCCACCGGTCGGGCGAGCGGCCGCGGCCCGATTCGGTGTCGGCAATCAAGAATAGCTTTGACGCGACGGCGGCAAGAGCATCGTCGGGCTGATCCACGCCAAATCGTCGCTGGCGCCGTACCCGGGCCTCGGCATCAGGGCGCTGCCGTTGCGCTGCGCGAAGGCCTCGACGATGTGCTGGCGCAACGCCTCGACCGCCGGTCCCGTCGCCTCCGGCGCCTGGCGGAGATCGATCTCGGAAAAGCCGAGCGGCGGCAGGTCCGGCGATTCGATCTGCACCAGATCGCCGACGAGAAGGTTCATCGCCAACGGCGCCACCGCCAGATCGGCACCGACCGCGGCGAGCTGTGCCACATAATGGTGGCTGGTGTAGGCGACCCGATAGGCGATGCCGGCCTCGTCGAGCGCCGCCAGCGCGTTGCGCCGCCACGGGCAGCTGACTTGCGCCAAGGCCAGAGGCAGCGGCCGCTTCAGATAGGCGACGCCGCCCCTGAGTCCCGCCCACACCAGCCGGTCGCGGTGCACGATGCGCTGCACCGGGGCAACGCCGTTGACGCTGACCAGCGCGATATCGACCTCGCCTTCGTCAATCAGCTTCAAGACGATGTCGGATGGCATGCAGGTCACTTCCACCTGCACCTGCGGGTGCGACCGGGCGAACCGGGCGAGGATCGGCGGCAGATAGGCAGCCGCATAATCGTCCGGCGTACCGAGCCGCACGACGCCCTCGGTCGGCTCGCAGCGGAACCGGTAAAGCGCCTCGTCGGCGAGGATCAGGATGCGCCGGGCATAGCCGAGCAGTTCCTGCCCCTCCTCGGTCAGCACCACGCCGCGCCCGTCCTTGGCGAAGATCGACCGGCCGATCAGATCCTCGAGCCGCTTCATCTGCATGGAAACCGCCGACGGCGTGCGGAACACCGCCTTGGCCGCCTGCTTGAAGCTGCCGGTCGAAGCAATGGCGACGAGCGTGCGCAGAAGGTCGATTTCCAGCACCGCCGAGCCGCCGAACCCCGCAACGCCGGCATCGAACCCCGCCGAACGAAGCCCCGGATCCGCAATCAAGTCCTGATCGTCATCGAAGTTGAACGACATGGCGAGCCCCTCACGACAGTTCAATTTGGCTGACTTGATCCTTTATTCTTATTCGTTTGATTGATCAATGGAAAGCGCTCATATTTTCAGCATCCGGAGCCTACAAAATGATCGGCTCAGCAGAAATCCCAACCTTGCAGCGCGGATGGCGCAGTGCCGCCGCCGCGCCCTGGAGCTTCTTGCCATGCGTGAACTAGCCCTCGAAATCGCGCGCCAGCGCGACGATTTCAATCCCTCCTTCGCCCACCGGGCCATCGGCGCGGTCGCGAGCCTCGGCGCGGCGCTGAGCATTCGCCGTGATGCGGCGAAGACGCTTGACCGGCTGAAGCTGCTCGACGATCAGCTGTTGAACGACATCGGCCTCAGCCGCGCCGATCTCGATCACCTGCCGGCCTCGGTCGATCCGGTCGAGCGGCTCGAACGCCTAGCGGAACGCTGGGAGGGCAAGCGCAGCCGCAATTGAAATGACCGCCCGCGGGAGGCGAGACTAGTGGTCCGATTCCGACATTTGCATCCCACGTGCCGCGCGCTCATACGCAAATGTCGGAATCCCAGGACCACTAGCAATTCATTGAGTCTCGTGGAGCTTTGAATTTGACATTTGAGTGAGGCCGCGCAGCTCGGTGGG
>JARLIU010000108.1 GCA_031291595.1 Ancalomicrobiaceae bacterium | reverse complement strand
GGCGGCGCCTTCGCCGGGCTGGAGAAGATCATCTCCGAGCGCGGCCGCGGCACCTCGATCGGCTTCAAGGCCAAGGTGTCGGCGCCGGAAGATCGCCGTACAGGCGCGCTGTTCCGCGAGACCGAACCGGAAGATCTGCTGAAGTTCGGCCTGATCCCGGAATTCATCGGCCGTCTGCCGATCATCGCGACGCTGGAGGACCTCGACGAGGAGGCCCTCGTCAAGATCCTGACCGAGCCGAAGAATGCGCTCGCCCGTCAGTACCAGCGGCTGTTCGAGATGGAGGGCGTCGAACTGGTGATCCATCCGGATGCCTTGAAGGCGGTGGCGCGCAAGGCCATCGAGCGCAAGACCGGCGCCCGCGGGCTGCGCTCGATCCTGGAAGGCATGCTGTTGGACACGATGTTCGAGCTGCCGGGCCTCAAAGGTGTCAAGGAAATCGTCATCTCGGCGGAAGTCGTCGATGGCAAAGCCCGGCCGCTCTACACCTACGAGGAGCGCGCCGAGGCGGCGACTTCGGCCTGATCCGGCTGAGATCGTCTTGCAGTTTGTTGCGCCGGCGGCCGACCCCGCCGGCGCAATGCGTTTGGGGGCACGCCTTCCTCGCCGCGCATGTGGTGAGCGCGACGAACGGCGCACGTCCCGGTCTGCGGCGTCGACTCGCTAGGCGCGTTCCAAAATGGGCGGAACCAACAGTATGTCGCGCGCAAGCTGACGTTCAGTCGTGAGCGAGTTGAAGGCTATTTCCATCATCGATTCGACATCCTGTCGGAGCATCGCCACGGTGAATGGCAAGTCGGCGGCAAACGGATCCCAGTCGAAGCAGCCGACCGCGCAATCCAACGCGGTCGCCGTCGAGACGGAGTATCTCACGACGCCTTCGAACGTGGTGATGGAACTGATGAACAGACCCGAAGGCAGCTTGCCGTGCCGTTCGACATAGGCACGAAAGGCCGAACTGGAATTCTCGGGCCGATAGCCGCAACAAGAGACCATGTCCGAGCGGGGGTCCACGCCCGCCTGTCGGAGCGCCTCCAGGAAGCCGGCAATGCGATTGTCGGTGGCGTACTCGCCGGCCACGCCGCCCAGGAACAGCATATCGTTGGCCGACTTGCCGGTCGCGCGGACCTTGTCGATCAGCTTTTGCGTCACCAGCAGTGCGCCAGCCCTGTTGTCGGAGACAACCGACGGCGCGCCGGTGCCCGGCAAGTCGACGTTCACGCAGGGGACCGACGCCTCATCGCACATGCGATTGAGGGCGGCAGGGTCTGCCACGCCGGCGATGAAGAGAAACTCGACGCGTTGCGCCAGCAACGTGCTGGCGACTTTTAATTCCACCTCGACGTCGCGCTGCGTGCTGACCACGATTGGGCACAGGTTGCGCTTTCGCACCCCGAGTTCGAACGTCTCGGCCAGGTCAGCGAAGAAGCGGTTGCGATAGTGCGGCAGGATCATGCCCGCCAACCCCGACTTGGAAAGCCGTAGCCCGCGCGCCCTGAGGTTCACTTTGTAGCCGAGTTCGCGCGCGGTCTTGAGGATGCGCTCCGACGTCTCCTCCTTGATGCGGTAGCGGGACCAATCGCCGTTCAGCACAAGGCTTACCGTGGAAACGGAGGCGTCAACCGCCGCCGCCACGTCATAGATGGTCGTCTTCTTCCTGCCAACCCGTGCCGTCATTTCCGTCCTCGGCCCCCAAACAGGTCCCCTTCGGATCATCGCCGCCGCGCTCTCGTATCACAAAGGTTGCTGGAAATCCCCCCTTGACAGGTCCGCTAAATGGATTTAGCAAGCCTGATGCTAAATAGATTTAGCAACGATCTGCTAAATGGATTTAGCTAAGGGACGCGGACGTCGCCCCGCAACGTCCACAAAAATCCCGACCCTGACAAAAGGGATGCGGGACAAAGGAGGAAACATTGGTCAATCAGCTAAGACGCGCCTTGTGCGCCAGCGTGTTCGCCTTCGCCGTTGTCGGTGCGGCTCAAGCCGCCGATAAGCCGGTCATGGGCGTCGTCGTCAAGATTGGCGGTATCCCGTGGTTCAACGCCATGGAGGCCGGCATCAAGGAAGTGGGCGCGAAGGACGGCGTAGACGCCACGATGATCGGCCCGACCAGCGCCGATCCGTCGCTTCAAGTCCGCGCGATCGAGGATTTGATTGCCAAGAAGGTCAACGTTATCGGCGTTGTCCCGAACGACGAGAAGGCTCTCGAGCCCGTGCTGCAAAAGGCGCGGGAGGCCGGCATCAAGGTTGTCGTGCACGAGGGCCCGGGCATCCAGAACAAGGATGTGGACTTCGAGCTCGCCTCGGCCAAGGGCTTCGGCGAGGCGCACGCCGAGCTGCTGGCGAAAACGATGGGCGGCAAGGGCGAATACGGCGTCTTCGTCGGCTCGCTGACGGTGCCGCTGCACAACGCCTGGGCCGACGCGGCGATCGCCTACCTGAAGGTCAAGTATCCGGACATGAAGCCGGTCGGCGACCGCTACGGCGTCGCGGAAAACGTCGACGACAGCCGCAAGACCGCGCTCGATCTGATCTCGGCGCATCCGGACCTGCACGGCTTCCTGGCATTCGGCAGCCAGGGCCCGATCGGCGCCGGTCGCGCGATTGAGGAGAAGGGCGCTATCGGCAAAGTGTTCGTGGTCGGACCGCTTTCGCCGGGCCAGGGACGCAAGCTGATCAAGGAAGGCGCCGTGTTGGGCGGCTTCATGTGGAACCCGGCCGAGGCCGGCCGCGTGTTCGTCCGCATCGGCAAGATGCTGGCCGCGGGCCAAGAGATCAAGGACGGCATGACGATCGAGGGGCTCGGCGTCGTCCATCCCGATCAGAAGACCCACAACATCATCACCGACAACCTGCTTCAGATCAACAAGGACACGGTCGACAAGCTCGCCGATCTCGGGCTCTGACCAAACTGCCTCTCCCGCGTCTGCGGGAGAGGCATACCTCAGGCGCGGCGGGACCTTTTCGCCGACAATCCGGAACTGGAGCGCATGTCCATGACGGAGCCAGCGCCAACCCCTTCCATTCCTGCCCCCGAGGCAATCCGCTTCGAGCATGTGTCGGTCCGCTTCGGCGGCGTGCGCGCGCTTGACGACGTGTCGTTCTCGGTCGGGTGCGGCGAGGTGCACTGCCTTGCCGGCGAGAACGGCAGCGGCAAGAGCACGCTCATCAAGGTCATCGCCGGCGTCTATCAGGCGCAGCCTGGCGCGCGCACCGACTATTTCGGCGAGAGTGTCGCGGCGCCGACGCCACAGCTTGCCCGCCGCAAGGGCGTGGCGGTGATTTGGCAGGACCTGGCGCTGTTCCCGGAAATGACGGTCGCAGAGAACATCGCGTTCGACGGTCTGGTCGGCGCGCCACGGCTGGTGAACTACCGCGCCATACGCGAGACCGCGCGCACCGCGCTTGCCAAGCTTGGCGTGCAGCTCGACCTCAGCGCACCGTTGAAAAGCTTGCCGATTTCGGGGCGGCAATTGGTGGCAATCGCACGGGCGCTGGCGAGCGACGCCAAGCTCGTGTTCATGGACGAACCGACCGCCTCGCTGACGCAGACCGAGACCGACCACTTGCTCGGCGTCGTGCGCACGCTTTCCGCCTCCGGCGTCGCCGTGGTCTTCGTGAGCCATCGGCTGGCGGAGGTCCTCGACGTGTCGAGCCGCGTCACTGTCCTGCGCGACGGACGGTTGGTCGGCGTGTTCGAGGCTGAAGGCATGACGCAGTCGCGGCTGACGGAACTGATGACCGGCAAGCGGTTCGATCACGCCGTCACCGCGCGCGACGTCGGCGACGCGCCGGTCGTGCTCGAAACCTCCGACCTGACCCGCCAGGGCGAATATTCCGATGTCAACCTGACCGTGCGTGCCGGCGAGGTCGTCGGCTTGATCGGCTTGATCGGCGCCGGCCGCACCGAAGTCGCACATACGCTGTTCGGCATGTCGCGCGCCAACTCCGGTTCGATCCGCCTGTCCGGCGCACCCGTGGCCTTCACCAGCAACCGCGAAGCCATCGCCGCGGGGATCGGCTACGTCTCCGAGGATCGTCTCGCCTTGGGCTTGATTCAGCCGCAATCCATTGCCGACAACACCGTGATCACCACGCTGAAGCGAATTTCGGACGCCAGCGGATTGATCTCCGAGGCGAAGAAATCCGCGGCGGTCGCCAAGGGCATCGGCGAGTTCGCCATCAAGATCGGCCTGCCGGACGACGCCGTGTCGACGCTGTCGGGCGGCAATCAGCAGCGCGTGGTGCTGGCGAAGTGGCTCGCCACGTCGCCGAGGCTCTTGATCCTCGACTGCCCGACGGTTGGCGTCGATGTCGGCGCGCGCGACGGAATTTACAAGATCATTCGCGGGCTCGCCGAGCGCGGCATCGCCATTCTGATGATTTCGGACGAGGTTCACGAGGTCTACTTCAATTCCGACCGCATCCTGCACATGGCGGGCGGGCGCATCGTCGCTGAGTATGACCCTCGCCGTACTTCCATCGCCGAATTGGAGCGCGCCGTCTATGCGTGACTATCTGCGGACCCACCAAGGCGAGATGCGTCTGCTTGTCGTCCTGGCGGCCTTGACGATCTATCTCGGCATTGCCTCGCCGATCTTCCTCAGCGCCGGAAATCTGGCGTCGCTGTTGAACAACAACGCCGTCAACGTCATCTGGGCGGTCGGACTGCTCGTGGTGCTGATCGCCGGCGGCATCGATATTTCGTTCGCTGTCGGTGCGTCCGTCGCCCAGTATCTCACCGCACTGGCGCTCATCTCCATCGGCGGCGGAAATTGGTTTTTCGGCCTCGTGTTCGCGGGCATCTTCGGCATAGCCATCGGGTGCATCAACGCGGCCCTGATCGCCGGGTTCCGGATCATTTCGATCGTCGTCACCATCGCGACGTTCAACGCGCTGTTCGGCCTGCTGATGTTCATGACATCGGGAAAGTCGATCTACGATTTGCCGGATTGGTGGACCGATCGCGTCGCCGTGGCGTCGCTCGGCACGGGCGGCGCGCTTACCCTGCCGGTGGCCGGCATGGTCGCGGCGATGGCGGCGACGTGGTTCCTGATTTCGCGCACGACGATCGGCCGACAGATCTACGCGTTCGGAGACAATCCCGAAGGCGCGCGCCGCGCCGGCGTCGCGACGGTGAAGATGCAATTCATCGCCTACGGCTGGACGGGCTTGATGGCCGGCATCGGCGGACTGATGCAGGTCAATCTGGCCCAGGAGGTGGTTCCGAACGCGCTCATCGGTCGCGAACTCGACGTGCTGGCGGCCGTCGTGCTTGGCGGCGCGCGACTCGGCGGCGGCCGCGGCTCGGTGCTGGGCTGTTTTCTCGGCGTGATGCTGGTGGCGATCGTGCAAAACGGGCTCAATCTGCTCGGTGTCTCGCCTTACGCCTTCAAGATGCTGATCGGTCTCACGATCCTCGCAGCCATCTCACTCTCGAATTTCGATCTGGGCGCGCTGCTGACGGGCGGATCGAGGAGGCGTGGTCATGTCGACAATCACTGAACGACTGCGCCGCGTGCTGGGGCCGGACGTGCTCGGACTGCTTGGGCTGTTCGGGATCACCGTCGTCGCCTTCGGCCTGACGACACCGCATTTTCTGAGCGCCGGGAATTTCGATTCGATCGGCTTTCAGTTGCCCGATCTGGGTCTGCTCACCCTAGCGATGCTCGCCCCGATCGTTTCCGGCGGCATCAATCTGGCGGTCATCGCCACCGCGAACTTGAGCGGTCTGACGCTCGCCTGGATTCTCAACATGAACGGCGGGCCGCAAGCGGGTGTCGTTCCCTTCGTCATCGGCGTCGTGGCGGCACTGGCCGTCGGCGGCGCCTCCGGCGCGGCCATGGGCGTAACCATCGCCTATTTCGGCGCCCATCCGATCCTCGCGTCGCTCGCCATGATGATCTTCCTGAAAGGTCTGGGCGAATTTCTCACGCGCGGTGGCGATATCTCCGGCTTTCCGGCCTTTCTCGGCCAACTTGGCCACGGCGTCATCCTCGGCGTTCCCGTGCCGATGCTGGTGTTCACCGCGGCGGCAATCCTGTGGCACGTGCTGCTGGCGCGCACCCGTCACGGCTTTGCGGTGGCGATGATCGGCTCCAATCCGCGGGCGAGCGACTATTCCGGAATTCCCGTCAAGCGCTCGCTCACCCTGATCTACACTCTGTCGGGCATGATGTGCGCTGTCGCGGGCATCCTGATGCTGACGGAGTTCAATTCGGTGCGCGTCGGGCATGGCGAAGCGCTGCTGTTGGTGACCGTGCTCGCCTGCTTCCTTGGCGGCGTCGATCCGAACGGCGGCTTTGGTCGCGTGGCGCCGGTGTTCGTATCGCTGCTCATTCTGCAGACACTGTCGTCGGGCCTCAATTTGCTCGGCGCCAATCAGCATCTCGCCACCGCCGTCTGGGGTCTGTTCCTGATCGCCGTGATGGTCTTTCGATATGCCGCATCACTGAGGCGGCGAGGGTTGTTCAATACAATCAGGAAGTAACGCCCGCCAGATCTACCGACCGCGCGAATTCGGCTGTGCGTGGGCCAGACAAGCCAGACGTGTTGAAGACGGCACCGCCGGGCAGCCGGCTCCGTGATCGCGAGCAACCACAACCCGTTCGTCAAACTGGAGGCTCAAATGAAATTCGGCATCTATTACTCGTATTGGGAGCAGGAGTGGAGCGCCGACTGCCTGAAATACGTAGAAAAGGTCGCCAAGCTCGGCTTCGACGTCATCGAAATCGCTGCTCATCATCTGAACAGCTATAGCCCGGCGCATATCGCCGAGGTCGCCCGTTCCGCCCGGGACAACGGCATAGCGATCACCGCGGGCCTCGGTCCGTCCCCCCAGAAGAACCTGTCCTCGCCGGACCCGGCGATCAGAAAGGCGGGGCGGGCGTTCTACGAAGAGACTCTCACCAACCTCGCGAAACTCGAAATTCGCGTGATTGGCGGCGCCCTGCATTCCTACTGGCCGATCGACTATTCCAAGCCCGTCGACAAAGTGGGAGACCGGGCGCGCGGCTTGGAGGGAATTGCCGCCGTCGCCGATTTTGCCGCCGATCTCGGGATCGACCTCTGCCTGGAAGTTCTCAACCGATTTGAGAATCACGTGTTGAACACCGCCGAGGAGGGGGTCGCCTTCGTTCGCGAGGTCGGCAAGCCCAATGTCAAGGTGATGCTCGATACGTTCCACATGAACATCGAGGAGGACAGCTTCGGCGCAGCCATCCGAACCGCCGGCCCCCTGCTCGGACATTTCCATACCGGCGAGAACAATCGCCGCGTTCCCGGCAAAGGCCGGCTGCCCTGGCACGAAATCGGTACGGCATTGCGCGACATCGGCTACAGCGGCGCGGTTGTCATGGAGCCCTTCGTCAAGATGGGCGGTGGCGTCGGCAGCGACATCAAGGTCTGGCGCGATCTGAGCGACAACGCCGACGAGGCCCAGATGGACGAAGCGGCGCGGCAGGCCTTGACGTTTTCACGATACGTGCTCGGTTGAAGATGGCGACAAGGCAACTGGCGGAAAAGTCGTGCGAGCGGATCGAACTGGTCTCGCAGCTCCGCTGCAATGATGAGTTGGCGTCGACACACAGCATCCGCCGCTCGCCGACCGCGGGCCGTCAATGCGGGAACAAGCCGATGTCGGACCTCGTCTTCTCCCCGCCAGGCCTCGCGTCGGTGCCGGTCGCCATCGGCCGGCAGTTTCCGCTACGGCTGCGGCTGTCGGCGCGGCCGCCCGGTCATGACGGATAGACGATCTCGACCTTCGCGTCCGCGGTGCGCACTTCCTTGCCGTTGATATGGACATGCAAGCCGCCGTGACCGGCGGTCATCCGGCACTTCAGATCGCCGATCGGCATGCCGTTGGCCGACGCCGCGGCGTGGCCGTGCTGGTAGGAGAGCGCATATTTGGTGTGAGTGATCAGGTCGTACACCCGCAGCCAGACCGCCCGATAGTGATAGAGCGGCACGCCGTCGACCACGACATCCAGCCCGCCGCCGACGTGTAGTATGTGCAATTGCGTCAGCCCGTGCCGCACGGTGCCCTCCAAGCCGGAGGTCGCCAGATTGATCAGCACATCAAGGCTGTGCACCTTGGTGTTCCTGAAGCTCAGTACGATCTTGCCGTCGGCCAGCTGGATCCGCGTGGTCGGAATGTCGAACAGCTTCGGTCGCCGCGCCTCGGCGTAATTGGCTGAGCCCGGCCACTGCTGGTAGTCGCGCTTGTGCATGCCGCTGGAGCCGTGGTCGATCATCATGTGGTTGCCGACGCAGATGCCGACATGGGTGATCGTGCCCTTGGCAAACGACGTCGAACTGGCCCCGAGATTGCTGAACAGCACGATATCGCCCGGTTCCGCCTTGTCGACCGTGAGCTTGCGGCCGATTTCGTCGCCGGCGAGGCTGTTGGCATAGAGCGGCCCCAGCGCGTAGCCGTTCTTCTGGCAAATCAACAGATCGCTCGGGTGCTTGGTTTCCGGCAGGACATATCCGGCGTCGCGGAAGCAATCCCGCACGAAATGCGCGCAATTATCGTCTGTCGCGCCCAAATAATCCTGTTTGAGTTTCTTCTCCGCTTCCAGCAGGACTTTGCTCAGGAGGTCGCCATCACCAGTGTGTGACATAACAGTCTCCTCATAATAGTCATATGTAACATCTTATAGTTGCAATGATTGTTCCAATTGGCGATAATCGTCATCTTATCGCGAAATGATCGCGTCAGGAACCATGCGTCTGCGTTCGGATGAGCAGGAAGGCCCAAAAAAGCGACTTCGGCGGCCCCAACGTCGGTTGGATCCGCCGATAGTCGCCTGTCGCTGCGGCAAAAAGGGCCGTGTCTCGTCACGCCACCCGCGCCATGCGGTCCCACAGCCGGGACGAGACCGCCTTAGCCTCGGCGCGGATCGCTTCGATGTCGTGGCCGGCAAGGGCACCATCCCTGACCACCACCCGTCCATCGACGACGACGTGGCGGACCGCGCCATCGACCCGGATCACCAGATCGCCGAGCCCGCCGCGCTCGAGGCCGGCGGTGGCGGCACCGAAATGTTCGGCGATCAACTGGTTTCCGGCCGGCAGCCGTTTCTCCGCGCCATCATCGGAATGCATCGCCGCCAGTTGCAGCAGCGCCCGCTGCTCGTCCGTCATATTGGCCGGCCAGCCGTCGGTGCCGAGTGCGACGCGCGGGCTCGCCCACAGCTCATACGGATAGCCGACGCGATTGCGCAGGTTCGAGCGCGGGTTCTGCACCAGCCAGCACTTGTGCTTGGCGGCCAGCGCCACTTCTTCCGCCGACAGGTGCACACCATGCGCCAGCACCGAGCCGGGAACGAGCGCGCCCAAGCTTTCCATGCGCTCGATCGGCCCGGCGTAGCCCCGGCGGCGCGCGTCTTCCACGTCCTCGATATCCTCGGCGACGTGGATGTGGATGGCGGTGCCGCGCCGCTGCGCCAGATCCGCGGCTGCCTTGATCGTATCGTCGGAGACGGTGAAGCCGGCGTGCAACCCGATCAGGCTGCGGATGCGCGGGCCGGAGGTGATGCGCGCGCTCTCGGCGAGGCCGCGCTTGGCCTCGGCCGCGCCGAAATTGCGTTCGGTGGCGCCATAGCAGAGCAGCGCGCGGATACCGAAGGCTTCGCAGGCCTCGGCGAGCACGCCGAGCGACCCTTCGATGAAGGTCGGCGATTCATGGTGGTCGACCAGCGCCGTGGTACCGGAGATCAGCGCCTCGGCGACATAGAGCCGTGCCGCGGCGGACAGCGTTTCGGCGTCGATGGCCCGGTCGAGCCGCCACCAGGTCCGTTCGAGGATCTGCAGGAAGTTCAGCGGCTCCGGCTGTGGCGCCGGCATGCCGTAGGGGGAGAGCGCCGAATAGAGATGCGTATGGGCGCAGACGGCGCCGGTCTCGATCACGCCGTCGGGGCAGGCGAGCATCTCGGCCCCGGCAAGCGGTTCGGCGACGATGCGCCCGCCGGTGATGGCAACGACGCGGCCGGTCTTGTCCGGTCCGATTGTCAGGCTCTCGATCAATGCCAATCCTCCCGTGCGTTGTCCGCCATGCCGACGCTGAGCGCCCGCGCGGCGGGGGAATCGACCATCGGCAGGCGCGTGCGCCTGATCCCGTCATAGGCTTCGAGCGCGCTGGCGACGGCGCCGGCCGTCGGAACCAGACCGATTTCGCCGACGCCCTTGGCGCCGAACGGACCTTCCGGCTCGTGCTCCTCGACCAGTATGACCTCGACCTCCGGCATATCGATAGAGCGCAGAACACCGATGTCGCGTAAGGAAAAGCTGACCGGCATCCCGTCCTTGCACGGAAGTTGCTCGGACAGGGCGTAGCCGAGCCCCATGTGCACGGCGCCCTCGACCTGGCCCTCGCACTGCTTGGGATTGATGGCATGGCCGACGTCATGCGCGGCGATAACCTTTTCCACCCGACCGGAGCCGTCGAGGATGACGACCTGCGTCGCCCAGCCGAAGGCGGTGTGCGTCTTGATCTTGCCGTTCTTCAATTGCCCGGGCGCCGTGGTGTCATCGATGACGATATCGCCGGAATAGACGCGGCCGACGAGATCGGCGAGCGTCAGCCCCTTGTCCAATTCGGTTTTCAGCGCCTTTGCCGCCTCGATGACGGCCCGGCCGCCCAAAAGCGTGGCGCGCGAGCCGGTGGTCTGGCCGACGCCGATGTCGAAGCGGCTGTTGGCCTGGGGGACGAAGCTCGACGACGGCAGCCCCGTGACCTCCGCGGCGCACTGCGTGGCGATGGTGAACAGCCCCTGGCCCATCTCAGTGAAGCCGATGTGCAGCGCGACGCGTCCGGCGTCGAGCACTTCCAGCCGGCACTTGCCGGTCTCGATGGCGCCGTTGCCGATGCCGGAATTCTTCACCGCGCAGGCGATGCCGACCGCCCGGCCGGCAGCTTTTGCCGCGTAATAGGCGTCCTTGACCGCGAGCAGCGACTTCTCCAGCCCGACCGATTTTTCCAGGATCTGACCGGACGAGAACGTGTCGCCGACCCGGACGCCGTTCAGCCAACGCATCTGCCAGCCATCGACGCCCACCTTGGCTGCAAGCGCGTCCATCGCGCCCTCCATGGCAAACGACGTCTGGTTGACGCCGAAGCCGCGCATGGCACCGCACGGCGGGTTGTTGGTGTAGGCGGCGCGCGAGTGGATGGCGAGCGCCGGCACGCGGTAGGGGCCGCAGGCATGCCCGGCGGCACGCTCCAGCACCTTGTCGCCGACCGAGGCATAGGCGCCGGAATCGCCGAGAATATCGATCTTCGCCGCCGTGATGTGGCCCCGGGCGTCGCAGCCGACGGTGTAGGTCATCACCATCGGATGGCGTTTGGGGTGCAGCCGGATGGAGTCTTCGCGCGACAGCACCAGCCGGACGGGACGACCGGTCAGGCGGGCCATGAGCGCCGTCTGCGCCTGCACCGTCATGTCCTCCTTGCCGCCGAAACCGCCGCCGGTCGGGACGAGTTCGACGAACAGGTTGCTCTCCGGCTCGCCCAGCACCGCGGCTACCGCCTTGCGATCCTCGAAGATGCCCTGGCCCTGGCTGTGGAGGTGCAGCCGTCCGTCCGGCATCGGCACGGCGAGCGCCGCTTCGGGCTCCATGAACAGGTGTTCGATGCGCTGCGTGACCCAAGTGCCGGTAGCGACATGCGCCGAGGACGCGAGCGCCGCCTCGACGTCGCTGCGGGCAATGTGGCAGTCGGTGAGGAGATTGGCATGGCGTGGATTGATCTGGCGCGCGCCCTCGGCCAACGCCTCGCCCGGATCGAGGATCGGCTCCAGCACCTCATAGTCGACGTCGATGAGGTCGGCGGCTTCGCGCGCCAGTCGTGGCGTATCGGCGGCAATCGCCGCGACGACATCGCCGACGTAGCGCGTCTCCTCGCCCTCCGCCACGAATACCGGCCAATCGCGAAAAATCTGCCCGACCCAGCGATCGCCGGGGACATCCTCGGCTGTCGCCACCGCCACGACGCCCGGCAGCGCCTTGGCGCGGCTCGCGTCGATGCGGCGGACCAGCGCGCGGGCGTGCGGCGACAGTACGACGACGGCGTGAAGCAGCCCGGGAACGTCGATATCGGCGACGAACGGCCGCGTCCCCAGCGTCATTTCGGCGCCCTGGAACCGTTCGACGCTGGCGCCGACGCCACCGGCTTGCAACGGCTGCGGCCAGTCGCCGCCGCGCTTGGCGGCGAGGATCAGGTCGACCGCATCGATGACCTTGACGTAGCCGGTGCAGCGGCAGATGTGACCGTCGAGCGCCTCGGCGATCTCCGCCCTGGTCGGCGTCTCGGCCTGGTCGGTCAGATGCTTGATGCGCAGGACGAGGCCGGGCGTGCAGAAGCCGCACTGCACGCCGGCCGCCGCCTGGAAGGCATCGGCATAGAGCTTGCGCTCGTTGTCGGAGACGCCTTCGAGCGTCGTCACCGAGCGGCCTTGCAGCCGGCGCGCCGTCACCTTGCAGGTCTTGTTGGGCTGGCCGTCGATCAGCGCGACGCAGGCGCCGCACTGGCCCTGGCCGGAGCAGCCATCCTTGAGCGAGGTAATCTTCAGCGTATCGCGCAAGATTTCCAGGAGCGGCTGATCGGGCAGCGCCTCGACGCTGCAGGGCACGGCGTTGAGCGTGAATGTGATGGTCGCTGTCTGTCCGCGCATCGAACGTCGGTACCTCTCGATTGGCGGCTCACACCAGCGCCGATTGAACGTAATTGATCTGATCCGCCGCGGTGACGGCCTCGGCCAGCCTGAGCGCCAGCCGCAGACGGCCGAGATCGACCGGGCCGTCGGTCGAGCCGGTGGCGTCGCGCAATGCCTCGATCGACGGAAACGTCAGCTCGAAGCCGGCGCCGCGATAGGCAATGCTGCCGTCCGAGCGGGTCTCGATCGAAACGACCTCGCCGGACGCGCGCGCCGCGATCTTCAACCCGTCCTCGGCCCGGCTGATCCTCATCCCGTCGCGGTCGCCCTGCGCCTGCCAAGCTGCTTCCGACACGAAGAACGCCGGCTTCAGCGCATAGGGTGCGCCGGTCTCGGGGCAGGCGACGTCGCAATTGCCGCAGGAATTACAGATGTCGGCCAGGATGCCGATCTGCTGGCGGTTGGAAAATGTCAGCGTCCCCGCCGTCTCCACCTGCAGGCCGTAGCGGTTGGGTACGAGATGCTGGGCGGCGATCGGTTCTTGCGCGATGTTGAAGCGGAACACCGCGCCGTTCGGGCAGGCCGAGACGCAATTGCCGCACATCACGCAGTCGAATTCTCCGAGTTCGGCATTGCTGCGCTCAGGTGGGATCAACGCCGTCGCGGCGCGATAGCGCGGATCGGCGAGGACTCGTTCTGCATAGCGCGCGGTATTGCGGACAACCGTCGCCGACAACCAGCGGCCGAAATCCTCGCCCGCCGCCTGCCGCGGATTGCCGCCGGCAAGCGCCGCCCGACAAGCGCTCGCCCGATCGGCAGCGAGCCCGAGGTCGTCGAGCGCCGCGTCGGCCTCGCCGAAGGCTTTGAGCGAAAACACCTCCAGATCGCCGGCGCCCAGCTCCGCCATACGTTCGTTGAGGCTGGCCAAATAGTCGGCGCCCTTGCCGTAGCCGAGCCCTTTCAACAAGTCGGTCGAGACGCTGACCGGCTTCAGCCCCAAGGCGATCGCATCGGCGAAATTGCCGGCGTCGATCCCGGCCGAGAACGATACGGGGAAACGGTCGCCGAATTGCCGGCGAAAGCGATCGACGAGCGTAATCGCCAGCACATGCAGCGGCGTTCCGGAGAGATACATTTCGCGGGTGCCGTCGGGGAAGAAATGCCGGTGGTTCTCGACCAGCAGCGTATTGCAGAACTTCACGCCGAAGCCGCGCCCCAGCCGCTCCGCCTTCGCTCCCAGCCGCTCGACGATGCCGACGATGTCATCCCACTTGGCGTCCTTTTCGAAGGTCTCGTCGGGCACGACGAGGTCACGATAACCGAGCGTGTTGTGCAGGATCGCCGTGAGCCGCTCGCGGCCCAGCAGCGTCGGGTTCAACTTGATGACGACGTCGAGCCCGACCTCTTCCATCAGGTGCGCCGCGATCGCCTCGATCTCCGACGGCGGGCAGCCGTGGAAGGTCGACAGCGTCACGCTGCGGGAGATGGCGGTCGGATAAGGGAGGTCGCGCAACGAGGCATAGCCGTCCGGGATTTCCGCCTTCAGCGCTTCGACGATGCCGCTTGCGTGCTTGAGCCCGTCGAGGAAGGCACGAACCTTGGCCGAGCGGATACCGGCAAGGTCGTAGCCGACGCTCATGTCGAATACCGTCGCGTCGGCTCCCGCACCGAGGCCCAGCGACTTGGCGATCTCGATCAGCATCGCCGCCTTGACGTATTCCGCGAGCGAATCCGCGAGACTGAGTTCCTGCGACCACTCGATGTTGTAGCCGACCGTCTCCATGTCGATGCACGGACGGGCGATCTGCAGATCGTCCAGCACTTGCACCGTCTTCAGCTCGATCACCCGGCCGCCGGCCAGCCAGGCGAGAAGGATGTTCTGCGCCAGTTGGGTGTGCGGTCCGGCCGCCGGCCCGAACGGCGTCGCGGCGCGCTGGCCGCGGATGTCGGTCGAGAGGTCATGCGCCAGATCGGGCTGGAAGAACCGCCATTTCGGCAGGGCATAGATGGCCTTCCTCCGCTCGAGTTCGCGGAACATCCGATGGATCAGGACCGCAAAGGGGAGGGGAGTGAGGGGAGCCATGGCTAGACCGTCCTTGCCGACAGCAGCGGATACATCTCCGGCCGGCGATGCTGCTTGAAGTCGAAGATGTTGGCGCGGATCTCGGCGCAGCGGTCGAGGTCGCAGTCGGCGGTGATCAGTTCATCGCCGAGGGTGGAGGCCTGTGCCACGATCTCGCCGGTCGGCGCGACGATACAGCTCTGGCCAATGAGGTCGCAGCCCTCTTCCTTGCCGGCCTTGGCGACGCCCACCACCCACATGCCGTTCTGATAGGCGCCGGCCTGCAGGCTCAGATGATTGTGGAAGCATTGCAGATGGTCGTGCTCGGGCGCCGGGGGATAGTGGACCGGCGTATTGTAGCCGATCAGCACCATCTCGGTGCCCCTGAGCGCGTGCTCGCGGTAGGTTTCCGGCCAGCGCCGGTCGTTGCAGATGGCCAGTCCGATCTGGCCGTCGAACACCTCGACCGGTGTGAATGGCGCCTCGCCCGGCTCGAAGTAACGCTTTTCCAGGTGCTGGAAGGCGCGCCACGCCTCGTGCTCGCGATGTCCGGGCAGGTGGATCTTGTGGTAGCGGTGGACGATTTCGCCCGAACCGTCGACGATGATCGAGGTATTGAACCGCCGGACCTTGCCGTCGATGACGGTCTTTTCGGCATAGCCGAACGACAGCCCGATACCCAGGTCCTTCGCCCGCTCGAACAACGGCGCGGTCGCCGCATTCGGCATCTCGGTCTCGAAGAACGCATCGATCTGCCTCTGATCGGGCATGAACCAGCGCGGGAAGAAAGTGGTCAGCGCCAGTTCCGGAAAAACGACGAGGCGGCAGCCGCGCCCGGCCGCCTGTTCCATGAGCCAGATCATGCGGGTGACGACTTCGGCGCGCGGCTCCGCCCGGGCGATCGGCCCCAGTTGCGCGGCTCCGACCACAAGATGCCTCGGCATGGTCAGCTCTCCTTGAGGTTGGCGTTGCTGTCGGTGGTCTCGCCCGTCGCCGCGTTGGCGCGAGAGATCCCGACCACGGCCGCGTTGGCGCGGCCGGCGAGATCGAGCGCCAGGGTGGCGAGCACGTCGAGCCCGTTGGCGATGTCGCCGGGCTGCGTCAACTCGCGTACGTTGTGGCTGAGACCGTCGACGCTAGGAACGAAGATCATCGCCGCCGGGCAGGTGCGGGCGAGCATCTGCGCATCGTGGCCGGCGCCGGAATAGAGCCGGCGGGTCGAAAGCCCGAGCGCCCTGGCCGTCGCCTCGACGCTTCCGACCAACGCCTTGTCGAAGGCCACCGGCTCGAAGCGTGCCAGCGTCCGGGTGGAGGCAGTGACCGTCTCCGCCGCCGCGACCGTCGCAATGAGGGCCGCGAGCTTCGCCTCGGCCTGGCGCAACGTCGCCTCGTCGGGATGGCGCAGGTCGACCGTCAGCACCGCCTTTTCGGCAATGACATTGACGAGGCCGGGCGACAGCTTCAGCGAGCCGACGGTTCCAACCATGTCGCCGCCGATGCCGCGCACGATCTCGCCGACGCCGGCGGCGATGCGGGCGGCAGCCAAACCAGCGTCATGGCGCAGCCGCATCGGCGTCGCCCCGGCATGGCTCGAGCGGCCGGAAAGCGTCACTTCGGTCCAGGAGATGCCCTGCACGCCCTCGACCACGCCGATGTCGGTGCCTTCGGCCTCCAGCACCGGCCCCTGCTCGATGTGGTATTCGAGATAGGCCGCAGCCCTGATGGCACCGAGCGGCGCCGTGCCGGCATAGCTGATAGCGGCCAATTCGTCGCCGAGCCGGGCGCCGTCGATCGACACGATGTCGAGCGCAGTCCCCAGATCGAGCCCGCCGACATGCACCAGACTGCCGAGCATGTCCGGGGCAAAGCGCGCGCCCTCCTCGTTGGTGAAGGCGGCGACGGTGATCGGCTTCAGCGTGGCGATTCCCGCATCGTCGAGCGCCTCGACCACTTCGAGGCCGGCGAGCACGCCGAGATTGCCGTCATAGATGCCGCCGGTCGCCACCGTATCGATATGCGAGCCGATCATCACGCTCGGGCCGGGCTGGGTTCCCGGCCGCGTGCCGAAAATGTTGCCGATTCCGTCAACGATCACATCGAGCCCGGCCGCGCGCATCCAGCCGCAGACGAGATCGCGTCCGGCACCATCCGCTTGGCTCAGGGCCAGCCGGCAGACGCCGCCGCCCGGCAGAGCGCCGACTTCGCCGAGCGCCTGCAAGCGCGCGAGCAGCCGTTCGGCCTTGGCAAAGGATCCCATCACTTGGCCCCCGCCCTGACCGCGTCGCAGGAGCGTCCGACGATGCGCTGGTAGAGTTCCGGCGCCAGGCCGGCGAGCGGCATCCGATTGCATTCCGGCCGGTGGCCGATCACCGCGTTGGCGCGCTCGTCACCGCCAAGCGACAGGCTGTCGGTGAATTCGGCCGGACAAGGAGCCGGCCGGCGCGACGGATTGGCGAAAAAGCTGGCGGGGAAGGCGTCGAACGACGCCGAAACGGGCGCTCTGGTCATGCGTTTGTTGTGCCGCTTCAGGGTTTGGTGCGTCTATGATCTGAAGCAATCGGGGTCGGTTGTCATGCCTCGATTGCGAGCAGGCCGTGCCGATCGGCGGGGCGATGGCAGCGGCCGTCAGGAGGCGGTCGGCGCACCGACGCCTTGGTCGTGCTCGGCCGCGACGCGGCCGCCGGCAAGCCGGTTGAACAAGCTTCTCCCCGGCGCTTCGATGTAGCGGGAGGTGAGGCCAGCCAACGCGATGACGAGGGCGATGTAGGCGATGGCGAGGATATCGCCCCAAATCGGCGAGCCGAAATCGAACAGCAGGTCGGCGTTCGGGGCGGGCGCGGGGCCGAGATCGACTGGCAGCAGTCTGCGCGCCAGCGCGACGAGGCGGCCGACCACGTCGATGACGAGGAAGGCGTGGATCATGTAGATCGAGTACGACCAGTCGCCGAGCGCCCGCATCGGCCGACTCGACAACAGCCCGGACAGCAAGCCGCGCTGGCCGGCGAACACGATGACCGCCGGCAGGAACACGATTGGCGCCAGGAACGACACCGCCCGGTGTTCGGCCTTGGTGACGAAGACGACGACGAGCGCAACCAGCGCCAGTTCCAAGAGCGTTGCTGCCGGTCGCGACAGTCCGGCGAGCCGCGCCGACAGGACCACTTCGAACAGCCGTTCGGCAATGGCTCCGAGGAAGAAGCCGTAGACGCAGCGGAAGAAGCCGAAGTCGTATGTCGTGTCCATGCCGGTCGTCGACCAGGCGACGGTCGCCGCCGCCCCGACCGCGGCGGTGACGGCAAAGACCGCAAGCCGCGTCCGCGTGCGCACGCGCGCCGTTGCCAGCACCGCGATGGCAAACAGCGCATAGCAGTAGAACTCGACGCTGATGCTCCAGCTGGTGAAATTCCATGTGGTGCTGTCGTGCAACCCGAGCGAATGCGCCATGAGCAGGTTGGTGAAGAGCGCCTGCACCGATGTTTCACCGACGAACGGGGGAGACTGCATGCCGATCCCGTGCGAGGCCGCGGCCAGCTTGGCCGTCTCGACGATGACGAACAGCGCGAGCACGGCGACGTGCAGCGGATACAGCCGGCCGAAGCGGCGGATCATGAAGACGACCCCACCGCTGGCCGTCCCCAGTCGGCCGAGATAGGCCGAGGTGACGACGAAGCCCGACAGCACGAAGAAGAAGTCGACGAACAGATAGGAGTTGCGGATCACCCCGACGTCGTAGAGGTGCGAGTTGGCGCGCAGATGGAACAACGCTACCGCCAGCGCACAGAGACCGCGCCATCCGTCCAGCGCTACGAACCGCATCCGTCTCTCCTCGCCGCTCAGCGCCCGCCAAGTGCGGACCTGCCTTGTCCACCAGACCGGTTAGATATGGCCGGTGGAGCGAATTTGACATTTGAGTCCCAATTGCGGCCTGCGCGGTCGCAAATGTCAAATCCGACGCTCCACTAAAGCCGATTGGTTGCCGGTGGTGCTTTGCTTCGAAAATCTGCACGAGGTCGAGCCGATGGCCGGGTGCAGAGGGTCGGAATCGAACCACTGGCGTCGAGACGATTCGATCCTACGCAGAATCACGTCTCAATCTTACTCTAACGAATTGCAACTAGATTTGCTCCAGGTCGACGGACGTGGAAGGGACTTAGCGTGTTCAAGCGTATCTTCGAGCTGTTCCGGCTCCCGACCGACAACCTCGACGTCGTACGGTCGCAGCTCTCCGCGTTCGTCCATCAGGTACCGCTGCTGTATTTCCTGCTCGCAGCCAATTCGATCGTCGTCGCCTGGACGCATTCCGACGTCGCGCCGCCGATTCTGTCGATCGGCGCTTGCTATGCGCTGTGTCTGATTTGCGCCGTTCGGCTGTTCCAATGGATGCAGGACCGCAAGCGCAACCTTCCGGACAAGCATGCCGCCCGGCGGCTGAAGACCATCCGCGTCATGACCGTCGTGCTGCTGGTGTTGTTTTTCGGCTGGGTCGGCGCGCTCTATTGCTATGGCGACGTCAATTCGCGCGAACATCTCGCCTTCTACGTTGCCATTACGGTCAACACGATTTCCATCTGCCTGCTGCAGGTGCGCTCCTCCGCCTTCGTCGCCATCAGCCTCAGCGCCGTCGTCTTCGTCGTTATGTTCGGCTTCTCCGGCGACAAGTATCTGATCGGCATCACCCTCAACCAGCTGTTCTCGGTCGTGGTGCTGGCCTACACCATCAACATCCACTACGGCTCCTTCGTCGACCTCATCCAGTTCAAGGGTGAACTCATCCGCCAGAACGGCCGGATGCAGCGTTTGAGCGACGACAACTTCAAGATCGCCAACCACGATGCGCTGACCGGCCTGCCCAACCGGCGCTATTTCTTCGCCCGTCTGCGCGACATCATCGACGGCAAGCGCCAGACGGCCGATGGCTTCATCCTCGGTCTGGTCGATCTCGACGGCTTCAAGCCGGTCAACGACGTCTACGGCCACAACGTCGGCGATGCGCTGCTGATGCAGGCGGCGGCACGGCTGACCGAGGCGACGGGCCCCGATACGTTCGTCGCGCGGCTTGGCGGCGACGAGTTCGCCCTGATCATTCCGGAGCACTTGAGCGACGGCGATCTGTTGACGCGCAGCCGGGTGATCAGCGCGGCCTTGCAAGTGCCGTTCGACATCGACGGGGTGATCGCCAAAGTATCGGCCTCGGCCGGCTTCGCCGCCTTTCCCGAGGCCGGCAGCAACGACAGCGAACTCTACGACCGCGCCGACCACGCGCTCTATCATGCCAAGGCCAACATGCGTGGCGGCGCCATCATTTTCTCCTCCGAGCACGAACGCGAGATCCGCCGCGAAGCGCACCTCGAGCAGGTGCTGCGCAAGGCCCATATCGCCGAGGAGTTTTCGCTCGCCTATCAGCCGATCCTGTCGCGCTCGACCGGCACGGTCGTCGCCTTCGAGGCGCTCGCCCGCTGGACGAGCCCCTCCATCGGCGTGGTTTCGCCCGGCCTGTTCATCCCGATCGCCGAGAAGGTCGACATGATCGGCGACATCACGCTCGAACTGTTCGGTCAGGCGCTCGACCAACTGGCGACCTGGCCGGAGCCGGTCGGTCTGTCGTTCAATCTGTCGGCCCGCGACGTCGCCTCGGCGTCGACCATCATGAAGCTGATCCTCCTGGTGACGACGCGTAGCGCTGATCCCCAGCGGATCGATTTCGAGATCACCGAAACCATGCTGATGCAGGACTTCGAGTTGGCGGCGCAGTCGATCCAGGCGCTGCGGCTGCTCGGCTGCGGCGTGGTCCTCGACGATTTCGGCACCGGCTATTCGAGCCTTGCCTACGTGCACCGCCTGTCGCCCTCCAAGATCAAGGTCGACCGCAGCTTCACCATGGAAATGAGCCACGATCGGCAGTGCCGCACCATCGTCCAGTCGATCGTCGGGCTGTGCAACAACATCGCCGTCGATTGCGTGGTCGAAGGTGTGGAGTCCGAGGCGCAGGCGGTGATCGCCGGCGAACTCGGCTGCGACCTGATGCAGGGCTATCATATCGCCAGACCGATGTGGCCGGCCGCGATCCCGGCCTATCTGGCGGGTGTTGCGGCAAGTGCCGGCGCGTTTCGCCCGCAGGTCGCGGTTTCCGGCCGCAGCAGGCGCAGCGGTTGACCGGGCAGGCGCTGCGGCGGGCGATCAGATCTCGACGATATCGACATGCTGCCCCAGCCGTTCGCGGGCGATCTCGGCGACGCGGCTGTGGTGGGTGAAGACGATCGGCTGGATCAGCTCCGACGTCGCCGCCAGCGCTTCCAGCCCCAGTCCGGTGCGGCGGTCGTCGAAGGTGACGAACAGATCGTCGCCGATGAAGGGGGCCGGCTCCGCCGAACGGGCAAAATCTTCGAGGTAGGCGAGCCGCATGGCGAGGTAGAGCTGGTCAAGCGTGCCCTCGCTCAATCCCGTCGCCTCGCGCTCGCTTGGCCCCTTGCGGCCGGATCCGCGCACCCGCCCGATCGGCACCTTGTCGCCGGAAGGCCGGCGGCCGACGAGCAGCACCTCGCCGTCCTCGCCCTCGTCCTGGTCGAGGCCGGCGAACGAGCCGCCGGTCAGATGGCTGAACAGCGTACCAGCCCGCTCCATCAGCGGCACGTGCCGTCCGGCGCGATGGCGGGCGCTGGCCTTGGCCAGAAACGCCGCGGCCAGCTTGATGACCACCCAGTCGCGCGCCAGCCCGGCCATGTCGGCCTCGGCGGCGGCCCGGCGCTGTGCCGCGGCTTCCGCGCCCGACCCCCGCTCCTGCGTCTCGCGTTCGCGTTCGCGCGCCGAGAGATCGGCGTAGATGTCGCGGTCCTCGGCGATCAGCCGCTCGCGCTCGCGTGCGAGATCGTCGCGCTCGGCTTGGGCCGAGTCCGGATCGAGCCCGGCAAGCGAGGTCCGCAGGCTGTCCTCGCTCTCGCCCTCGCCAAGGAGTCGGCGCTCGTTGCCGAGTTGCCCGGTCAGTTGTGCCCGCCGGCTCAGCCGGGCGTAGAGGTCGGCGAGCAGCGCGGCGTCGCCGAAGCCGGCTTCCGCCGCCAGCCGGGCGAGCCTCTCCTCGGCCTCGGACAGGACGGAACTCGCGGTTTCCAGCCCAATTTCGGCATCCGACTGCTGCCCGGCGAGGTGGTCGTGGCGCGTGCGGGCATCGCGGGCAGCGGTCAGCCGCTTTGCCAGCGCACTGACCGCCTCGCTCGGGGCCACGTCGGCGAGATCGGGCGCCAGCGCGGCGACCAGCCGGCCGGCCGCTTCGGCAAACCGGGCAATGGACTGATCGAGGGTGGCCAGCCGGCGGGCTGCTTCATCGTGGGCGCGGCGTGCCTCGGGCAGTTGCTCGTATACGGCGATCACCGCTTCGGCCTCAGCGAGCGTGGCGTCGCGGTTCAGCCCGACGAGCGGCATGGCAGCGGCCCAGCGTGGCTGCCAGGAGTCTGCCTCTTCGATCAGCCGCACCCGGGCACGCTGCAATCGTTCGAACTCGATGCGCTTCTGCTCGATCTGTTCCGACAGCGACCGCGCGCTGGTCCAACTCTCGGCCAGTTCCTCGATGCGGGCGCGGATGCGGGCGGCGACCACGGGCGGCTCGGCCCCGTCGAGCAGCGCCAGTCCGACCCGCTCGGCAAGCGCGGCGAGCGGTGCCGCGAGACGCTCCGAACGCGCCGCGATCAGGCGGGCGTGCGCGCGTCTGGCTTCGACCTGTTCGCGACGCGACAGCAGGATTTCGGCCTTGTGCAGCCAGGTGAGCATCTCCGCCGGCGGCAACGGGATCAGCCCGAGATCGCGCCATTCGTCGGTCCAGATGTCGCGGCGGGTGGCGAGTTCGGCGGCGACCGAGGCAATGATATCGGCCTGGTGCTTCACCTCGGCCTCGGCCTCGGCGCGCTGGCGATCCTTCAGTCCGTATTCGCGCACGCGGCCCGCGTCGCGGATGGCGGTATCGGCAAGCGCATCGGCGCGCGCCACCGCGATCTCGAACGAAGCGATGCCGGCGCCGACCTCGATCGGGCTGGCTTCCGCCTGCCCGAGCAGCACCTGGCGCATGGCGGTCCAGGCGAGGTCGCGGGCGGAGCGTGCCTCGGCGAGTGCTTCCGGCGTCGCCACTTCGCCATCGGCTCGCAGCCGGTCGAGATCGGTGGAGAGCGCGCTCGTGTCGGCTCGCGCCTTGGTGGCGGCATCTTCGGCGCGCTCGCGTTCGCGCGTCAGCCGCTCGAAGTCGTCGCGATAGCGGGTGATCGTCTCGGCGGTCGGCCGCGACGCATGGGCCAGCCGGTCGAGGGCGGGGCAGGGCGGCGACATCCGCCCGGCCTCTTCGCTCAACTGCCGCGCCTCTTCGGCAATGTCGGACAGCAGGCGCGGCAGGCCGTCGGCCGCGGCGAGATCGGCGTCGAATTCGGCAAGATCGGCGCGCAATGGTGCGGGATCGGTGAGCAGGCCGGCCTTTTCTCGCGCTGCGACCAGTTCGGCGAGCCGGTCGTCCTCCTCGCGCAGACGGTCTTCAAGCCGCCTCAGGTCGGTCTCGCGTCCCCGTCCGCCCGCCGCCAGTTCGCGAATGAGGGCGAGGAGCGGTGCCAGCGGCCCGACCGGGCTCGACGGCGCCTCCGCATCGCTGTCGGAGGCATCGCCGCCGTCCGTCACGATGCCGTCCGGCAGCGAGGCGACGAGATCGGCGAGCCGGCCGCGCGTTCGCCGTTCCTGGTCCTCGGCCTGCGAAAGCTCGTGCCGCGCCGCTTCTTCGGCGCGGATGTCGCGCACCAGCGCGTCGATCGTGGCGCCGGAGGCAAGCAGCGCCCGGTCGATGGTCACCGACGACAGTTCCTCGCGCGCCTTCAGGAGAGCATTGCCCGCCGTCTCGACCGCTTCGACCGCCTTGTCGCGGCGGGTGAGCGCCATGCCGAGGTCGCCGAGGTAGTCGGGCCTGACGTTCGGCACCTCGCCGAGCGCGGCAATGGCCGACAGCCGTTCGTTGATCTGGGCGATGATCGGTCCGACGTTCGCCAGCCGGTCGAGCCGATGCATGCGCTCCTCGACGACGCGCAACCGTCGCCGGACGTCCTCGCCACGGCCGGAGAGCACGGCGATCTCCTCGTTCAACCGCTTCCATTTCGGCGCGGTCAGCTCGCTCGCCAGCATCTCCTTGCGAGCGGTCTGGTAGCTTTCCGCCGCCTTCCAGAACAGCCGCTCGCTCGCCTTGCGGCCAAAGATGCGGCCGGCTTCCTCTTCCAGCCGGTCGCTGAGCTTGGTGAGATCGCCGAGCCCGGAGGCCGCTCCGAGCAGTGCCGCGCCCAATTCGCCGTGCTGGTCGATCATCGCCTCGGCGCCGGCCCTGAGCGCCCGCGACGACAGTCCGAAGGCCTGCTCGAACACCTCGCGCGAGATGGTGCCAAGGAAGGGGGCGAGCGCATCGTCGGCAAGCGCCGTGTCATCCGGTGCGCGCAACGTCGTCTTCAGCCCTTTGGTTCGCTCGAAGCTGAGCAGCCGGCCGTCACGCGCGGCGATCTCCGCTCCGACCCTGAGCGTGCGCATGTCATGCTGGAAATCGTAGGCGGGCGACTTCGGGAAGCCGAACAGCAGATCGCCGATCGCGGCAAGTGCCGTCGACTTACCCGCCTCGTTGCCGCCAACGACGAGGTGCAGCCGCGCGTCGGGGCGGAAGGCAAGCGTCTTGCCGGTAAACTGGCCGTAGCGGATCAGGTTGAGGGAGCGCAGCCGCATGTCTCAGGCCTCCCCGCCGCCGGCCCGGGCGACGACCAACGTGCGCGCCTCCAGCATCAGCCGATCGATTTCAGCCAGCATATCTTCACGCGCCAGTCCCGCGGCCGGCATCTTGGCCGCGATCTCGTCGATCAGCCGGCCGGCCTCCGCTTTGAGATCCTCGTCGGCCTCGAGCCCGGCGATCAGCGCCAGCGTATCGATGAGGGGTGTTTCCGCCTCGAGCTGCAACGGCCCGGCCCGGCCCGGCTCGAGGCTGTCGTTGACCAGCTTTTCGAGGAACGCCTCTTCGAATTCCTGTTCAATTGTGGCCTGCACTTCGTCGGCAAGCCGGCTGCCGAGCGCCGCCAGCCGTCGGGCGATCGCTGCCGTGCCGGTGAGGCGAAGGCGCAGCGCGACCGGCTTGCCCGCGGAAGCGCGAGCGATGGGCGCCAGCGCGGCGCGGATGCGGGTCTGCACCTCGCCCTCGCTGTCGGCGTCGGAAACGTCGATCTCCACCAGTTCAAACCGTGCCTTGTCGACGATCAGCCGGCGCACCTCGGCGACGCGACCGTCGACCACTTCGACCACGACGGCGCCCTTGGCGCCAGGTTCGCGAATGCTGCGGCCCTGCAGATTGCCGGGATAGACGACATGCGGGTCGCTCGAAACCACTTCGAATTCGTGCACGTGGCCGAGTGCCCAGTAGTCGTAGCCGCGCGAGGCGAGGTCGGCGAGCGAGCAGGGCGCATAGGGCTCGTGCGGCGGCCGGCCGGTCAAGGACGTGTGCAACAGCCCGATGTTGAAGCGGTTGGGGCTGGCCGGCGGATACGACAGGGCAAAATTCTCAGATACCGCGCGGGTGGCGAAGCTGCGGCCATGCAGCGCCACGCCGAGGGAGTCGAGTTCGACCGTGCCGGCCACATCGGCGGCAAACACATGCACGCCCTGCGGCAACGGCAGCGCCCGCGTCACTTCGCTCTCGGCGTCGTGGTTGCCCTTGACGATGAAGACGGGCACGCCGGCGCGCGACAGCCGCGAGATCTCGCGGTTGAAGAAATGGCCGATCGAGGTGTCGCGCCATTCGCCGTCGTAGATGTCGCCGGCGATGACGGCAAAGTCGACCGCCTCGATCAGCGCCCGATCGATCAGTTCCTGGAACGCCTCGCGGCTGGCTCCCTCGATCCGGCCTGCGGCACCCGCATTGCGCATGGCGAGCCCTTTCAACGGGCTGCCGAGGTGCAGGTCGGCCATATGCAGGAACTTGAACGATTGAGCCAATGTCACGCCTGCCGTGTTGTTTCGGATACCCCGAGCCTACTCCGGCTTCGCCAGGTCGGAACAGAGCCAAATGGGGGACGGGGTCGAGGGGAATCGGCTCCGCCGCCGTGTCAGCCCGATGTGCTTTACCTGGGCGCGCCGACATGATCAAAAGGCGCGATGATGGAAAGCCGCGTTCAACCGCCACCGTCCACAGCCCGTTTGGTCAGGATCGCCGCCGCAAGGCCCGGTCGCGCGCGCTTCGTGCGCGCCTGTCTGATGCGGTTGAAGCGCGTGCACGCCCGGCCGATCCGCAGCTGGGTCGGCTGGGTGCGGTCAGTTGGCGCAGGGTGCAGCCGCGCCTGGTCCGTCGGCACGCAGATGGTGCGCACGACGTTCATGCGCGCCTGGCTGCGCCGGCCGATCGTGCGGCTGGCCGCCGAATATCTCGCGGTGCTGGCGGTCGTTGCCGGCGCCATCCTCGGCTGGGCCGGCTACAT
Source organism: Ancalomicrobiaceae bacterium (assembly GCA_031291595.1). Taxonomy (GTDB): domain Bacteria; phylum Pseudomonadota; class Alphaproteobacteria; order Rhizobiales; family Ancalomicrobiaceae; genus CAIYYN01. Next base: position 624 of record JARLIU010000108.1, on the reverse strand, counting down.
CCAGATCGGCGGCAATATCGATACGGTCGAGCAAGGCGAAGTCTATCGTTCGGCACAGCTTTCGGTAGACAGGCTCGCCGGGCTGGTCGCCGAAAAGCACATCAAGACGGTCATCAACTTGACCGGCGTTCATCCGCACGAGCCGTGGTACCGCCTCGAGACGCGCGTCCTCGCCAGGGACCGCGTGCGGCTCATCGACTTGCCGATGTCGGCGACGCATCGGCCGAGCCCGGAGCTCCTGGCGAAGCTGATCACCAGTTTGCAGACCGCCGAGCGACCGCTGCTCATCCACTGCAATTCCGGTTCGGACCGCACCGGCCTCGCCTCGGCCTTGTACGAGTTGATCGTGAAGGGCGCCCCCATCGGCGAGGCGCGGCGCCAATTGAGCTTCTACTGGGGCCATTTCCCCTGGCTCGGCAGCGGCACCATCGCCATGGACGCGACATTCGACGCCGTCGTCGCCGCCCGCACCGGATCTGGGCACTAGTGGTCCGATTCCGACATTTGCATCCCACTTGCCGCGCGCTCATACGCAAATGTCGGAATCCCAGGACCACTAGCAATTCATTGAGTCTAGTGGAGCTTTGAATTTGACATTTGAGTGAGGCCGCGCAGCTCGGTGGG
>JARLIU010000107.1 GCA_031291595.1 Ancalomicrobiaceae bacterium | reverse complement strand
GGTCCTCGCCCAGATTCGCGGCAGCTTCGGCAAATAGCCGCCGGTTCGAAGACTTGGCAGGCCGAGCGCCGCCGGTGGGCGCAGACGCCGCCGTTGCAGCGCCGCGCAGGGCTTTGATCGGCCTGTCTCCTCCCACCTTTGCCACGTCCCGCCGTTTGGGCTAAGAAGGCCGCGCAACGGTTTGACCGAACGGTAATCTCATGAACGCGCCTATCACCCGTCCCGTGCCGCGTCCCGGCATCCTCGACATCGCCCCCTATGTGCCGGGCAAGTCCAAGGCCACCGGCGGTGCCAAGCTCTACAAGCTCTCGTCCAACGAGACGCCGCTCGGGGCCAGCCCGCAGGCGATTGCCGCCTTCCATGCGGCGGCGGCGACGCTTGAGCTTTATCCGGATGGCGGCGCGACGCTGCTGCGCGAGGCGATCGGCAAGGCGACCGGGCTGGCACCCGAACGCATCGTCTGCGGTTGCGGCTCGGACGAACTGCTGCATCTGATCGCGCAGGCCTATCTCGGGCCGGGCGACGAGGGGCTCTATTCGCAATACGGCTTTCTCGTCTATCCGATCGCCATCCGCGCGGTCGGGGCGACGCCGGTCGTGGCGCCGGAAAAGGATTTTCGCACTGACGTTGACGCGCTGATCGCCGCGGTGACGCCGCGAACCAAAGTCATCTTTCTCGCCAATCCGAACAATCCGACCGGCACCTACATCTCGTTCGACGAGGTCAAGCGCCTGCATGCGGCGCTCCCCGCCCATGTCGTGCTGGTGCTCGACGCGGCCTACGCCGAATATGTGCGGCGCAACGACTACGAGAGCGGCATCGAACTGGTCTCGTCGTCGGAAAACGTCGTGATGACGCGCACCTTCTCCAAGATCTACGGGCTCGCCAATCTGCGCATCGGCTGGATCTACGCGCCGGATCACGTCATCGACGTGTTGAACCGGATCAGGGGGCCGTTCAACATGACCGGCCCGGCGATCGCGGCCGGAGCGGCGGCGATCGCGGATCGCGAGTTCACGCGCGCCGCGGTCGATCATAACGAGATCTGGCTGCCGAAGCTTGCGGCCGGGCTCGAAGCCATCGGTCTCAAGGTGCTGCCGTCGGTCGGCAACTTCGTGCTGGCGTTGTTCCCGGATCGTCAGGGCAAGCGCGCGCCGGATGCGGACGCCTTCCTGCTGTCGCGCGGCGTGGTGGTCAGGCGGATGGAAGCCTACGGGCTTGCCAATGCGCTGCGGATCACGGTGGGCTCGGCCGAGGCCAATGAAACGGTCATTGCCGCGCTGACGGACTTCCTGGCATGACCGCTTCGGACAAGCCGCTGTTCGGCAAACTGGCGCTGATCGGCATCGGGCTGATCGGCGGTTCGATCGCCCGCCGCGCCCGCCGGGACGGGCTTGTCGGCCACATCGCCATTTCGACGCGCCGGGCGGAAACGCTTGAGCGGGCACGCGAGCTCGACCTCGGCGACAGCTATTGCCTGGATCCGGCGCAAGCGGTCAAGGACGCCGATCTTGTCATCCTGTGCGTGCCGGTCGGCGCCTCGGGAGCGGTAACGGAAGCCATCGCCGGTGCCTTGAAGCCGGGCGCCATCGTCTCCGATGTCGGCTCGGTCAAGGGCGACGTGGTCAAGCAGATGCAGCCGTTCATCCCGCAAGGCGTGCACTTCGTTCCAGCGCATCCGGTGGCAGGCACGGAGCAGTCTGGGCCGGATTCGGGCTTCGCCGACCTGTTCGACGAGCGCTGGTGCATCGTCACGCCACCGGAAGGGACCGACGCCGCGGCGGTCGACAGGCTGGTCGGCTTCTGGACGGCGCTCGGCTCCAACGTCGAGGTGATGGAGCCGGAGCGGCACGATCTGGTGCTGGCGATCACCAGCCACATCCCGCATCTGATCGCCTACAACATCGTCGGCACCGCGGCGCATCTGGAAAAGGTCACGGCATCGGAGGTGATCAAGTTCTCCGCCGGCGGTTTCCGCGATTTCACCCGCATCGCCGCCTCGGATCCCACCATGTGGCGCGACGTGTTCCTGCACAACAAGGACGCGGTCCTGGAAATGCTCGGCCGCTTCATCGAGGATCTGTTCGCGCTGCAGCGGTCGATCCGCTTCGGCGAGGGCGATAAGCTGTACGATCTGTTCACCCGCACCCGCGCCATCCGCCGATCCATTGTCGATGTCGGCCAGGATACGTCGGCCCCCGACTTCGGCCGCGGTCCGACGAAGCGCTGAGGCCGGATCTTCAGGTCTCCGTCCCCCCCGGTGGGTGGTCGCAAGCGCGATGCTGTCACATGGCAACATGTGACTGCTGAATCGGCGCTATAACCCATTGATAGAGCAGTGAGTCGGATTTCAGCTGGATCGCATTGCGAGTCTGACTGAAATCATCCCGCTCTGGGGTGCGACAAGATTTCATTCACCCTATCGGCATCTCGTCTCCGGCCGCAGCCGATCCGGCGGCGACGCTGACGTCGACGCTCCCCTCAATTTCATCAGGGCTTTAGCCGAACCGATGCGGTGTTTTCCGCCGGCGCGGAGCGCGGCGAAGCGCGAGCCATGCAGCCAATGCATATGAAAGCATGACTGACATACGCAAAAGTGCTGGCGAAAATCATAAGCGTGCTTATTATAAGGCAATGCAGAACGATTGCCTGTCCACCCCCCCTTCCGACCCGCGGCGGGATCTGATGGTGCTTCTGGCCGACGTCTCGCGTCTGACCAGGACCTACGTCGACACCCGCGCCCGGCGCATCGGCACCACACGAACGCAATGGGCGCTGTTGAAGCGCCTGTCGATGCACCCCGGCCTGACCCAGGCGGAATTGGCGGAGATCCTCGAGATCCAGCCGATTTCTCTGGCTCGTCTGGTCGATCGGCTGGTCGCCCAAGGTCTGGTCCGGCGCTCGCCGCATCCGACCGACCGGCGGGCCAACTGCGTCTTCATCACCAAGGCCGGCGAGGTGGCGATGCACGCCTTCGAGCCGTTGGCGATGGAAATTACCGAGGACCTCTTCGTCGGCATCGATCCGGCCGAGGTGGACGTGGCGGTGCGCGTGATGGTGCGCTGCAAGGCCAACATCAAGGAAAAGACAGCCGAACATCGCCTCGCGGGCGGTGAAGTGGAGACGGTCGACGATGTCCGATAACGAATTGAATGGCCAAGCCGAGGCTGCCGAGCATGGGCTGGTTGCAGTCCAGGAAGACGGTGCTGCGACATCCGGCGCATTGCGGGCGAAGAAAAGCGCGCCCCTTCAGCGCCGTCCCGCCGCGACGCGGAGCCGCTCGCGCGGCGGCTTCAGGCGCTTCGTGCTGATGGTCGTGCTGCCGATCGCCGTGCTGGGCGGCGGCTTCTGGTGGTACATGCAGGGCGGTCGCTACATCAGCACCGACAATGCCAATGTCGGGGAGCAAAAGGTGCTGATCACGCCGGAGGTCTCCGGCCGCGTCGTCGCCATTTCCGTCATCGAAGGGCAGCGGGTGAAGCCCGGCGATCCGTTGGTCACGGTCGACCCGGAGCCCTACAAGATCGCCGTCGCCGAGGCGGAAGCGAAGCTCGCCGGAGTGCGGACCGATTTCGCCCAGTTGAAGTCCAACTTCGCCGGTCTCGACAATCAGATCGCGGTCGCGGACCAGATGCTGGCGTTGCGCCGATCGGAAGTCGAGCGCAAGACGGCGCTGGCCGGCACCAAGGTGGTCTCTGTCAGCGACGTCGACACGGCGCAGATCGCGCTGACCACCAGCCTGGCGCAGCTGACATCGCTGAAGCAGACACGCGCCGGCATCCTGGCGCAGCTCGACGGCAATCCGCAGCTCGACATCAGCCGCTATCCGCCGTTCATGTCGGCGACGGCCGCGATCGAGCGGGCGCAGCGCGATCTCGATTCCACCACGCTCAGGGCGCCGATTGCCGGCATGGCGACGCAGGTCTCCTCGATTCAGATGGGCCGCTGGCTGGCGGCGGGCACGGCGATCTTCGCCGTTGTCGGCACCGATTCCGTCTGGGTCGATGCCAATCCGAAAGAAACCGACCTCGAATACGTCCACATCGGCCAGAAGGCGACGGTCAGTGTCGATGCCTTCCCGGGCACGACCTACGACGCCTACGTAGCGGCGATCAGCCCCGGCACCGGCGCGCAGTTCTCGATCCTGCCGGCGCAGAACGCCTCGGGCAACTGGGTCAAAGTGGTGCAGCGCGTGCCGCTCCGGCTGGAATTCGAACCCGGCCAGGACATGTCGCGGCTGGTCTCCGGCATGAGCGCCAACATCTCGATCGACACCGGGCGTCAGAGGACGCTGAAGACCGTGTTCGGCGAAAGTCTGGGCGGAACGCTCGACATCATCGCCAAGGCGTCCGCCTCGGAACTGGCGCGCATCGTCACGCCCGAGCCGTCGAAGTAGGCGTTGAACGAGGGCCGCATTGCCATGGAAAACACTGCTTCGGTGAAGAAGGACCCGGCTGCCAATCGCGCCCTCGTCACCGTCTGCCTGATGATGGCGACCATCATGCAGGCGCTCGACACCACGATCGCCAATGTGGCGCTGCCCTACATGCAGGGCAACCTGTCGGCGACGCAGGACCAGGTCAACTGGGTGCTGACCTCCTACATTGTGGCGGCCGCCATCATGACGGCGCCGGTCGGCTGGCTGGCGCTGAAGTTCGGTTCCAAGCAGATCCTGATCATCTCGGCAATCGGCTTCACCGCCGCCTCGATGCTGTGCGGTATCGCCCAGTCGATCGACCAGATGGTGCTGTACCGGCTGCTGCAGGGCATCTTCGGCGCGGCCTTGGTGCCGCTCAGCCAGTCGGTGATGATGGAAATCTATCCGGCCGAGCGGCGTGGCCAGGCGATGGCGATCTGGGGCATGGGCGTCATGCTCGGCCCGATCATGGGGCCGACCCTCGGCGGCTGGCTGACCGACAATTATTCCTGGCGCTGGGTGTTCTTCGTCAATCTGCCGTTCGGTATCGCCACCGTGCTCGGCCTGCTGGCCTTCATGACGGAGACCGAGAAGCGCCAGGGGCTCACCTTCGATTGGCTGGGCTTTGCCGCGCTGTCGATCGGAATCGGTGCCTTTCAGCTGATGCTCGATCGCGGCGAGGATCTCGGCTGGTTCGATTCGAGCGAAGTCTGGGGCGAGGCGATCGTGGCGGCGAGCGGGGTGTATTTCTTCATCGCCCAGTCGCTGACCGCGAAGAAGCCCTTCGTGCCGATCGCCATCTTCGCCGACCGCAATTTCGTCGCCGGACTGATCTTCATGTTCATTGTCGGCATCATCCTGTTGGCGTCCTTAGCGCTGGTCACGCCGTTCGTGCAGAGCGTGCTGGGCTATCCGGTGTTTTCGGCCGGCATCCTCTTGGGCGCGCGCGGCGTCGGCACCATGGCGGCGATGATGGCCGTCGGTCGGCTGATGCGGTTCATCGATTCCCGCATCCTGATCTTCGCCGGACTGGCGCTTTCCACGCTGTCGCTTGACATGTCGGCCGGCTTCACCACCGACACGACCGCCCAGACCATCGCCATCACCTCGATCGTGCAGGGGGTGGGATTGGGGCTGGTGTTCGTGCCGCTGAATACGGTCGCCTTCTCCACGCTGGCGCCGCAGCTGAGGACGGAAGCGACGGCAATGTGGACGCTCATCCGCAACATCGGCTCTTCCGCCGGCGTGTCGGTCGTCATCGCCATGCTGACGACCACGACGACGCTGATGCATGCGCGGCTGGGCGAAGCGCTGACGCCGTGGAACCTGGGACTTGCCTCGCCCGATGCGGCGGCGCTGTCGCCGTCGACCGACCTCGGCGCGCAGATCCTCGACCAGATCCTGACCGGCCAGGCCACTCTCATCGCCTATGCCAATGACTTCACGGCCATGATGTGGGTCAGTCTGGCGTCCTTCCCGCTGCTGCTGCTGCTGCGCCCGCCATCCGGCCGGGTCGCCTCGTCGGCACCGGCGGCGCACATGGACTGAGGCGCCGGATTCAGGGCTTGCCGCAACGGCGGGTCGCGACGCTCGCGGCCCGTTGCCGCGTCGGTAACTTCAGCAAAGCCGATGTCGCATTTCGGCGGGCAAATCGCAAAGACGCACCCGATCGTTATGGGTAATTCTGCCAAGACCCGCTGGTCGATTCGCAGCCAGAGACCGTACCGCGGGACTGTCGACCCCATCCAGCCCCTCGGTTCGCCCGCCATGACCACGTTTCCCGACTCCGCAGTAGCCGTCGAACACGCTTGGCTCAGAACCCGCCCAGCCGTCGAATGGCCGACACTCGTTCTGATCTTCGCCGTCTACGCCGCCTGGCTCGCCATAACGTTCTGGTCGTCGCATCTGCCGCTCGTCGTCGTCACCATCATCGGCGCGCCGATCCTCACCCTGCATTCCTCATTGCAGCACGAGATTCTGCACGGTCACCCGACGCGCTCCCGCGCCTTCAACCGCTGGCTCGGCAGCGTGCCCTTATCGCTGTGGATCCCGTACGAGAGCTATCGCGTCTCGCACCTGATCCATCACCGCGATGAGCGGCTGACCGATCCGCTCGACGATCCGGAGTCCTACTACTGGATGGAGAGGCAATGGCAGCAGCTCAGCCCGGTGAGCCGCGTGCTGGTCAAGATGCAAATGACGCTGGCCGGGCGCATGCTGGTCGGGCCGGTGTGGATCATCTGCCGCTACTGGACGTTCCAGGCGGGCTTGATTCTTAAGGGCGACAAGGCAACGTGCCGGATCTGGTCCGAGCATGCGCTCCACTTGGTGCCGGTCGTCGCCTGGCTGGTGTTCGTGGCGCGGATGGACCTGATCACCTATGTGCTCGCCATGGTCTATCCCGGCATGGCGATCCTGCTCATTCGCTCGTTCGCCGAACATCGCGCCAATCCGAGCGTGCCGGGGCGCACGGCGATCGTCGAGGATGCGACTATTCTGGGACCGCTGTTTCTCTACAACAGCCTGCATTCGGCGCATCACGAGGCGCCGTCGCTGCCGTGGTACCGGATTCCGGCCTGGTACCGGGCAAATCGTGATCGGCTGATTGAGGCCAACGGCGGCCTCGTCTATCATGGCTATCTCGATGTTGCCCGCCGATACTTGTTCCGGCCGCATGACGTGGCCAAACATCCTTTAGTCAGAGCGCCATGATCGCTTCCTTGCCCATGTACCTGTTCGATCGCGCGGCGGTCGACGCATTCTGGTCGGCACTCGCCGGCGTTCTCAGGGTGCATGGGCTGAAGGAGGTTCCCGAGGCGCTCAACTGGCCGGAGCCGGAGGATCTGCACAGCCATTGGCGGCGGGAGGACCTCCTCGTCAGCCAGACCTGCGGCTACCCGCTGGTGCTGGGCTTGAACGGCGCGGTCAGGGTGTTGGGGGCCTTCAACTATGCCGCCGATGGCTGCGACGGGGCGCTGTACCGCTCCTATGTCGTTGCCCGCAG
>JARLIU010000106.1 GCA_031291595.1 Ancalomicrobiaceae bacterium | reverse complement strand
GAACGGGACTTGGCGCTGACTTGGCGCAGCTGACTGACGGGGCTTGAGCGGACGCATGGCCAAGCGCGACTATTACGAAGTGCTGGGCGTATCCAAGAGCGCCGACGACAAGGAGCTGAAGGGCGCCTTCCGCAAGCTCGCCATGCAGTTGCATCCGGATAAGAATCCGGGCGACAAGGCGGCCGAGGCTGCCTTCAAGGAGATCAACGAAGCCTACGACGTGCTGAAGGACGGCCAGAAGCGGGCCGCCTACGACCGTTTCGGCCATTCCGCCTTCGAGAACGGCATGGGCGCCGGCGGCCCCGGCTCACCCGGCTTCAACGGCGATTTCGCCCAGACCATGTCCGACATCTTCGAGAGCTTTTTCGGCGGCGAGGGGCAGGGGCGCGAGCGGGGCAGGGGCGGTCGCGAGCGCGGCGCCGACCTGCGCTACAACATGGAGATCACGCTCGAAGAGGCGTTCGAGGGCAAGCAGGTCGAGATCCGCGTGCCGACTTCGATCACCTGCGACACCTGCAGCGGCTCCGGCGCCAAGCCCGGCACCACGCCGACGAGCTGCCGCACCTGCGGCGGGCAGGGGCGGGTCAGGGCCATGCAGGGCTTCTTCACCATCGAGCGCACCTGCCCGACGTGCCAGGGCCGCGGCCAGGTGATCGCCGAACCCTGCGCCAAGTGCGGCGGCTCCGGCCGCACCACCAAGGAAAAGATGCTCACCGTCAACATTCCCTCGGGCATCGAGGACGGCACCCGCATCCGCCTGTCCGGCGAGGGCGAGGCCGGCGTGCGCGGTGGTCCTCCGGGTGACCTCTACATTTTCATCGGCTTGAAGCCGCACGAATTCTTCCAACGCGACGGCGCCGACATCTTCTGCAAGGTGCCGATCTCCATGACCGCCGCCGCGCTCGGCGGCCAGTTCGACGTGCCGACGCTGTCGGGCGAGAAGACCAAGGTGAAAGTCCCCGAGGGCACCCAGACGGCCAAGCAATTCCGCTTGCGCGGCAAGGGCATGCCGGTCTTGCGCTCGTCCGCCTTCGGTGACATGTACATCCAGGTCGTGGTCGAGACGCCGCGCAACCTCACCCGCCGTCAGCGCGAGCTGTTGGAGGAATTCGAGAAGGCCTCGTCCGGCGAAACCCATCCGGATTCGACCGGATTCTTCTCCAAGGTGAAGGACTTCTTCGGCAATCTCGGCGACTGACGGCCGCCCGGCCGGGGATGGAACTGGCGAGGGTCAGCGCGCTGCTGCCGGCCGTCCGACAGCTTCGGCGGGCGCACGGACGGAGAAGTGCCAATGAGCAGCCTCGACAGTGTCCGACACCAGTTGGAAGAGAGCGAAGAGAAGCTCCTGGCGAAGCTGCGCGACGTCCGGCGTGGCGCGCGTCGCGCCAAAGACGGGCGTCCGGGTGGGCCGAAACCGACCGGCGGACAGCGTGTTGCCGATACGGTCGCGGCCACGATGGGATCCTGGCCGTTCATCATCATCCAGTCGATCATTCTGGCAGTGTGGATCGCGCTCAATATCACCGCGTTCGTGTATCACTGGGATCCGTATCCGTTCATCCTGCTCAATCTCGCGCTGTCGTTTCAGGCCGCCTATGCCGCGCCCTTCATCATGATGAGCCAGAACCGGCAGCAGGACATCGACCGGCGCTCCGCCGAAGAGGACTATCAGATCAATATCAAGGCTGAGCTGGAGATCGAACTGCTGCACCAGAAGATCGATCAGCTGCGCGAGACCGAAGTTCTGCAATTGACGCATGCGGTGCGCGAGCTGACCCAGCTGCTCTCGCGGGCGAAAATCGAACCGGCCGCGGGCGTCGAACTGCCGTCCGAACCGGCGAAGGGATAGTGGCGACGACGGCGTCGCTCGGCAAAGAGAGCCGGATGCGGCGGTTTCGCCCGCCACCTCCCGCCCGCTCTGGCCGATGGTCGCCGATACGCAACGCACTGCCGCACTCCAGTCCCGACATTTCCCGCCGCAGGAGCCATGCGATGAGCAGGATCAGCGAAATCCGCACCCAGATCCACCAAGCCGAAGAACAACTGCTGGTCGAACTGCGCAGCATGCGTGGCGAGGTGCGGTCGATCAGCAGCGACAGGCTGCCCGAGTATCAATTGACGCTCGGCCAGAAGGTGGCGGACGTCGTTGCCGCGGGCATGGGATCGTGGAAATTCATCATCATTCAATCGCTGATCCTCCTCGTGTGGATCGCGCTGAACCTCACCGCCTACGCCGAACGCTGGGACCCCTATCCCTTCATCCTGCTGAACCTCGTCCTGTCGTTCCAGGCCGCCTATGCCGCTCCGGTCATCATGATGAGCCAGAACCGGCAGCAGGACATCGACCGGCGCGCCGCCGAAGAGGACCACCGCATCAACATCAAGGCGGAACTGGAAATCGAGCTGCTGCACCAGAAGCTCGACCAGTTGCGCGAGACGGAGGTGCTGTACCTCACCGAAACGGTGAAGGAACTGACCCGCATGCTCGCCCGCGCCCGCATCGAGCCGGAACCGCAGCCGGAAGCCGCCTTCGCCGGCGATTGACCGTTTTGGATGCTTCGCCCTATTCGACCACCGTGCCGCCCACGGCGCGGATGGCGTCGGCCGTATCGAGATCGAGCGCCACGCCCGGACCGAGTTCGACCTCGACGGTCGCCTCCGGATATTGGCCGATGACGTTGCGCGCGCCGGCATCACCGGTCACCTGGGCAAGGTCGGTGAAGAAGCGCCGCGACCACACCACCGGGTTGCCGCGCCGTCCCTCGAACGTCGGCACCACGATCAGCTGCCCGGCAATCGGGTCGTAGCCGGCAATCAGCCGGTCGATCATCTCCGCCGTCACCCGCGGCATGTCGCCGAGGAGGATGATCGCTGCCTCGGCCTCCTCCGGCACCGCCACGATTCCGGCCTTGAGCGAAGTCGACATCCCTTCGGCGAAATCCGGATTATGCACGAACGTCACATCGCGGCCGGACAGCGCGCCGCGCACCTCCGCCTCCATGTGGCCGGTCACCACGATCACCGATCGGACCGAACTGGCGATGGCCGCGTCGACGGCATGCGCCACCAGCGGCTTGCCGTCGAGCCGCGCCAGCAGCTTGTTCGGCCCGCCCATGCGCGACGACCGGCCGGCCGCCATGACGACGGCGGCGATATTGCGCTGCTCGCGCGCCTCGCTCTCCTTCGGCGCCTGGCGCGGTCGTGGCCGGGAGACAATGTCCATCAGCAATCCGCCGACACCCAGGCCGACGATGTCACACGGCTCGACGGCGACATCGGCGAGGATGCGGCCGAGCACCCAGTCGAAGCCGTTCTCGCGCGGACTTCTGGCGCAGCCGGGCGCACCGATCACCGTGCGGCCATCAAGCCGGCCGATGAGCAGCAGGTTGCCCGGATCGACCGGCATGCCGAAGTGGATCACCTCGCCGCCGGCCAGCTCGATGCCGGCCGGCACCACATCCTGCCGGTCGACCACCGCCGAGGCGCCGAACACCACGACGACATCGGCCTCGTCCTGCGTGACGCCCGCCAGCACCGCCGCGGCGATCGCTTGGCGGTCATGCGCCACCCGCCGGTCGCCGACGAGTACCGCGCCAGCCGGCTCCAGCCGCTCAGCCATGACCTTCACCGTCTTGTCGACCGTCGACGGCTTCAGGCTCGGCAGCAGCGTCGAGACGACGGTGACCCGCTTGGCGGTATAGCGGGCGATGCGGACGAGCGGCCCGGCCGTGGCGATCAAGCCCAGCGCCCGCTCGACGACGGCGCGCGGCAGCGCAAACGGAATGATCTTCACCGTCGCCACCATGCGGCCGGCGATTGCGGGCGCGAATTCCGCCAGCGTCGCCAGCGTCAGTCCGGGATCGATCGCATTGAGCGCGTCGATGGCGGCCCGATCGACGACGACGAGTCCGGGCTCGGCGGCATAAAGATTGGCGCGGCCGGTGTCGGCGTCCTCGACCTCGACGCCCGGTCCGGCGAGCGCCGCGGCGATGCGGGCCGCCGCCTCGTCCTCGCCGACATCGTCCGCTTCGAGCCGGGCGACGACCACTTGCGCAACGCCGGCGCGGCTGAGGAAGTCGCGCTCCGCCGATCCGATGCGATGGCCCTTGTGCAGCACCTTGCCCCCGGCCGCGACGGAATGCGCGAGGATCGTGCCGAGACTGTCGGACGTGGCGACCGGCCCAAACTTCATGCCCAATGCCTCATGCCCACACGTCCGCCGGCATCGGCGCCAGGTGCGCCGGGCGCAGTCGCAAGGCCTCGATCACCTGTGCCACGATCGCCACCGCGATTTCGGCCGGCGATTGTGCCCCGATCGTCAGGCCGATCGGCGCGGCGACGCGGGCGATGGCTTCGGCACGGGCCCCGGCGGTCTTCAGCCGCTCGACGCGCGCCGCGTGGGTCTTGCGGCTGCCGAGCGCGCCGACATAGAAGCAGCCGGCATCGAGCGCCGCTTTCAACGGATAGTCGTCGATCTTCGGATCGTGGGTGACGGCGATGAGCGCGGTGTAGGGATCGAGCGCCAATTCGGCCGGAATCACGTCCTCAGGCCACTTGGCGACGAGCTTTACCTCGCCGAACCGTTCTTCGCTGGCAAACGCCGTGCGCGGATCGATGATGGTGACGTCGAAGCCGGCAATCGCCGCGACCGGGCCGAGCGACTGCGTGATGTGGACCGCGCCGATGACGACGATCCGCGGCGGCGGCACATAGACGGTGAGGAACCGCTTGCCGTCCGGCGTATCAATGAGGCCGGACTTGGCGGAGCGGAAGCGGGCGACGAGTTCGTCGTGCAAGGGATCATCCGACCGCAGCGTCGCTTCCCGGACCAGTCGTTCGCTGCCGTCATTCGGATCGGTGACGCGAATGGTCGCCTGCCGGGCGAGGCGCGCTTCGTTCAATTCGGTGAGGAGGGCGAGATCCATGCGGCTGCCTTTCGCCTGTGCGTTCACGCGAGCCTTTGCGGCTCAATCGAGCCGTTCCACCAGCACCGAGATGCGGCCGCCGCAGGAGAGCCCCACCCGCCACGCCGTCTCGTCGGCAACGCCGAATTCCATCACCCGCGCCTTGCCCGAGGCGATGACGTCGAGGGCCTCCTCGACCACTGCGCCCTCGACGCAGCCCCCGGAGACCGAGCCCTCGAAATGGCCGGTTTCGTCGATCGCCAGATGGCTGCCGGCCGGGCGTGGCGCCGACCCCCATGTCTCCATCACCGTGGCGATGGCAACGCCGCGTCCCGCCTTGCGCCAGCTTTCGGCGATGCCGAGAACGTCCCTGTCGGTCAAGTCGCTTGCGTTTCCCATGGCGGTCTCCCTGCGGTCGAGGTCTTGCCCGATCGTCGCGGTCGGCGCTCGGCCCGGTTGCCCGGCGCCGGCGTCAGCCGGACGTGGTCGTTTCAGGGATCATAGGGCGCGCCGGCCACCGGGAAAACTGCGGCGGACGGATTCGCTGTAGATCTTTGGTCCGGAATCGGCGGCGGTTCCGACCGCGGGCCGCACGGGATGACCGGCCGGCGGTTTCGCCCTATAGCTTCAGCCGGCGACAGCGACGCCGCCGGGTGGGCAGCAGCGAGGACGGACATGGACATCATTCCCTTGACCGGGCATGCCGACAGGCTGGGCGAAGGTCCGGTCTGGGACGATGGCCGCGGCCGGCTGATCTGGACCGATATCGAGTCCCGCACGCTCCGCACCATCCGCCCGGATGGCGCGGATTTCGCCTCCTGGCCGATGCCCGACCGCGTCACCGCCATGGGACTGACGCAGAGTGGCCGGCTGATCCTGGCGCTCGCCCGTTCGGTGGCGCTCTACGACCCGGCAAGCGGTGCCGTCGACACGATCGCGGCCTTCGATTTCATGCCGCCGCAGAACCGGCTGAACGACGGCAAGGTCGGTCCGGACGGCGCCTTCTGGGTTGGCAGCATGGACGAGCGGCCGAACCGGGAGAAGGTCGCCTCGCTCTATCGCATCACCGCGGGTGGCCGTGTCGACACAGTGTTCGAGAACGAGGTGCATGTGTCGAACGGGCTCGCCTGGACGCCCGACGCCCGCACGATGTTCTGGGTGAATACCCGCGGCGCCTGGATCGACCGCTTCGACTTCGATGCCGCCACCGGCGGCCTCACCAACCGCACCCGCATCGCCACGCCGGACGATGCCATTGGCCGGCCCGATGGTGGCGCTTGCGACGCCTTGGGGCGCTACTGGAGCGCCGGGGTGTCGGCCGGCACTCTCAACTGCTTCTCCCGTAACGGAGAATTGATCGAGCACATCAAGCTGCCGGTCGCCGCTCCGACCATGCCGTGTTTCGGCGGCGCCGGGCTGACGACCCTGTTCCTGACCAGTCTTTCCGACGGGCTCAGTCCGGAACGCGCTGCCGGTCATCCGCATAATGGCCGGCTGCTCGCCCTCGACGTCGGCGTCGCCGGGGCCGCGGTTGCTCGCTTCAAGGAGGCGTGACGCGGGTGAAGATGCACCGGGTGTTGACAGTGCGTTTCCAATGTCGCGCTTGATCCGATTGTGGTTGGTCGCCATTTGCAGCGGCAACGCCGTCAACGTCCAATGAGGTCGACTATGCCGTCATCACCCGCCCGCCTCGACGATGCCGCGCTGGCCCAGCTGTTTTCCGAAGCCCGCACGTTCAACTATTTCCTCGACAAGCCGGTGGCGACCGAGACGCTGCTGGAAGCCGCGCGGCTGGCCGAATTCGGCCCGACGGAAGCCAACACGCTGCCAGGCCGCTTCCTGGTCCTGACCTCGCCGGAGGCCAAGGCCAAGATCGGGCCGCTGATGTCGGGCAACAACCAGGCGAAGACGGTCGCCGCTCCGGCCGTCATCGTCGCCGCCTACGACATCGAATTCTACGAACATCTGCCGAAGACGTTCCCGCACGTTGATGCCCGCTCCTGGTACGTCGGGAGCGACGAGTCGGCCAAGAAGTGGTCGGCGGAACGTTCGGCCGCGCTGCAGATCGGCTACCTGATCATGGCGCTGAGGTCGCTCGGCCTCGATTGCGGCCCGATGGGCGGCTTCGACGCCAAGGGTATCGACGCGGCCTTCTTCGCCGGCACCACCTGGCGCTCGTTCGTCGTCATCAACGTCGGCTACGGCGACCGCTCGAAGCTGCGCCCGCGCAATCCGCGCCTCGACATCGATGAGTTCGTCAAGATCATCTGATCGCGATCCTGCCGCGCCCGGGCCTCAGACGCTGGGCGCGGGGGGCGTCGCCAGTTCCGGAGCAGTGATTCAGCTGTCACATGAAATCATGTGACAGCATCGCGCTCTAGTCGCCGCCGACGGTGGTCGAGGATGAGCAGCGCGATCAGATTGCTCCAGGCTGCCGCCGACGTGGCCGCTGCGAGGCCGGCAACGTCGATGGAGCCGGTCAGCATGACTTTCAGTGTGACATTGAGCACCAGCACCACGATGGCCACCAGCATCGGGGTGCGCGTGTCGCCGCGCGCGTTGAAGCCGGCAACCACCGTGCGGATGAGCACGACGGCGATCAGCCCCACCGCATAGGCCTGCAGCGTTGCCGCGGAGCGCGGCACGTCGGAGGCGTGGAACGCGCCACGCTGATAGACGATCGACACGATCTCGCTCGGGACCATGAGGAATACCGCCGCAAACGGCAGCGTCAGGACGAGGCTCCAGCGGATTGCCCGCCGCTGCGCCGCCCTGGCGGCCGCGACATCGCCGGCGGCGAACAGCTTGCTCAGTTCCGGTAAGAGCACCGTGCCCATGGCGACGCCGATCACGCCGATGGGGAGCTGATACAGCCGGTCGGCATAGTTCAACGCCGAGGCGGCGCCGTAGGGCAGGCCGCCGACCAGGAAGGTATCGGCAAACGCCGCAATCTGCGCCGCGCCCGAGCCGATGATCGCCGGACCGACGCGCCTGAGGAAGGTCGAGACCTCCGCGTCGAGCCGCGGCACCATGAGCGGAAACGCCAACCCCGCCCGCGCCAATGCCGCCTGGACGAGCACGATCTGCGCCACGCCGGAAATGAGGACGCCGATTGCCGGTGCATACGGCGGCGACGGGAGGAAGCCGGCGAACGGCAGGGCGAGGATCACCGCGACGTTGAACAGGATCGGCGCGCCGGCGGCGGCGGCAAAGCGCCCGTGCGCATTCAGCACCGCGCCCAGCACCGTGATGACGGTGACGGAAGCCAGGAACGGGAACGTGACGCGCGTCAGTCCCACCGCCAACGCGGCGACTGCCGGGTCGTGCGAAAAGCCCGGCACGGTGAGCTTCAGGAATTGGTCGGTGTAGATCTCGGCCAGGATCAGCAGCACCACCTGGATGACGATCATCGCCGACAGTGCCCGCCCGGCAAACGCCGAAGCCTCCTTCGGTCCCTCACGCGTCAGGGTTTCGTTATAGGTCGGCACGAAGGCGGCGTTGAACGCGCCCTCGGCGAAGATGGCGCGGAAGTGATTCGGTAGCCTGAGCGCGATGAAGAACGCATCGGCCATCGGTCCGGCGCCGATCACCGCGGCGAAGGCGAGGTCGCGAACGGCCCCGGTCACCCGGCTGAGCATCGTGTAGCCGGCGACCGTACCCAGGCGGCGGACGAATCGGGATTTTTGCAGGCGGGAGAGAAACGAAGACATGCGCCTTGAGATGCCCTACCTCTGTGTCCGACGCAAGGCTAGGCGATGCCGGAGCGGCCGGATCGCTGCACAGCGTGCGACTGTCAGATCGCATAGTCTTCCGGCACGCGCGACACGCCGGGATCGATCACCCGCCCGCTGGCGGTGAACAGCCGCCAGCGCTTCGGCGCCAGTCCCAGGCGACAGCCGGTGGCGATTTCCTGACCCGGTTCGAGCGAGATCTCGAAGCTCATGTGCGCGGCAATTTCCACCTCTGCGCGCCGCTCCGCGCCTGACCGGCGCTGGCTGATGACGGTGCCGACGAGATGTGCCGCGTCGGCTTCCGACAGCTGCCAGTGATGTGGCCGGACGTAGAGCCGTCCCTTGCCGCGGTCGTGCACGTGCAGGCCGAGCGGGATGCTCTGCGTGCCGATCGTGGCGCGGCCATCCGCGACCTCGACCTCCAGCCCGACCGCGTCGCCGATGAAGTCGTAGACGAACGGGCTTGCCGGGCGGTCGTAGATGTCATCGGCCGAGCCGATCTGTTCGACCAGGCCCTTGTTGAGCACGACGATGCGGTCGGCGAGTTCCAGCGCCTCGTCCTGGTCGTGGGTGACGAACACCGTGGTCAGCCCGGTCTTGTCGTGGATCAGCCGCAGCCACTTGCGCAACTCCTTGCGCACCTTGGCGTCGAGCGCGCCGAACGGCTCGTCGAGCAGAAGCACCTTCGGCTCGACGGCGAGCGCCCGGGCGAGCGCCACGCGCTGGCGCTGGCCGCCGGACAATTGTGCCGGGTAGCGGCCGCCGAGCCCGGACAGTTGCACGAAGTCCAACAGTTCGGCGACGCGGGCGGCGATGGCGGCGCGGCTGGGGCGCTCGCCTTTCGGCCGGGCTTCGAGCCCAAAGCCGATGTTGCGCGCAACCGTCATGTGCTTGAACAGGGCGTAGTTCTGGAACACGAAACCGACGCCGCGCTCGCGCACCGGGATGGACGTGGCATCGATGTCGTCGAAGAACACCTGTCCGCCGGTCGGTTCTTCGAGCCCGGCGATGACGCGCAGCAGCGTCGTCTTGCCCGAGCCGGACGGACCGAGCAGCGCCAGGAGTTCGCCCGAACGGATGTCGACGTCGACACCGTGCAGGGCGCGGAACGTGTTGAATTCCTTGGCGAGTTGGCGAACGCGGATATCCATCGCGAGGTCCTTGGACTGTCAGTGCCGGCGTCCCGCGGCCAGTTCGTCGGCAAAGCGCCATTCGAGCGCCGCCTTGAGCGCCAGCGTCAGCAACGCGGAGAGGGCGAGGAGCACGGCGATCGAGAAGGCGGCGACCGAGGCGTACTCGTTGTAATAGATGTCGATCTGCAGCGGCATGGTGGCGGTCTCGCCGCGGATCTTGCCGGAGACGACGGAGACCGCGCCGAATTCGCCCATGGCGCGGGCGTTGCACAGCAGCACGCCGTAGAACAGCCCCCATTTGATGTTGGGCAGCGTCACCCGGCGGAAGATGGTGAAGCCCGAGGCGCCGAGGATCAGCGCGGCCTCTTCTTCCGCTGTTCCCTGCTGCTGCATCAGCGGGATCAGTTCGCGCGCCACGAACGGCACGCTGACGAAGATGGTGACGATGACCAGGCCGGGCAGCGCGAAGATGATCGTGATGCCGTGCGCCTCGAGCATCGGGCCGAGCGTGCTCTGGGCGCCGAACAGGATGATGAACGTCAGGCCGGCGACGACGGGCGACACCGAGAACGGCAGATCGATCAGCGTCAGCAACACGCTTTTCAGCGGGAACTGGAACTTCGCCACGGCCCAGGCGGCGGCGATGCCGAAGACGATGTTGGCCGGCACGGCGATGGCGGTGACGAGGAAGGTGGTGGCGATCGCCGCCACCGCATCCGAATCCGAAAACGTCGCGAGGAATGCCTCGGCGCCCTTGGAAAAGGCCTCGGCGAATATGACGACGAGCGGCAGCACCAGGAACAGCGCCAGGAACGCCAACGCCACCGTCATGATCACGGCGCGGGCGAACGGGCTCTCGCCGACGACGGACGACGCTGCCGGCGAGCGAGGCGGCGGCTGGCGGCGCGGTTCGGGCAACAGGCCGGCGCTAGACATGGCCGAACCTCCGCCGGCTGAGCGCCTGGGCCATGTTGATGGCCAGCAGCATGACGAAACTGATCCCGAGCATGGCGAGGGCGATGCAGGTAGCTCCGGCCAGGTCGAAGCCCTCGAGCTTGATGACGACGAGCAGCGGCGTAATCTCTGAGACGAACGGCATATTGCCGGCGATGAAGATCACCGAGCCGTATTCGCCGACGCCGCGGGCAAAGGCCAGCGCAAAGCCGGTGATCACCGCCGGAATGAGTGGCGGCAGGATGACGCGGCGGATGGTCAGGAATCGGCTGGCGCCCAGGGTGGCGGCGGCCTCTTCGATCTCCTGATCGAGATCGGCGAGCACCGGCTGCACGGTTCTCACGACGAAGGGCAGGCCGATGAAGACGAGCGCGATGGCGATGCCAACAGGCGTATAGGCGATCTTCAGCCCGAACACCTCGGCGATGCGGCCGATCCAGCCCTTGGGCGCATAGAGGGTTGCCAGGGCGATACCGGCAACCGCCGTCGGCAAGGCGAACGGCAGATCGACGATGGCGTCGACGATGCGCTTTCCGGGGAAGTCGTAACGGACCAGCACCCAGGCGACGAGCAGGCCGAACACGGCATTGATGGCGGCGGCCAACAGCGAAATGCCGAACGACAGCTTCAGCGATGCCACCACGCGCGGATCCGCCGCGATCGCCCAGAACCCGTGAAATCCCAGCCCCGATGCCTTCACCGCCAAGGCGGCGAGCGGCAGGAGCACGATGAGGGCGAGGTAGAGAAGCGTAAAGCCGAGCGACAGGCCGAACCCCGGCAGGATACCGGGGTTTGGCCAACGGTGGAGGGAAGGCGAGCCGGCCGTTGCGCTCAACTTATTGCCCTGGCTTGTAGATCTGGTCGAATGTGCCGCCGTCGCCGAAGTGCGTCGGCTGCGCCTTGGCCCAGCCGCCGAAGTCGGCATCGATGGTGACGAGCTTCAGCTTGGGGAAGACGTCGATCAGCGCCTTGTCGACCACGTCCGGGCGGATCGGCCGGTAGTGGTGCTTGGCCGCGAGCCGCTGGCCGTCGTCGGAATAGAGGAAGTTGAGGTAGGCTTCCGCTTGGCGGCGGGTTCCATGCGCGTCGACGTTGCCGTCGACGACGGCGACCGGTGGCTCGGCCAGGACCGACAGCGAGGGAACGACGATGTCGAACTGGTCGGCGCCGAATTCCTGCCTGACCAGATAGGCCTCGTTCTCCCAGGCGATCAGCACGTCGCCGAGCCCGCGCTGGGCGAATGTGGTCGTCGCGCCGCGCGCGCCGGTATCGAGCACCGGGACATTCTTGAACAGTTTGGCCAGGAACTCGCGGATCTTGGCGTCGTCGCCACCGTAAGTAGCCGAGGCGTAGGCCCAGGCCGCCAGATAGTTCCAGCGTGCCCCGCCGGAGGTCTTCGGGTTCGGCGTGATCACCGACACGCCCGGCTTGACGAGGTCGTCCCAGTCCTTGATGCCCTTGGGGTTGCCCTTGCGTACCAACAGCACGATGGTCGAGGTGTAGGGGGAGGAATGGTTGGGCAGCCGCGTCTGCCAATCCTTGGCCAGCTTGCCGGACTTGGCGGCAATGGCGTCGATGTCGCCGCCGAGCGCCAGGGTGACGACGTCGGCCTGCAGGCCGTCGATGACGGCACGCGCCTGCGCTCCCGAGCCGCCGTGCGAGGATTTCACCGTCACCGTCTCGCCGGTCTTGGCCTTCCACTCCTTGGCGAAGGCGGCATTGACGTCCTTGTAGAACTCGCGCGTCGGATCGTAGCTGACGTTCAGCAGCGTGATGTCGGCCCGGGCCGGATGGAGGGGGGCGACAAGGGCAAGCGCGACGACGGCGGCGGCGATGGCGCCGGCAATTCCCGCCGAGCGGGCGCTGCGGCGGTTTGGGCCGTGGCGAGGCTCGCGGGGCGCCGGCTCAAGCGATGGAAAGGGCTTGTCGGCCATTGGCATGATCCCATTTGAACGCGGCGGCAGACTTCCACGGAAATGGCCGTAGCGTCAATTGCGCAGATTGCATGAGATTAGAATGTCATATCAGAAGCGGCCGCTCTCATGGAATGAACTTCGATAGGAATGGCGGATTTTCCGGATGAGTAGAAAGTCATTCACTCGCAACTGTCGACGGCGGGGCTTCCGGCGGCTGCGGCCGGCACCGCCTCCGGCATCGCCCCGACCGGCTTTCCGCCAATAGCGTTAATCCGGGGATACTGCCATATATTTCATCATATTCCAAATTTGCTCGCCTAACACGCAGGCAAAATCCACGGCGCCCCCGAAAAGGCCTTAGGCATGACAAAATGGCATATCCAAATCAGCAAATCAGATCGCCTAGTGTGAGTCAGACCGAATATTAGCCATATTTGGACGCGGCCGCGTCGAACATGAAGAACATGTTAAGTTCGGCCTTCCAAGGCATGCACGTTTCGCATAGCTGAGTAGGGTGGATGGGTCTGGTAAACAGTCGAGTTGCCGCTTATTTGCTCACCATCTGCTGAAGCAAAAGGCAATCGGCCTGCGCGTCGCACCTCCCAATCGTCGATCAGGAAAGTCCATCACATGTCCATCTTGGGTTTTGCTGCTTCGGTCCAAAGCTCGTGGAAACGTTTCAACACCTATCGCAAGGCCGTCCGCCAACTGGAAAGCCTCGATGATCGCCAGCTCGCCGACATCGGCGTGTCCCGGTCGCGCATCGAAGATCTGGCCCGCGGTGCTGAACGCTGATCTCCGAATCTCCACCGATTCCGCTCCAAAGCAGGCGGCCGCAAGGTCGCCTGTTTTGTTGTGTCGGCCGTGTTGTGACAGGCGTCCCGACATGTCCTGTCGGGCTTTGTCGGGGCCGCGACAAAGCCCTGTACGAGTCGGGTGTTCCTGGGATAACTCGGTAACCTATTGAAATAGCACGTACTTCAGAAATGAACCGTGCCAGAGCCGACTTGGCACGGTCTTTGAAATTCCCCTGTCCCGTGAGGCGGCAAAATCGCTGCCGGCCGAATTCGGCGTCGATCCATCGATGGCCTTTGACGGGAAAGGGAACCACATATGGCCAAGCTCAGGCAGATCGCCTTTTACGGGAAGGGCGGCATCGGCAAGTCCACCACCTCCCAGAACACGCTCGCCGCGCTCGTCGATCTCGGACAGAAGATCCTGATCGTCGGCTGCGACCCCAAGGCGGACAGTACCCGCCTGATCCTCAATGCCAAGGCCCAGGACACCGTGCTGCATCTGGCGTCCGAGCGCGGCTCGGTCGAAGACCTCGAGCTCGAGGACGTCTTGAAGATCGGCTACAAGGGCATCAAGTGCGTCGAATCCGGCGGTCCCGAGCCGGGCGTCGGTTGTGCCGGCCGCGGCGTCATCACCTCCATCAACTTCCTCGAAGAGAACGGCGCTTACGACGACGTCGACTACGTCTCCTACGACGTCTTGGGCGACGTGGTGTGTGGCGGCTTTGCGATGCCCATGCGCGAAGGCAAAGCCCAGGAGATCTATATCGTCGCTTCCGGCGAGATGATGGCCATGTATGCGGCCAACAATATCTCCCGCGGCCT
>JARLIU010000105.1 GCA_031291595.1 Ancalomicrobiaceae bacterium | reverse complement strand
TGCAGCACTATCTGGCACGCGGCGCGGTCGGCGTGCTGGCCGGGCGCTTCATCGACGAGCGCGGCGCAGCGGTTGAAGGGCCGCTCGATGCCCGGACCATCGGCATCCAGCTCGACGTGCTGGCATCGATCAGGACACGCATCGCCGTTGCCGGCGGGTTCGACAAGGTACCGGCGATCCTGGCGCTGCTGCGCGGCGGCTTTGCCAACGTGCTGATTACCGATGCCGCCACCGGACGGGGCATCCTCAACGCCGACGGCGTGAAAGCGACGCGGTCTCGCGGCGAGACGGCGCCACGCGCACCGATTCCGACCAAGATGCACATCAAGAAGTTCCTCAACCGTCCCGACGACGCGGTCGAGGAGATGCTCGAGGGGGCGCTGAAGGCGCATGAGCGCTACCTCGCGCCGATCGCCGGATCGCGGCGCGCGCTCGTCGCCCGCGACGGACCGCGCCCCGGCAAGGTCGGCCTGGTCATCGGCGGCGGAGCCGGACACGAACCGTGCTTTCTCGGCTACGTCGGACGCGGCCTCGCCGATGCCGTGGCGGTCGGCAACATCTTCTCCTCGCCGCCGCCCAATCCGATCGTTGCCTGCGCGCTTGCCGCTTCGGGCGGCGCCGGCGTGCTGTTCGCCTACGGCAACTATGCCGGCGACGTGATGAATTTCGAGATGGCCAGCGAGATCGTGGTGCAGCGTGGCGTAGACGTGCGCACGGTCCTGACCACCGACGACATCGCTTCGTCGTCGCGCGAGGATCGCGACGGCCGGCGCGGCGTCGCCGGCAACGTGCTGATCTTCAAGATCGCCGGCGCGGCTTGCGACCTCGGCTGGTCGCTCGACATGTGCGAAGCGGTCACCCGCAAGGCCAATGCCAGCACCTACACCATGGGTGTCGCGCTTGAGCCATGCTCGCTGCCGCAGATCCGGCGGCCGACATTCGATCTCGGGCCGGACGAGATCGAAGTCGGCATCGGCATCCACGGCGAACCGGGGGTGGCGCGCGCCCAGATGCAGTCGTCCGACGCCATCGTCGACAAGGTGATGGATGCGATCTTCGCCGAGATGCAGCCGTCGCCGGGCGATCGCGTCGCGGTGCTGGTCAATTCGTTCGGCGCGACGCCAGCGATGGAACTCTACATCATCTATCGGCGTGTCGAGCAGCGCCTGTCGGCCCACGGGTTGGTTGTGGAGACCAACTGGATCGGCCCATACTGCACCTCTCTCGACATGGCGGGTGCGTCGATCACGGTCATGCGGCTCGACGACGAATTGTCGCAGCTGCTGCGGCACCCCTGCGACGCCGCCTACTTCAAGGTGACGTCATGAGCGGGCATGGAAATCGATGAAGGTCGCGCCGACGCCCGTCAGCTTCGACTCCCGGAGCTGCGGGCGAGCGGCGGTTCGTTCTCAATGGTCTCGCAGTCGGCGCAAGAACCGACATAGAAGGAGGACCACAATGGCTGAAAGTGCGGCTCGACGCCTCGTCATGATGTTCGAGCGGATTTCAGAGGCGATCGATGCGTCCCAAGATCGCCTTTCCGAGCTGGACGGCATCATCGGCGACGCCGACCACGGCATCACCATGGCCCTCGGCTTCCACTCGGTCTGCGCCGAACTCGGTCGTCCGGGCCTGGGTCTGTCGACGGCCTCGACCGTGCTGGACAAGGCGGCGACGACCTTTCTCGAAGCCGCCGGCGCCTCGACCGGGCCGCTCTATGCCAGCGCCTTCCGGCGCGCCTCGGAAAAGCTGGCCGGCGTCGAGCGGCTGGACGCAGCCGCGGCCACGGCGATGCTGCAGGGGATTGCCGCCGGCATCGGCGAGCGCGGCAAGGCGCAGCGCGGCGACAAGACGATGCTGGATGCCTGGATCCCGGCCACGGAGGCCGGCATCCGCGCCGTCGACCGCGGCCTCGAAGGCCAAGCCTATTGGCAACAGGTGATTGCCGCCGCCGAACTCGGCGCCAATGCCACCCGGTCGATGGTGGCGATGAAGGGACGGGCGGCGCGGGCCGGCCAGCGCTCGCTCGGGCACATCGATCCGGGCGCCGCTTCCACCGTCATCATCCTGCGGGCGATGGCGGAGGCTTTGACGGAGGACGCTCCAGCCGATCCGACGTGATGCGGCGAGGTCTCCGGCAGCTGCAGCGCCGGTTCGGGACCGCGTCGATCGATGCGGTGGCCAGAGCGTCCGGTTGGGCGCTCGCGTTTGACTCACCGCACGGTTTCGACGTCGTTCGCCAACCGAGCCTTGGTTCCCCGTGCGAGTTCACGCAAGATCACGGCGCAGGACGACGCCCCGGCATCGAGGACGCCGGCCGAACGCGCGCCGAGCCGGCTGGCACGCCCGATCTTGGCGACCATGTCCTTCGTGCTGTCGCGCCCCTTCTCGGCGGCGATGACCAGCGCATCCAACCCCTGATCGAACGAGCGGCCGGCCGAGATCGCCGCCTCGAAGGCGGTAATCGCCGGGGCGAGCGCGTCGAGCAGCGTCTTGTCGCCGACCTTGGCCGAACCGATGGCCTGGATGCCGCCGAGACCAGCCGTCAGCATCTTGGCGAACAGGGCGGCATCGATCGCCGCGGCACCGGCGATCGTTTCGGCGAACTCGGTGAACATCATGCCGTAGAGCGGCCCCATCGACCCGCCGATCTCCGTCATCAATACCGTGCCGAGCAGATCGAATGCCGCCGACAACGACATATCTTTGCCGCGGATGCGTTCGGCGGCGATGCCGAACCCCTTGGCCATGTTGACGCCGTGGTCGCCGTCGCCGATCTTGCCGTCGATCTCGCTCAAGTACGCCCGGTTCTCGATGATCCGCTCGGCGATGCCCAGGACGATGTCGCCCGACGAGCCGTTTGGAAGATGCCGCATCTCGTCCTCGCTTCGATCAGGGAAGTGCCGGGCAATGGACGTCCATGTCCAGAAGCCGCTTCAGTTCGTCGTCGACAGCCATGACCGTCAAAGTCGCACCGACCATTTCCAGCGATGTGAAGTAATTGCCGATATAGGTCCGCTCGATCGCCAGTCCGCGGCGAGCGATTTCGCTCTCGATAGCATCGTTGAGGATGTAGAGTTCGTTGAGCGGCGTCGCGCCCAATCCCGAGATCAGCACGGCGACGTGCGCGCCTGCCGGCAAATCGTGATCGTCGAGAACGGTCGCCGCCATGTCCCTGCCGACCTCCGCCGCCGTGCGCAGCGGTTCGATGCGCACGCCCGGTTCGCCGTGGTGGCCGATGCCGACTTCCATGGTGCCGGGTTCGATGACGAAGTTCGGATGGCCGACCGCCGGCAGGGTGCAGGGGCCGAGGCCGACGCCGATCGAGCGGCAATGGTCGATCGCCTTCTGTGCGGTGGCGCGCACCTCCTCGAGGCTGGCGCCTTCGGCCGCCCTGGCCCCTCCGCATTTCCACATGAACACTTCGCCGGCGACGCCGCGGCGTTTGCCGCGCTCGCTCGGCGGCGCCGAGCACACGTCGTCGTTGGCAACGACGGTGGCGATCTCGAGGCCTTGCTTGGCCGCGAGTTTGATCGCCATCTTCACGTTCATGTTGTCGCCGGCATAGTTGCCGTAGAGGCAGACGACGCCCTTGCCGGCATCGACGGCCTTGGCGGCATCGAAGAAGCTCTTGGCCGTCGGCGACGAGAATAGTTCGCCGACCGCGACCGCATCGAGCATATTGCGGCCGACATAGCCGATGAACGCCGGCTCGTGGCCCGATCCGCCGCCAGTGATGACGCCGACCTTGCCGGCGATCGGCGCCGAAGCGGCGACAACGACGCGCGGGTTCTCCGGAGATACCCCAAGAATGTCGGCGTGAGCCTTGACGAAACCTCTGAGAGTGTCCTCGACGACCTCGTCGGGATTGTTGATGAAGCGTTGCATGACTCGTTCCTATTTGCTCGGGTCGGTTGATGCCATGGCCACCGCGGTGCGAATCGAAACCGCGTCACTAACCCGGAGCAGTCCCTGTCAAAGATATCGTGGCGAAGATCGTTTTGGGAGAGGTCGGACCGCGTCCCGGCCGGCCCCCGGCGCTTTGACCGGCCGGCCCCTGCCGCCGCCGGTCGGCAGACGGGCCGGTCAGGAGCAGGTGGTGGCGCCTTTGCCCGTATACTTCATATCGACGGCGTCGATTGCCCGGACGTTGCCGCCCGACGGGCCGTTCGGATCGAACTTGCCGGCGAGCGCCAGATAGGCGTCGGCGATGACCTTGGCGACTTCGGGGCCGATGACCCGCGCGCCCATGGTGATGATCTGGGCGTTGTTGGACAGCGCGGCCCGCTGCGCCGAATAGACATCGTGGGTCAGCGCGGCGCGGATTCCGCGGACCTTGTTGGCGCCGATGGACATGCCGATGCCGGTGCCGCAGATCAGGATCGCCCGATCCCAGGTGCCGGCGATCACGCCGGACGCCACACGGTCGGCCAATTCCGCATAGAACTTGCCGGACCCCTCATCGGTCCGCAGCACTTCCGACACCTCGAAGCGGTCCTTGAGATATTCGGCGAGTACATGTGCCAGACCCTCGCCGGCACTGTCGCCTGCCACTGCGACTTTCATGACGCTTTCCTCTTCATCCATGCCTCCGCTCGCGCGACCCGGAGTGCCGGGACGCAGCAGCGGACCGTCAGGCGGCCAGGGGCTTCGTCCGGGCCGTATTCATCAGCTGCTCGGTCCCGTCAAAGTCGACGATGCCCGCATCCGAGCCGAGACCCGTCGCCACCAGGGCACCGCAGGCCGTGGCGAAGCGCGCCGATTTCTCGATGTCCCAGCCGCGGTGAAGGCCGGCGATCAGCCCGGCGGTAAACGCGTCGCCGCAGCCGGTGGTGTCCTTGACGTCGATGTCGAGGGCCGGCAGGCGAAACATCGTGTCGCCCGTGGCCACTAAGCTCCCGTCGCCGCCCATGGTGATGAGGCAGTTGCCGACGCCGAGATCGCGGAAGAACCGGGCGATGTCGCGCACGTCGGCGAGGCCGCTCATCGTCGAAGCGTCTTCGATGCTGGGGACGAAGTAGTCGACATAGGGCAATGACGGACGCAGGATGTCGGTGGTCGCGGGCGTCGCCGACAGGAGGTCGAATGTCGTGGTGCGGCCGGCGGCCTTCGCCGCCTTCAGCAGTGCCGTCGTCGGCGCACCGTCGAACCTGGCGAGCAACGGCATGCCGCCGACGTGCACGAACTCGGCATCGAGAACCGACGGATAGTCAGCTTCGCTCAAGGTGAATTCGTCGGAGGCGCCGCGCCGATGCAGGGCCGGACGGTCGCCGTTCGGCCGGACGTTGAGGATCGTCGCCGACGTCGATACCCCCTTGAGGCGTGCCATCGCCGCAACGTCGACGCCAAAACGCGACAGCGTGTGCAGCACGAAATCAGCCTTTTCGTCGTCGCCGACCGCCCCAACCGCCCGCGTCCTGAGGCCGAGCTTGGCGCAGTTGACCGCAGTTCCGCCGGCAGTTCCGGCAACTGTCAGTCGGATCTCGTCGATGAAGCGGAGTTGCCCGCCCGGCGGGATGGCCTCGACCGGCCGGCCAAGGATATCCAGGATGTAAAGCCCGACGAGAGCCACGTTAAAAGTCATGACGTTGTTCCTCCTCATGACATATTCTTGCTATTGTTGTTTGCGTACTGTCGGCATTGCAGGCTGCATTTGTCATGTCTCAGCGCCGCTCCCGAGTTGCGAAGAGAGCTCCCGCGAGAACGATGAAACACCCGACGACAAATGCTTGCCACGTACTTGGAATGCCGGCGAGGATCAGAACATTATTGACCAGGGTCACCAGCACGACCCCGAGCAGCGTTCCGGCGACCGTGCCGCTGCCGCCGGTGATCCGCGCGCCACCGAGCACGACGGCGGCGATGACGCCGAGTTCCGTGCCCGACAGATCGAACGGATTGGCCAGCCGATTGCTCGACACGTGCAGCATGCCGGCCACTCCGGCGAGCAGCCCCGAATAGGCAAAGGCGAAGACCTGCACCTTCTTCAAGTCGTAGCCGAGCCGCTCGGCGATGTCGGAATTGCCGCCGATGGCGAAAATGGCGCGACCCATCAGGGTGCGGTTGAGGATCCACCAGGTGACGATCCCGGCGACGACCAGCACCAGCACATAGGCCGGCAGGATGGCGATCGAGCCGTTGTCGGTGCTGACGCGCCAGATCTCGTACTTGCCGAAATCCTCGATGGACATCGGAATGTTCACGAACAATTCGGTGCCGATGAAGGTCAGGAGGAAGCTGCGGATGACGTATTGCGTGCCGATGGTGACGATCAGCGCCGGCGCCTTGAGGTAATGCACCAGGAGGCCGTTGCACATGCCGAGCAGCATGCCGCCGACGGCCGCCGCTGCGAGCACCACTCCCATCGGCATCCACGGCGCGTAACTGGCCGTTGCCGTGGTGAGCCAGTACATCAGCAGGGCGGCGATCGCGGTGAACGACATGTCGATGCCGCCGGCCGCCAGCACGACCAAGAAGCCCAGGCCGAACAGACCCGTCACCACCGAAGCGCGCGCCATGTCGAAGATGTTCGCCACCTGCCAGAACTGCGGCGAGATCGCGCCGATGACCAGACTGACGAGAACGATCAGCAGCAGAGTGAACAGCGGCGGGTGCCGAATTAGCCAGCCGGACAGCCCCGCCATTGAGGTCTGCGTGGGTCGATCCGAAGCAGTCATCGTCGAATTGCTCATGGTTCCAGTCCGCATTATCGCTCGAGGAGCAGGGAACGATAGAGTGTGTCCTCGTCGACAGTTTCCGCCTCAAAGGTCTCGGCGATCAGTCCCTTGCGCATGACGATGATGCGATCGCAGTTCTGCAGCAGCTCCGGCATGTCGTCACTGATCAGAATGACCCCCATGCCGTCGCCGGCGAGCTTCTGGATGATCCGGAAGATCGTGTCCTTGGAGCCGACATCGACGCCGATCGTCGGTCCATGCAGCACGAACAGCTTCGGATTGATCGTCAGGCCACGACCGATCAGCACCCGCTGTTGGTTGCCGCCGGACAGCGACTGGACCGGGTTGTCGAGATTGGCCGCGACGATCTGCAACTCGGCAGCGATCTTGGCGGCCAGCGACCGGCTGCGGCCGACATCGATCTTGCCGAACCGATTGACGAGCTGACCGAGCACCTCAGCGACGATGTTCGAGCGGACTGGCTTCTCCAGGAACAGCCCTTCCGACAGACGGTCCTCCGGCACGTAGCCGATGCCCGCCTCGATGGCGTCGATCGGGCGCCGCAGCGTGAGCGGTTGCCCGGCGAGCCGGATCACGCCCGCATCGGCCGGGCTCACGCCGACGAGGGCGCGCGCCAACTCGTTGCGGCCGGAATCCAACAGGCCGGTGATGCCGATGATTTCGCCGCGCGCCAGCGAGAAGGAGACGCCGCTGAAGGCGCCGGCCCGCCCCAGGTGCTCGACGTCCAGCAGCGGCTCGCCGCCGTGCGCGCCGTGGCGATAGCGCACGACGTCGAGGGTCTTGCCGGTCATCCAATAGCCGAGTTCGCTCTTCGAATGGTCGGCGATGTTGCCTTCCATCACCTTGGCACCGTCGCGCATGATGATGAATCGACCGCCGATCGATTTCGACTCGTCGAGCTTGTGGCTGACGAACAGCACGGCAACCCCGTGCGCCCGCAACTGATCGACGACGCCGATCAGGTTTTCCACCTCGCGCTTGGTCAGCGCTGACGTCGGTTCGTCCATGATGACGAGCTTGGCGTCGGTGGCGATGGCGCGGGCGATCGCCACCAGTTGCCGCGTGGCGATCGGCAGCTCCTCGACCGCGGTCGCACAGAACCGCGCGTCCGTCGGCAGGCCGACCGCCGACAGCGCCCTGACCGCGGTTTCCATCAGCCGTGTCCGGTCGATGCGACGAGCGAGATGTCCGCCGGATTCGACCAGTTGCTGCGACAGCGCGGTATTTTCGGCGACCGACAGGTTGGGCAGCAGCGACAGGTCCTGGTAGACCGTCTCGACGCCGGCCGACAACGCGCCGATCGGCGACAGCACCACTTCGCGACCGCCGATCAGGATGCTGCCTTCGTCAGGGGTCAGAGCGCCGGAGATGACCTTGATCAGCGTGCTCTTGCCGCAGCCGTTCTCGCCCATCAGATGATAGATCTGCCCGGCCTCGATGGTCAGGTCGATGCCGCGCAAGGCATAAACGCCCGAAAAGCGCTTGTGGATGCCGCGCAGTTCGAGAAAGGGGCCGGCAGCGGAGGGGTCCGCTTCGGCCTTCGGGTTCACGGATCGAGACGGATTCTGGCTATTCATTCCAACTGCCCGGTAACCCGGCTCCAAGATAGTCGCCCCTGGCGAGCGAGGACCGACACGGCGCCGGCCTTCCGCGAAGCGGTCTGGTCACGCGCCCCCGCGGCCGATCCGCGGGGGATAGAGGTTCGGACGTTGGTCCGAGGATGCCGCCGCGACAGCCAAGCCAAGCATGGCTGCGTCCGCCGTCGAGGGACTACAGTGAAGCCGTCCGCCGTTGGCCGGTCGCGGCAGCCGCCGTGCGATGCGATCGCAGCGACGACCGCCGGTACCGGACCTCGGGTCAGAAGTTGTACTTGTCGAGATTGTCCTTGTTGACGTCGATCCAGGCTTGGCCAGTCACGATGATGCCTTTGCCCGGGCCCTTCTTCACGTGCATGTTGGTATAGCCGGGAACGCCCAGGTCCATACCTTCCTTGAACTCGGTGCCATCGACCAGCATGTGGGCGATCTTGTTCATGACGAAGCCGGCGTCCTTCGGATCCCACAGGCTGATGCCGTTGACCGCGCCGCTCTTCAGATAACGGCTGGTGTCCTTCGGCATGCCGATGCCGTAGACGCAGACCTTGCCGACCAGGCCGGCTTCTTCAATGGCGCGGCCGATGCCGATCACATCGACGGCCGAGCCACCCTCGATCCCCTTGAGCTCGGGGTATTTCTTCAAGAGTTCCTTGGCCTTGTTGTAGGCGGTATTGGCGTCGTTGAAGGACTCGTTCTTGGCCGAGACCAGCTTCATGTCGGGATATTTCTTGGCGGCGTTGGCAGCCGACGCGTCGGCCCACTGCACGTGGGTCAGGCTGCCGAGCGAACCGACGAACGACGTCCAGGTGCCGGTCTTGCCCATGCAATCGGCGATCTGATCGTTGAAGTGGGCGCCGAAGGCCGCGTTGTCGAAGGCCTCCATATCGACCTGGGTGTTCTTCAGGTTGTCGGCTTCATGCGTCATCACCTTGATGCCGCGGTCCATGGCGCGCTTCAGCACGCCTTCGAGCATCGGCGGATCGAACGGCACGACGGCAATGCCATCGACTCCACGAGCGATCAGGTCCTCGATCAGCCGCTCCTGCTGGGCGGCATCGGCCTTGCCGGGTCCGATTTCGCTGGTCGTCACGCCCGGAGTCTTGACGCCGTAATCCTTGACGCCCTCGTCCATGCGGGTGAACCAGGTCTCACCTGCCAGCTTCACCACGGTCACGATCGTCTTGTTGCCGGCGGCGAGCGCCGTACCAATCGTAAAGACACTGCCCAACAAGAGGGCGCAAACGGCTAGTTTCTTCATCTTAGCCACCACTTGGGTCCTTTCTTCCCTGATTGACGTCTTGCGTCGTCCGGCACTTCAGGGTGTCGCACCGGACAGTTATTGGACCGACGGCTACGGCTTTCTGACGAGCCAAGACCGAAGATCAATTCTGGAGACCTGCAAGAAGACCAGCAACAGCAGGCCCCATGCGAAATCCCGGAAGAAATTCGAGATATCGAGGAAGTTGAACATGCTCGACAGCATCTGCAGCGCAGTCGCCGACAAGACGACGCAGACGATCCGTCCGTAACCCCCGCTCGGCCGCACGCCGGCCATGACGACGATCAGGATCGCAATCAGCACATACGACGTGCCGTAGTCCCACTTGACGCTCGAGATGCGTGCCGCGATTACAACACCGGCGATCGAGGCGAGAATGCCGGAGATCGTGTAGGTGACCAGCAACAGGCCGCGTTGGCTGAAGCCGGCATAGCGCGCTGCCTTGGCGTTGCTGCCGAGCAGGTAGAGGCGGACGCCGAA
Organism: Ancalomicrobiaceae bacterium; assembly: GCA_031291595.1. Classification (GTDB taxonomy): domain Bacteria; phylum Pseudomonadota; class Alphaproteobacteria; order Rhizobiales; family Ancalomicrobiaceae; genus CAIYYN01. The sequence goes on along the minus strand of JARLIU010000105.1, from coordinate 14,795 downwards.
CGGGGTGAAGCGCAGGGCGGCGCCGATGAACGCCGCGATGGCGATGAACAACGCAAAGCAGATCGGCACTCCGAGAACGGCCATATGGCCGAAGTCGTCGAGCGGCTCGATGTAGCCGAGGCGGATGCCGGAGCCATTGCTGATGACGACGCTGATGCCGGAAAACGCCATCGAGGTCCCCAATGTCGCGATGATCGGGGTCAGGCTCGCACGCGATATCAAGAGGCCGTTGATCAGGCCGCAGACGACGCCGACGCACAGGCAGACGCCGCCGAAAACGAAGGCGAACATCAGCGGCGCGTCATCGGGCGACACCCACAGCGGCACCGACAAGGCCGCGACAATGCCGGACAGATTGGCCACGGCAATGCCCGACAGATCGATGCCGCCATTGCCGGCAATCATCGCCAGCGCCACGCCGATACCCAGAAGCCCGAGTTCCGGAATCTGCACCGCCATGGACTGCAGATTGTAGACGTTGACAAAACTCGGCCCGGCGATCGCCAGCGCGGCGATCAGCACCAGCACGTTGGCACTGACGAGAAAATTCAGTTGGCGATCCACCACGGCGTTCCTCAGCAAGTGCCCCTTCAGCAGCTTCGCCGTTCGCAGGGGGCGGGCGCACACGACTCTCCCGTCGCTTGCCTGTCGAACAGGCCGCGAGGCAGACCAATGCCACCATTTCGGTCAACGAGTTTGCAGCACACAGGTGATCGTTCGTAAATATATCCGCGTCGCGGAATATTTACACCAAAACGTCAGAGCTATGGCTGGAAGTGATACTTCAGGTCGTACGGACATGATCACAACCATCGCTCACGATGTCATGATTCTACGTCAGTTATTCCTCCCATTTGTGGAAATAGTACATTTTTCAGCGCGTGCTGTCAAATGACAAAACCCGCTCCGGGCTCGTTGCGCGAATGGCTGCGGCGGTGCGCGAGAGGGGCGCCATTCCGCCCGGCCGACGCCGGATCGCCCGGCTGCTGCTGATCGGCCACCCGCCCTGCAGACCTGGAAAGACCCAAGCGGAATGGGGCGCTTCGGATCGAACCAAACCGCTCAAACCGGCAGGTCGCCGATGCGACAGCCGGCAACAATTCGCAAAACTTCACTCCCGCCAATGCCGGCGATTCAAAATATCTTAAAACCTGCATGTTGAAGTGTCCGCTGAATGCTGCCGGCATTCCGACAACAGACCTGCGGGTTCGAACGTTCGATGACCCTCCTCAAACGTCACGCCGCCTCCGGAGCAGGAGACGCCGGAGGGCGCCTATGAAAGCCTTGTCAAAGTCCGACATGTTCATCATTCGCGCGGTCGTCGGATATGCCGTATTGGCCTGCACCTGGATATTTTTCTCGGATTCACTTCTGGCGAAGATCTCCGACCGGGCCAGCCTCGCCAATGTATCCACGTACAAAGGTATTTTCTTCGTCGCCGTTACGACGCTCCTGCTGTATTTCGCACTCAATCAGGCAGCCAATCGCAATATCGCCGCGTCTTCGCCGGAGCACAAAGCCTCCTGGCTGAAGTTTGCCGCCATCGGCACGGCGCTGTTTTCCTTTACGGCGATGGCGCTCGGCATTTATCACGCGGAAATCGACGCGCAGCGGCGCGCGGTCCTCAGTCAGGTTCAAGCCGTCGCGGACATCAAAGCCGATGCCATTTCCCGGCGGCTGGAAGAACAGCGGCGCGACGTCGCCGTGTTCTGCGATGACTGGACGCATCGTGCCGAGCTGAGCCGCTGGAAGGCCGGAGGCTCGACGTACGATCCGCAGCGGCTCGAAGACCTGCTGAGGCTCGCCGCGACAGCGCATGATGTGGCCGCCGTTTCGCTTGTCGGGCCCGGCGGTGCGCGTCTGGCCGGCGATCCCGCGGCGGGTTCGGACAGCCCCGAGTTCATCGCAGCGGTAAAGCGCGCCGCCGGAGGCGAGGTCACCTTCCTCGACCTGCACAGACGCTCCGACGGTAGCGTGCATATGGCGTTTCTCTCCCCGATCTATGGGATCGACGCCATGACGGGCCAGCTGTTGGCCGTTGCCGTCTTCGACATGCGGCCGGAAGATTGGCTCTATCCGGCGCTTCGCTCATGGCCGCTGCCGGGCAGCAGCGCCGCAGTGCTGCTGTCGCTGGTCGAAGGCAACGACGTGGTCGATCTGACCGATCGGCGCCATGCCCGTGGTTCGCACGAGTGGCTTCGCCGTCCCCTGCCTGGTCCGGAGCTCCCCGCGGCGTCGCTCGCGCAGGACGAGGACGGCCCGATCACCGGTGCCGACGACAGCGGCACGCCGGTTCTCGCCGCTCATTCGACCGTCCGGCTGGCCGGCTGGACGCTGGCCGCCAAGATCGGGGAAGCGGAGGCGCTGGGCGGCGAGGGCCGTCTGGCAATTGCGATGTGCGCGTCGCTCGCCGTGCTGATTGCCGCCGCCATCGGCCTGACCTACTTGCTGCGGCAGCGGCAGCGGGTTCGCGAAGCCTTGTCGGAACTGGCCCAGCGACGGCAGCTGCAGGCCGCAGAAGACAGGTTTCGAGCGGCCTTCGAACAGGCTCCCGTCGGCATACTGCACGCGAGCCTGGACGGTCGTCTGATCCGGTTCAATCATGCCCTGATCGAGATTTCCGGGTACTCCGCAGAGCAACTGTCCGCCATGTCCGTTCTGGAAGTGCTCCACCCGGACGACTGTGCTGCGGCCGCGCAGTCATTGAGCAGGATCGTATCCGGCGAAGCCGTATCCGTTACCGAGGAACGACGAGTCGTCCGCTCTGACGGCGGAATTGGCCACATCAACGCCACCGCGTCGATCGTTCACGACAGTGTCGACGACTGCCGCTACTTCGTCGTGGCAGTCGAGGACATTTCCGCCCGTCGGCAGGCGGAAGCGGCCTTGCAAGCGAGCGAGGAGCGCTTTTCGCTGGCCATGCGCGGGGCGAACGATGGTCTGTGGGATTGGAACCTGGTCGACGGTACGGTCTACTACTCGCCACGCTGGAAGACGATGCTGGGGTACGAACCGGACGAGATATCCGACCAAATCGAAAGCCACGAAGCGCTGATCCACCCGAGCGACCTTGCAACCGCAACGGCATGCACCGCCGACATCTTCGCCGGCCAGCGGGAATCCTACGAATGCGAGTTCCGTATGCGCGCCAAGAACGGCGAATGGCGCAACATCCTGTCGCGTGCCTTCGTCGTCCGTTCGGATGATGGCACGCCGCTGCGCATGGTGGGAACGCACGTCGACGTCACCGAACGCATCCGCGCCGAAGAGGATCTGCGTCAGGCGGCCGCCGTGTTCACCAACACACAGGAGGGGGTCGTCATTGCCGACCCCGACGGCGTGATCCTGGAGATCAATCCCGCCTTGACCGCGATCGCCGGGTGGTCTCGCGCCGAGGTGATCGGCAAGAACGCGAGCATCCTGGTTGCAAATCGGCAGGATCGTTCCGTCTTCCACGATCTCTGGCAGACGCTCCGGCGTGTCGGCCACTGGCAGGGAGAGATCTGGAATGAGCGCCGCAATGGCGACGTCTATCCGGCATGGCTGACCGTTTCGACGGTTCGCGATCACGACGGGCACGTCACCCGCTGCCTGGGGACGTTCACCGACATATCGAAGCTCAAGGAGTCCGAGGAACGCCTCAGCCATCAGGCGCATCATGATCCCCTTACCAACTTGCCGAACCGAATTCTGCTGATCGAAAAGATTCAAGCGGCATGCGCTGGCGCGATGGCGCGAGGCCAGAGCGGAGCACTGCTGTTCCTCGATCTCGACCGCTTCAAGAACGTCAACGACAGCCTCGGTCACGCCGCCGGCGACGAACTGCTGCTGCTGGTCGCCCACCGGCTGAGCGCCAACCTGCCGGACGGAGCCCTATTGGCGCGGCTCGGCGGCGACGAATTCGTCGGGCTGGTCACCGAACTGGCGGACGGCCACTCGGTCGCGACGCTGGCTCGCAACTGGATCGAACTGCTGGACCAGGCGTTCGTGCTGTCGGGCGGGCAGACGGTCTACATATCGGCCAGTGTCGGCATCAGCCTGTTCCCGCAGGACGGGATATTGCCTCTGGAATTGTTGCAGCACGCCGACGCGGCGCTGTACGAGGCCAAAGGCTGCGGCCGCGCGATCCACAAGTTCTACACCGCGAAGCTGACCGCGGCTGCCTCGGAGCGCCTCGAGATCGAAGCCGGGCTGCGCCGGGCGTTGGCCAACGGCGAATTCGTTCTGCACTACCAGCCGGTGTTCTCCGTCACCGAAACGCGCATCTGCGGGGTCGAAGCGTTGGTGCGTTGGCGTGACCCAACGCGTGGCATGATCGGCCCGGACAAATTCATCCCGATTGCCGAGGAGACCGGGCTCATCATCCCGATCGGCGACTGGGTTCTGCGCGAGGCCTGCCGGCAGATGCGGCTGTGGCAGGACGCCGGCATTGGCCTCGATACGATGGCGGTGAACCTGTCGCCGCGCGAATTCCAGCGCGCCGACATTCTCCAGCGGATCGCAACCGCACTCGAGGCAGCCGGCATATCGCCGCACAGTCTGGAGATTGAAATCACCGAGAGTGCGCTGATGGAGCAGGGGTGCGAGGCGGCCAATCGGCTTTCGTCGCTCAAGGCTCTCGGCGTCAGGCTTGCGATCGATGATTTCGGCACGGGCTATTCGTCCTTTGCCTACTTGCGGCGTTTGCCGCTCGACAAGCTCAAGATCGATCGGAGCTTCGTCAGCGACATTCCGGGCGATCCCACGGCGATCGTCATCACTGCGGCGATCATCTCTCTGGCGCAAAATCTCGGGCTCGAAGTGCAGGCGGAGGGGGTCGAGACCGAAGGGCAACTCGACGTTCTCCGGGGGCAGGGATGCTCCCTGCTTCAGGGCTACCTGTTCTCCCGGCCGCTCCCGGCCGCCGAAATTCCGCTGCTGCTTGGAAAGACCAGATATCAGGCCCGCGCCCCGCTGGAACACGGCCAGCTCGAACCGGCGCAAAGCGCATCCTGATCCGATCGGCGCGGCAAGGATCGGCTCATCGTTGAACCGGCGGCCAATCGCCTTCGCGAACGGCGATGGCGTCCTATCGACTGAAGGCTTCCGCGATGCCCTGTTGCCGTGATTACTACGGCGCTGGCTCGACAAGGGTCAGCGAGCCGATCGACCGCTGTGGGGTTGGCGGAAACAGGTCCGCCGGGCGGCGTCCGTCGATTGAATAAGTCCGGTCATCGCCCATCAGACGTTGAATTGGCGTGAAAGTCGAGGAGCCTTAAATTGATGCAATCCTATATCTTCGAGAACGCGCGACTTCTCGACGGATCGGTGGACGACGGCGAGCACGACCGCTTCGTCCGTGTCGCCGGCAACGTCATCGAGGAAGTGTCCGATCGTCCGATCAAGGATTCGAACGCCTACCGGATCGATCTGCGTGGCAAGACGCTGATGCCGGGGCTCATCGACTGCCACGTGCACATCAATGCCGCCGTCGCCGATCCGGCGGAGAATTCCTGGGTTCCCAACGAACTGATCGTCTACCATTCCGTCAAGATCCTGAAGGGAATGCTCGAACGCGGCTTCACCACGGTGCGCGACGTCGGCGGGGCGACGGTGGCGCAGGTCCACGCCATCGAGCAGGGCCTGGTCGAAGGGCCGCGGCTGGTGATCTGCGGGCGGGCGTTCGTGCAGACCGGCGGTCATTCCGACTATCGCAACCGCTACGACACGCGCAGCGGCGAGGTTCAACTCGGACAGCTCGGCTCGGTCGCCCGCGTCGTCGATGGGGTGGACGACTGCCGGCGCGCCGCGCGCGACGAGATCCGCAAGGGCGCCAGATTCATCAAGGTGATGGCGGGCGGCGGCGCGGCCTCGTCGCATTTCCCGCGACCCTACCTCGCCTACTCGATGGACGAACTGCGCGCCATCCAGGAAGAGGCGATGAATGCCAAGATGTACGTCGCCGTCCACACCCATTCGGACGAGGCGGTGCGCCGGGCGCTCGACTGCGGCATCCGCTCGATCGAGCACGCCACGGAGATCACGCCGGAGACGGCCAAGATCGCCCACGACGTCGGCGCCACGGTCACTCCGACCATCGTCGCCTACGAGGCGCAGATCCGCGAGGCCGCCAACCTCGGGCTCGAACCGGGCTTCGTCGAACGGCTGAAATACGTGCGCGCCAAGGGCCGGGACTCGCTGGAGATCATGAAGGCCGCCGGCGTCAAGCTCGCCTACGGCAGCGACGTGCTCGGCTCCATGCTCAGCTACCAGTCCGACGAATTCATGGTTCGCGCCGAAGTGTTGCCGGCCATCGACGTGGTTCGCTCGGCCACGATCAATGCCGCCAAGCTGGTGCGCATGGAAGGCAAGGTCGGCATCATCGCTCCGGGTGCGTTCGCCGATCTGATCGTCGTCGACAGCGACCCGCTCAAGGACATCTCCGTCCTCGCCGGGCAGGGGCGCTACATGTCGGCCATCATGAAGAACGGTGCATTCGTCAAGAACAACCTCGCCGCTTAGAAAAATCCCCTCGACGCTCGGCCGACATGCGGCCGGGCGTCACCGAAAGCAGGCGAAGACGACGGGTGTGCCGGAAACGGCCGGCAGCGTTCGCGCTGTCGGCGGATGTCGCCGATGAATTCAGCGTCCGGCGCTCGGCTGATATGATCGCACATCGGCACTCGCCAGCGAGGCGATGTGCGAAGTTGTCAGGGTGAGTCTGTCGGCTCGGCAAAGGCATTTTGACATCGAGCGACGACACCTCCGGCTGCCGTCGGCGCTCAGGCGGCGCGGACCGAACGAGAAGCCGAGGAGCCCGTACATGCAGTCCCAACAGGCCGTTTTCGCCGAAGCTTTTGCGGCGATGCCGCTCGTCGCCATCCTGCGCGGCATTACCCCCGAAGAGGTGCTGCCCGTCGCCGATGCGCTGGTGGCGGCCGGACTGCGGCTGATCGAAGTGCCGCTCAACAGCCCGTCCGCCTTCGACAGCATCGCGCGGCTGGTCGCCCACCGGGTGCCGGGCGTGGCGGTCGGCGCCGGCACGGTTCTGCACGCGGACGACGTGGAGCGGCTCGCCGGTCTCGGAGCGGAACTGCTGGTCACGCCGAATACCGATCCTGCGGTGGTCGCCGCCGGCGCCAGGCTCGGACTTGCCTCGGTGATCGGCTGCATGACGCCGAGCGAGGCTTTCGCTGCCCTCAATGCCGGGGCCACGGCGGTCAAGATCTTCCCGGCGGTGCGCCTCGGTCCCGGTTACGTCAAGGATCTCAGGGCCGTACTGCCGAAGGCCACAAGGGTCGTGGCGGTCGGCGGCGTCGGGCTCGCCGAGATGGATGCGTTCCGCAAGGCCGGATGCGACGGCTTCGGCTTCGGCAGCAACCTGTATGCGCCCGGCCGAACCGCCGCCGACGTCGGCGCGGTGGCGCGCGACCTCGTGGCCGAATGGCGTCGGCTGGCGGGAGCGTGACATGCGTGCAGATCGCATCATCGTCGTCGATTGGGGGACGACCGCGTTCCGCGCGTGGCTGGTCGCCGCCGATGCGGCGATCCTCGGCGAGATCCCCACGGGGCGCGGCATGCGCGACCTCGACCGCTCCGAGTTTGCACCCTATTGCGCCGGCCTGCTGGCGCCCTGGCGCGACGGCGCGACGCCGCCGCCGGTCTACATGGCCGGCATGGTCGGCGCCGCACAGGGCTGGGTCGTCGCGCCGCAACTGCCGCTGCCAGTCGGGCTCGCCGAACTGGCCCGCCAACTGGTCGCCGCCGACGGGCTGGCCGACGCCTGGATCGTTCCCGGAGTCCGCTGGGAGAGCCCGGACGGCGAGATCGACGTGATGCGCGGCGAAGAGGTGCAGATCTTCGGAGCGCTGGCGATTGCCGGACGCGATGGCGCCGAACTGTGCCTGCCGGGGACCCACAGCAAGTGGGCACGCGTTCGCAGCGGTCGCCTCGAACGCTTTGTCACCCACATGACCGGCGAAGTCCGGCAGGTGATGCTCGAGCACAGCATCCTGGGCAAGACCGCCGATCGCGACGCCCCCTTCGACGAGCCCGCGTTCCGAAGCGGCATGCAGGCGAGTGGGCGCGGGCGCGGGCTGCTGCATGCGATGTTCCTCACGCGCAGTCTGGCGCTGTGGGACCGTTCGACCGCGGCAGTCGGCGCATCGTTCCTGTCGGGCGTCCTCATCGCCGACGAGATCCGCGCGACTGCGGGCGAACGCGACGACGACGGACCGGTGCTGCTCGTCTGCGGCGACGCGCTCAGGCAGCCCTACGAGATCGCGCTGGCGGCGCACGGCATTGCCTATCGCCACGTATCGGCGCGCGAGGCATCGCTCAACGGCATCCGCGAGGTCGTGCGCATTGCGGGGACGATTGCCGCGGCGTGATCGGTGGTCAGCGGCCGGCAACAGCGCGGCGCGCTTCCGTCGCGGATCGATCTCGACAGCAGGCGCCCGCCGGTCGGCAACTACGAAGTCTTCATGCCGCAGCTCGTCATCCGCGATTCCTGTCGCCGGATCTGAAAGCTCAACCGCAGTCGGCCGTCGGTCCCGATGCGCGGGCCGCGATCGAGCCGGCAGGACCGAGCGCCGGGCGTCTGGCCGTTGACCCAGTCCAGCCGGCGTGGCGGCCGTCTAGAGCAGGATGCTTTCAGATGGAATCGCCCGGCGATCCATCTGAAAGCGTCCTGCTCCATGAATAGTTGGAGAAGCGCTGATTCAGCTGTCACATGTTTTCATGTGACAGCATCGCGCTAGGCCAATCGCCGATCCGACGGATCCAGAGACGTTTCGAGCGTCTCAAGGTTGGGAAATGCCGGATCGCTCAACCACGCTTTGACCGCGGCGACATCGTCGAGTTGGAAGTGCGCATGGGTCGGGCCGCCCGGGCCAACCCGGATCGAGATGCCCCCCATGCGATTGACGACGAAGAACGCATGTTCGTCCGGCTCGCCATCACCGATGAAGATGGGGGTGCGCAGCGCGAATGGCGCCATTGCCATGAAGTTGCGGATCGCATCGCCCTTGTGGGCCTCCAGCGGCAGCAGCTCGATCCCGGCTGAACCGGCAACGATGCGATATTGACCCGGCAAGCTGGCAAGCGCCCGCTCCGCCGCCCGGGTGACCAGTTGCAGCAGGGTGTCGTCGTGCCCGGTATTGACCGACAGCACCGGGCCTTTTCGTTCGATCAGGATCCCCGGATAGCATCCAAATTCGACATTCCAGCGTGTCGCGAGCCCGGCAATGGCGGCCGGCTCGACGGCGGCCGGCGCGGGTTCGGCCGGCTGCGACCGGACTTCCAGGCCGTAGAGCCCGGCGGCGCGCCGCTTGGTCGGCCAGAACAGACTGTCGATCGAGGCGATCGTACGGCCGCTGACGATGGCCGTCGCGCCGCCAAGATGCCGATCGAGCCGATCAAGCAGTTCGCGCGTGCTGGCGTCGATCGCGGCGGCACTGGGATCGTCCACGAGCTCCACCAGGGTGCCGTCGATATCGAGGAACAACGCCCAGTCGCGCGTTTCGGCTAGGGGCGCGATCGCACTGTCGCGGCGTTCGGCCGATTGGCTTCGATCCATCAATTCGCGTCCTCTTGCTTCCGTTCCCGGCCGACCGGTTGCCCCGTCACCACCGCATGACCAGCGGAATGCGGCCACCATCCGGCCTTTTCGTTCGACTGCGGCAGGCGGACAGCGGCGCTACTGGACCTGCGCGTGGAATTGCCGGAATTTCTCCGCCATATCGGGGTCGACGATCTCGCCGGATTCGTCGCATCGGCTCACGACCGTCCGGTAAGCCTTGAGGTAGTTGCGCGCCATCGTCTCGACCGAGAAGCGCTCCTCGAACCTGGTCCGGATCAGCGTCCGATCGAGGCCTGGCGCCAGTTTGACGGCCGCCACCGCTTCGTCGATCGAGCGGACGACATAGCCCGTCACGCCATCGTCGATAATCTCGGCCATGGCGCCGTTGTCCCAGGCGATCACCGGCGTGCCACAGGCCATGGCCTCGATGACGGCCAGACCGAACGGCTCCGGCCAGTCGATCGGAAACAGCAGCGCCACGGCCCGGCCGAGAAAATCCGGTTTCGCTGCATCGCCAATCTCGCCGATGTAGTCGATGGTCGCACCATCGATCCTCGGCTGCACCTCGTTGTCGAAATACGCCCGATCCTGGTCGTCGATCTTGGCGGCGATTTTCAGTTTGAGGCCGGATTGGCGAGCGATGTCCACGGCGCGATCGGGACGTTTCGTCCGGCTGAGGCGGCCAAGGAACGCCAGGTAGCGGCCAGCCGGATCGACCTCGCCAATTGCCGGTGGCGAATAAAGGTCGCGCGGCAGCCCGTGATACACGGTCGCCACCCAGTTGGCGCGATCGAGCGGCAGCCGTTGCCGGTCGGATATGGAAATCATCGGGAACCGCGGCCAGCCGTCATAGGCCGCAGGCAGATCCGCATAGTCCAGCCGACCGTGCGGCGTGGTGACGGTCCGCCCGGCCATGTGCTCGAAGAACGGAAAATGCGCGAAGTGGCTCAGATGAAAGTGCAGAATGTCGAACTGGTCGGCCCGCCGACGCACTTCCTGCAGCATCGTCATGTGCGCGGCGATGGGCGAACACAGCCGATTCGGATCGAGCCACAGCGCCTGGGCGCGGGTGGATACCAAACGTGCGCGCGTATTGGACTCGCCGCTCGCAAACAATGTGACGTCATGACCGAGCCCGACAAGCGCATCTGTCAGATACGCCACTATCCTCTCCGTTCCGCCATAGTGAGTTGGTGGAACAGACTCAAATAATGGCGCGATCTGTGCGATCCTCATCGATGATCGACCTCCATCGTATCGGCAAAAACGACGCGCGAAGTCTCCTACTTGAATATGTCAGCAAATTGACCACATGAGGAAAAACACGTTACTTAGTATGGAGGAAGCGTGGGGTCCTGCCTCGCTCACGTGACGAGGCGCCATCTCCGCCCTTCCAACCGCTCGATCTGGCTATCGGCTAACGGCTTGTGCCTGCTCGCCGAGACATGACTTGGGAGGCCAAGACTTGGGGGGCCAAGACTTGGGGGGCCGAGGCTCGCCGCATCCCGACAGAAACGACAGCCGGGCGGTTGCGTCGGCGTGTGCCGAAACGTTTTGGCCCAATGGCGAGGCAATCTGCCTAAACTATAGGCGCGGAAGACGTTGCATGTCTTGAAGTTGCGAAGGCTCCGGATACACAGTGTCTTCGCATCGGCCATCCTGGCGCGGCGCCAATCCCATCGTCACCTTCTCGCAACAGCGCCACGATCCCGCAAAAGAAATCGGGCGACACCTTACTGCATCATAACCTTTCTGGCCGAAGGTGTGCTAACTAGCGTGGGAAGCATCTCTGGAGAGGCGCCATGTGGGCCTTTTGCTTAGTCAGTTTCGTCGTCGGCATGGGGTTGGCAGCGCTTTTTCCAGTGCGGCAGTTCGCCATCGGCATGGTGTTGATCGCCATTGGCGGTCTCGTTCAGGCGCACTATTTCGGCGCTCCGTTTGGCGAGACACTGCTCATCGCGGCAGCGCTGTTCGCCTGCGGCCAGTTCGGCTATGTGGCCGGATTTGGCGTGAGGGCGCTGCTGGTGTGGCGCGCCAGGGTGCGCCGCCCGCCGAGCGGCGCCGAACCGGCTGGCTTGGACAAGTCATTGCCGGGCTCGCCAGCCCGCGGGAGGCATTGAGCCCGGAATGCGCATCACCGTTCGCGCCGCTGGGGGTCCGCGCGCAGCCATGGCATAATCCTGCCTCAGGCGGCCATGCCTCGTTCGGCGAGACGCTCATCGACGAACGCCTTCATCCGCGCGGCGAAGGTTTCGGCGCTGAATTGCTGCGCATGGGCCACGATCGCCGCTGGATCGAGTTGCAGAGCCTCGCAGCGCGCCACCGCCTGCAGCAGATCTTCCACCGTCTGGTTGTCGAAGAACACCCCCGAGGTGCCGTCGACGACGGATTCCGTCGCCCCGCCCCGTTTGAACGCGATTACCGGGCGCCCGCTTGCCATGGCTTCGACCGGAACGATGCCGAAATCCTCCTCGCCGGGAAACACCAGCGCGCGGCAACGGGCATAGTGGTGGCGCAGGACATCGAACGGCTGCGGCCCGAGGATGGTCACGGTCGGACCGGCCGCAGCCCGCAGCCGCGACAGCATTTCCCCGCCGCCGATCACCACCAGCCGTTTCCCCGCGCGATTGAACGCCTCGATGGCGAGATCCGGCCGCTTGTAGGCCACGAGTTCGCCAACCATCAACCAATAGTCGCCGACCTCGTCGTGCGGAACGGCGGCAAAATCGCCGACGCTGACCGGAGGGTAGATCACCGTCGCGTCCCGGCGATAGTAGGTCTGCAACCGTTGCGCGACATTGCGTGAATTGGCGACGAAGTGATGGGTACGGGTCGATGAGATCACATCCCAATTGCGCAAATAATGCGAGAGCGCCGGCATGGCCATGCGTGTCACGAATCCGCTGCGGCGATGATATTCGTGGAACATATTCCAGATATAACGCATCGGGCTGTGACAATAACACACGTGCAGGGCATTCGGCGGGGGAATGATACCCTTCGCCGGGCCTGATTCGCTGCTGATGATGACATCGTAGGCGCTGAGATCAAGCTGCTCCAACGCCAACGGCATGAGCGGAAGATATGACTTGTAGTTGCGGACAGCGAACGGCAGTCGCGAAATGAACGTGGTTCGAATCTGATGAGATTTGATTACAGTTGATATCGCGCTCGGATCGTAAACATGCGTGTATACATCGGCTTCAGGAAACAGTCGGCATAGCGATTCAATCACCTTCTCGCCGCCGCGCATGCCGACGAGCCAATAGTGAACAATAGCAACCTTCATGGCGTCACCTGCGCTTTGCGCCGCTGGCGGGCGTGTGGGTGCTGATTCGGGAGTGGGGGCCCCGTTTGACCGAACGCGTCCGATGCCGGTCCGGCCTGGGCGCGCCACTCGCTGGGGGCACTCGCTGCTGCATTGCAGCGGCATGAATTCGGCAAAATCGCCCCGGAGCGCAACCATGACGCCAATTTCCCTCGATGGCAATGCGCCCCAAATCGATTTGGAGAAGAGCCGGACCCAGAGTATTCCATTGGCATAAATACTGACATTTGACGCGATTTCGCGCTATAGCGGCGGATAGTGCGTCGACTGCCACACCGAATGAAACTATTGGTATAAGATAAATGAAATTTACCCAATTCACAAGTTCCGCCTTTTCGTAAGGACACAAAGAAAACTATAAAATTTTCCGATACTCCTCTCGCTCGGAGCGAGACATTGGATATTTCATCATATTCTATAGTAAGATATAGATAAACTTCAGAAATGTTGATCAATTAGCACATTGCGACGGATTGACCAATGGATGTGCTCGCGTTAACAATTGGCACCTTAGTGAATGGTGCGCTTGTGCGCTGCGTCATGAGGAGACACCCATGGCCAAGTCCATAACCTCGACGTTCACCAAGCTGCAGAATGCCTCCAAACTCTCGGCGTCGGAGTCCGAGTGGGGCAATGAGAGGAGCTTGCAGAAGGCTGCAAAACGCCTCCTTGATCTAGCAGTTTCGGTGGCATTTCTTGCCCTATTCCTGCCGCTCTTTTGCGGCTTCAGTGCCATCCTTCTGGTGGTGCAGGGTCGGCCCATCCTGTTCCGGCATACCCGCATCGGCAGGGGTGGTCGGACTTTCAAGTGCTTCAAGTTTCGGACGATGGTCAACAATGCCGGCCGCGTCCTGGAGGACCACCTTGCAGCCAATCCGGCGGCCAGGCTGGAGTGGGAGACCACCCAGAAGCTGAAGAACGACCCGCGCGTCACGGCGCTCGGCCAGGTCATGCGTAAACTCAGCATCGACGAATTGCCGCAGATTCTGAACGTGATCCGCGGCGAAATGAGTCTGGTCGGCCCGCGGCCGATCGTGTCCGCCGAGACCCGGTTCTACGGCCATCACCTCGCCGACTACCAGAGCGTGCGGCCCGGGATTACCGGCCTTTGGCAAGTCAGCGGGCGCAGCAACGTCTCGTACGGATACCGGGTTGAGCTCGACGTCGAATACGTGCGGAACTGGTCGCTCATCCGCGACCTGGTCATCTTGGTGCGAACGATCCCGGCCGTGCTGACGGCGGACGGAAGCTGCTGAAGCAGCGATATTTCCGAAGGCCGAATTGGGGCCGGCGCGACGCCTTCCCGGCGAAATGGCCCCCGACAATGACGAGAAATTCGACTGGAAGCCGGACACCTCGGGCCGTTGCGCCCGACGTGCCCGAGGCAACAGAAGGATGTGAGCGTCATGCTTGGCAGTGCGAATTCCGACGATGCGTGCTTCGGCACCGGTCAGGCCGCCGAACCGAGCCTGGACGTCGTGGCCGCGGTTCCGGCGGCGATTCCGGCACCGGCAGGTGCGATGTGGAGCCGGAGAGATCCCGGTCCGGCTGCAAGCTGCGACGATGGCGGGCAGATCTGTGTCGGCATTGCCACGCGCGGCCGACCTCAACTGCTCGGCGCGATCGTCGACCTGGTGCGCCAGCAGACGCTGCCACCGACGCGGCTCATCATCGCCTGCACGAGCCCGGCAGATGTCGCCCCGCTGGCCGCGGCGGCAGACCTCCACATCGTCGAAGGCCCGCCGGGGCTGGCAAGACAGCGGAACGCCATTCTCGACAGGCTGCCGCAGGGCACGGAATTCGTCGCCTTTCTCGACGACGATTTCGTCCCGCATCGCGACTGGCTGCGCTCAGTCGTCGAGGCATTTCGCGCCGACCCGGCGCTTGCCTGCGTCACCGGAAACGTCA
>JARLIU010000104.1 GCA_031291595.1 Ancalomicrobiaceae bacterium | reverse complement strand
GGTCCTCGTCACGCTGAAGGATCGCTGGACGACGCGGATCATTATCCTGCGGTCGCCGCTGGTAACGACCGGTCCCTACCGCTTCGTCTCGCATCCCAACTACATGGTCGTCATCGGCGAGATCGCCGCACTGCCGCTGGCACTCGGATTGCCTGGGTTCGCGCTTCTGTTTTCGATCGCCAATGCGGCCGTGCTGTCCGTGCGCATACGCGCTGAGTCGGCGGCTTTGAACGGCGGATCGGATGGCATACTGATCGCTGACCAACAGCGCACGCCGACATGAGCGCTGCCCACCGCCGTGACAACACTCAGAAAAGTCGGTAGCCGACGACGAATGGTCGGCAGCGATTGGCGTCGGGAGCAGCGGCGATTGCCCTCTGTCAGGCAGTCGCTCACGTCCTTGGCGCGGGGGATTGCACTTTTCCAGCGAGAGGCACCGACTACAGCTCCCGATTGACCACATCCGGGCTCATCGCGCGTAAGGACCAGAACGCGTGCAAAATCGGCGGACATTCGACTCCGAGCGTCGATGCGCTCGAAGCTGGACCATCTTCACTAGTCCAGGCCCAAACACGAAAGGAACGCCCATGGTGAAGGATGCAGACCATGACGCTGCCGGTTCCTCGCCGGAAACCCCGCAAAGAGCCAGTGCGCTCGCCGTGCTCGGTCCCGGTCTGATTACCGGCGCCTCCGACGACGATCCGAGTGGTATCGCGACCTATTCGCAGGCCGGTGCGCAATTCGGCTACGGGCTCGGCTGGGTGATGCTGTTCTCCTGGCCGCTGATGTGTGCCATTCAGGAAATCAGCGCCCGGATCGGTCGGGTGACCGGGCACGGCATCGCCGGCAACATCAAGAAATACTATTCCAGACCGCTGCTCTACGGGATCTGCGGCCTCCTCGTCGCCGCCAATACGATCAACATCGGTGCCGATATCGGCGCTATGGCGGCGGCGCTCAAACTCCTCGTCGGCGGACCGCAACTGCTCTATGCCGCAGCATTCGGGCTGCTGTCGGTGCTGCTCGAGATCTTTGCGCGCTACGCCAATTATGTGGCCGTGCTGAAATGGCTGACCCTGTCGCTGTTGGCCTATGTCGCAACGGTCTTCATCGTGCCTATTCCCTGGCTGACCTTGGCCCACGACTTGGTCGTTCCCGCGATTTCGTTCAAGCCCGCCTATCTGACCGTCGTCGTGGCGATCTTTGGGACGACGATCAGCCCCTACCTGTTCTTCTGGCAGGCCGAGGAAGAGGTCGAGGACGTCAAGGAACGCCCGGCGGCCAAGCCGCTGGAACGCGCGCCGCGTCAGGCCAAGGGTGAATTCCGCCGCATTCGCCTCGACACCTACATCGGCATGGCGTTGTCAAACCTCGTTGCCCTGTTCATCATCATCACCACCGCGGCGACCTTGAACGCCCATGGCATCACCGACATCCAGACGTCCGCCCAGGCGGCGGAAGCGCTGCGACCGATCGCCGGGCGGTTCGTCTTCCTGATCTTCGGCTTGGGCATCATCGGCACCGGCCTTTTGGCGCTACCGGTCCTCGCGGGGTCAGCGGCCTATGCCCTCGGCGAAACCTTCGGATGGCACGTCGGTCTTGCGCGCCGGCCTATGCACGCCAAGGCCTTCAATGGGACCATCGCGTTCGCGACCTTCATCGGCATCGCCCTGAATTTCACGCCCCTCGATCCCGTCAAGGCGCTTTTCTGGAGCGCCGTGATCAACGGCGTCGTGGCGGTGCCGGTGATGATCATCATGATGCTGATGTCTCACAATGTGCGCGTCATGGGCGATTTTGTCGTGCCGCCATTCCTTAGGGTGGTGGGCTGGGTCGCGACGGGCGTGATGATCCTGACAGCCGCTGGCATGTTCGCGACCTGGAGCGCCTGAGGTCGCGAGCCGGAGCCGACGCCAACGGCTTGGTATCAGAGCCTACAATTGGTGATGGCTCGAAGACGTAACGCCCAGACGACCTTCAAATCGCGCCAGCAGATGCGGCGCAATCAGATAGGACAGCGGGATCGACACCAAGGCCGTCACGCCAACAACCCAAGGCAACAGCTGCATCGCGATTGCGGTCAACGGCGTCGCCAGCACCAAGAGAGCGCCGATGCCGAAGAGAGCACCTTGCACCACCATGTAGATGAGCAGGCTGATCTGGATCCTGACGGGCATGATCTATCTCCTTGTTCTTCGGATAGAGCGCGCTTGCGCGATCGATCCGATGCAACGATCGGCATCTCGTGGACGGCCGCGGAAGCGCAACTTTATCGTATTTATTCGAATAATAGCGGTCTTCGCGCTTCTTTCGAATATCGGTTCGACCATTGTTGCCTATACGCGCGGCGAGAAAACACCATATATCTAATAACTGGAGCGGCAAAAGCATCGGAATTTACCTAGATGCGATGGAAGCCATCTGGCCAAATCTGACCGTACCGTTGGCAATTCCAAAATTGACTTTTGACTGCCAGCGTTTCACGGATGCCGTCTGAGAGCGCGCCCCGATCTGAGCGCTATTGCTTCGGCAACGCGTAGGCGATGACGTAGTCGCCCGCCTTTGTGCCGGTCGAGCCGTGGCCGCCGGCGACGATCACCACGTATTGCTGGCCGTCGTCGCCGGTGTAGGTCATCGGCGTCGCCTGACCGCCGGCCGGCAACCGCGCCTGCCAGATCTGCCTGCCGGTGAGTTCATCGTAGGCGCGCAAGTAGTTGTCGACCGTGGCCGACAGGAAGGCGAGGCCGCCGCCGGTGATCATCGGCCCGCCGATGCCGGGGACCCCGACTTTCAGTGGCAGAGGCAGTGGCGTCATGTCGTAGACCGTGCCGTTGCGGTGCTGGTAGGCGATCTTGCCCGTCCAGAGATCGGCGCCGGCAACCGTCCCCCACGGTGGGGCCTGGCATGGAATGCCGAGCGGCGACAGGAAGGCGCTCATGAAGACGCCGTAGGGGGCGCCGTCGTTGCGATTGAGACCCTGTTCGCTGGCCTTCTCTGGCCCTTGGGCGGAATCTGATCGCGCGGCACCAGCCGCGAGGTGAAGGCGAGATAGGTCGGCATTCCAAACATGACCTGGCGCACCGGATCGACGGCGATACCGCCCCAGTTGAAGGTGCCGAAGTTGCCGGGATAGATCAGCGATCCGTTCAGCGACGGCGGCGTGTAGCGGCCCTCATAGGTGAGGCGGGCGAAGGCGATGCGGCATACCAGCTGGTCGAGCATGGTCACGCCCCACATGTCCTTTCCTTCGAGCTTGCGCGGCATGAAGCTGAAGCCCGAGAGCGGCTGGGTTGGCGATGCCTTGTCGGCCGGGATGGTGCCGCCCGGCGCCGGGACTTCGATAACCGCGATCAACGGCTCGCCAGAGCGGCGATCCAGCACATAGATGTCGCCTTGCTTGGTCGCCCCTGCCAGGGCCGGGACGACGGAGCCATCGGGCTTGGTCATGTCGAACAGCGAGGGCTGTGCCGGCACGTCCATGTCCCAGAGGTCGTGATGAACCGTCTGGCGAACCCAACGGACTTGGCCCGTCTTCAGATCGAGGGCGACGATCGAGGATGAATAGATCTCGACATTGACGCTGCGGTCCATGCCGAGCTGATCGGGAACCTTGTTGCCGAGCGGCAGATAGATCAGCCCAAGCGTTTCGTCGACGCTGGCGATGCTCCAGCTGTTGGGAGAATTCGCGGTGTAGGTCTTGCCCGGCGCCAGCGGCTTGGTGTCGGCCGGATTGGCCGAGTCCCAGTTCAAGATCAGGGCGCCTGTGGCGATGTCGTAGGCGCGAATGACGCCGGATTGTTCCGAGGTCGAATAATTGTCGTTGACCGCGCCGCCAACGATGATCTTGCCATCGGCGATGGCGGGCGGCGACGTCGAATAGTAGAAGCCAGCGGGGTGGAACGGCATCCCCTGTTCCAGGTTGATCGTTCCTTTGTCGCCAAAACTCGCGCATACCGCGCCGTTGGAGGCATCAAGCGCGATTAGCCGCGCGTCCGAGGTGGGCAGGTAGATCCGTTCGGCGCAAGCCTGGCCGGCTGTGGCGGCCGGGTCGGCGTAGTAGCTCACGCCTCGGCAGGTCTGATGCTGACGATTGGGATTATCCGCCACCTTGGGGTCGTAGCGCCATTTCTCCGCGCCGGTGGTCGCATCCAGCGCGATGGCCAGATTGTGCGGCGTGCACAGGTAGAGCGCATTCTTGATCTTCAGCGGCGTCACTTCGTAGATTGTCTCGTTGACGTCGGTCGGACGACGCGTGTCGCCGGTCTCATACGTCCAGGCAACCGCCAGACGGCCGACGTTGTCCGTGGTGATCTGCGCAAGCGGCGAATACCGCTGGCCGTACAGGGTGCGGCCGTATTGCTGCCATTCGCCCGGGGGTACCGAGCCTCCCAGCTCGGCGGCGGGGGCGACTGGTGCGCTCGGCAACGTCCCCGCGTGGTCGTACGGGTCCACCGTCATCGAATAGCTCGCCACCGCGATCGACGCGAGCATCGCGGCCAGCAGGGTCCAGTGCCGCGTCGGGCGGTAGGCGTGCTGAGGATCGAGCGGCCGTGCCACCCAGGGCGTCAGCAGCCACAGCCCGAGGACAATGATCACCCCCCCGCGCGGTCCGAGTTGCCACCAGTCGAAACCGACCTCCCAGATCGCCCATATCAGCGTGACCGCGATCAGCGCGCCATACAGGGCAAGGGCGGCAGCGCTGCGCCGGAACAGCAGGATTGCCGTAACGCCCAGGACGATGCCGGCCATCAGATAGTAGGGGCTTCCGCCAAGGGCAATCAGCCATGCGCCCCCTCCGGCGAGCATCAAAGCCAAGAGCATCAGCGCAAGAGACGTCAGCCGAATAGCCATTTCTGAACTCCTGCGTGCAGGGCAATCCGTCTTGGGTGCGACGGCGACCGCGAATGCCGATCCTTGCGGCTCGCCTGGACTTGAGAAGCGAAGCGGCGTCCAGACGCACCGGGGGCAGGGTGCCGGTTAAGGCTCCCGCCCTTCCTCGCTGTTGTCGTTCACTTCGAGAGACTTGCCCTGAAGCTTCGGTTGGTTCGGCCGCTTGTCGGATCCTCGCGGGGGCTGGGGCCGAGCCGGATCGTGGTCTTCCTCGCTATTTTCGTTCACTTGGAGCGATTTGCCCTGAAGTTTGGGCCGGTTCGTTCCTGTGCCGGACGACGGCTGCGGTTCGCGCCGTCTACTTTGCTTCGCGTCATCGTTCACTTCGCACACCTTTGCGGTCGGGCTGTTCAGGTCGGTGGACAACCCCAACCTGCGAGAAATTCGCAGTTCGGTCGTGCCGGGGTTGTCCGCGAGCGCGCCCGAACGCTAACGACGAATGCGAAATCAGAAAGGGACGGAAGTTACCCACGCCGACGTCAATGCAGGAGGTTGGCCGCGCGGCCATGACGCCGAAACCGCGGTCGCCGTCGTTTTGCTGCTCGCGTTCGGCTCGTTCGGTCGTCCGACGGACATGGAGCGGACGACATGGCGGCGGCGGCGGCCAAGATCTGTCCGAACCCGGCGGAGCTCGACGCGAAACGATCGACGCGGCGCGCTTCGGCTGACGCTTTGGATTTGCCGGCACGCAAAGCTGATTTGAGTAGTTTCCGGCTCTGACCGTATCGGCAATTCGAAGCCTAACGTCAGCAAGTCGTCAGATGTGGACGGCTACACGACCGAGGTCGGTGATCTCCGATCTGGATCGGTCGATGCTACTCGGACGATTGCCAATCGCCCATTCTCGACGCGTCGGAACGTCAGTTGCGTCAGGATGCGGCATGCTCCTGGAAAGAACCCCATGTCCAATTTCGTGAAGATGACGCTTGCCGGCCTTGCCCTGGCTTCGGCGTTGGTGTCGACGCCCGCATTTGCCGAGACGACGATGTTCAAGGCAGCTCTGACCGCCGGCGACGAAGTTCCCGCGACGACATCCAAGGGGACCGGCACGCTTGCGGCAACCTATGACAGTTCGACCAAGCTGTTGACCTGGAAAGGCGCCTACACCGGCCTGAGCGGGGCGGCGACCGCTGCCCATTTCCATGGTCCGGCGGCGATCGGCAAGAGCGCGCCGGTTGAAGTTCCTCTGACCGCGATTGCCAGCCCGTTCGATGGCAAGGCTACGCTGACCGACGCGCAGGCGAAGGATCTGATGGCGGGCATGCTCTACATCAACGTCCACACGGCCGCCAATCCGAATGGAGAAATCCGCGGACAGGTCGTGCCGGCGAAGTAATCCGAAGTCCCCGAGGGAGCTGCCGGCGATGGCGGCTCCCTCCGGGGTCGACGATCCAATCGTTCGGAAAATGAGGATAGACATGTCCAAATATGGTAGCGCGACGTGGCAGGGCGGCATCAAGGATGGGCTCGGCTCGATTTCAACCGAAAGTGTGGCGCTCAAGGCCTTCCCCTATGGGTTCGCCAGCCGGTTCGAGGGACAGCCGGGGACGAACCCGGAAGAACTGATCGGTGCCGCCCATGCCGGCTGCTTCACCATGGCCCTATCGCTGATTCTGGGCGAGGCCGGGCTGACCGCCGAAAGCCTCGAGACGCGCGCGGACGTCACGCTGGAAAAGCTGGCGAACGACTATTCCATTACGGCTGTTCATTTGACGCTGCGCGGCCGGGTGCCCGGCGCCGATGCCGCGACGTTTGCAGCACTGGCGGCGAAGGCCAAGACCAACTGTCCGGTCTCCAAGTTGCTGAAGGCGACCATCACGCTCGACGTCACTCTGGACGATTGATCCGGCGTGGTGCGGTCGACCGGTGGACTGAAACTGAGCCATACGGCTACCGCCCAATCGGTGGCCGCGCGGAGTTGCAAGCGTGAGAAGAGCCCACAAGGAAAACCATGTCATCGACCGCATCGGCTGGCTCAGGGCGGCCGTGCTTGGGGCGAACGACGGCATCATCTCGACAGGCTGCCTGATCGTCGGCGTCGCAGCCGCTTCGACCTCGGCGCACGAGGTTGCCATCGCCGGCATCGCTGGCTTAGTTGCAGGCGCTCTGTCGATGGCGGCCGGCGAATATGTGTCGGTCAGTTCGCAGGCGGACACCGAGGCGGCCGACCTCAACCGGGAGCGCCGAGAACTTGCCGACGACCCGGTTGGCGAACGCGACGAACTCGCCGGGATCTATCGCAAACGCGGGCTTGAACCAGCACTTTCGGGGCAGGTTGCCGACCAGTTGATGGCGCGCGACGCACTGAAAGCCCATGCCCGAGATGAACTTGGCATGTCCGACCAGATGGTCGCGCGCCCGATCCAGGCGGCACTCACCTCGGCGCTGACGTTTGCTCTCGGGGCGGCGATGCCGGTCGCGATCACCCTGCTGGCGCCGACAGCGTGGATTTCCATCGCGGTGTCGGCTGGCTCGCTTGTCTGTTTGGCCGCGCTCGGAGCGATCGGCGCCCTCATCGGCGGCGCGGGCTTCCTCAAGCCAACGATCCGGGTGACCTTCTGGGGCGCCTTCGCCATGGCAGCCACTGCTGCGATCGGGGCATTGATCGGCAAGGCGGTCTAGGCGGACGCCCGGTCCTCGCTTGGTTCGTCCGAGTGGCCATTCCCGCTATGTCGACGCGCTCGCCGTTGCCGTCGACACCTTCGCCCTCGCGCACGGCGGCACCGCCTTTTGGAGTCGAACATGCCGACCACAGCCACTGTCATCATCGAAACCGAACTTGCTTCGACCGGCATGAAATCGCGCAAGGCTTATCTTGTCGGCGGCGGCATCGCCTCGATGGCGGCGGCCGCTTTCATGATCCGAGATGGCGACATGATCGGCAGCGATATCACCATCATCGAGCAGCTCGACAGGCTCGGCGGCAGCCTCGATGGATCGGGGTCGCCTGAAGCCGGATATGTGCTGCGCGGCGGACGCATGTTCGAAAGCAAATATGTCTGCACCTTCGACTTGTTCGCCTCGATCCCGACGTTCGATCACAGCCGCACCGTCACCGATGAGATCTTGAGCTGGAACAAGACGATGCACACGTCGTCGAAGGCCCGTCTCATCCGCAACGGGAAGCGGCAGACCGCCCCGAAATTCGGCCTCAGCGAACGCGACATCCTGACGATCGAGCGATTGGTGCTGGAGCCGGAGAGCCTGCTCGGGCGCAGCCGGATCGTCGACCAGTTCGATCCGGCGTTCTTCGACACCGACTTCTGGCTCATGTGGTCAACGACGTTCGCCTTCCAGCGCTGGCACAGTGCCGTCGAGTTCAAACGCTATCTGGTCCGCTTCTCCCACATGGTCGACGGTTTCGAGCGCCTCAAAGGCATCATGCGGACCGTGCTCAATCAATATGACTCGATGGTACGTCCGCTCGAAGCCTGGCTCGCAGAACGTGGCGTCGTGTTCCTCTTGAATACAAGGGTCACCGACATCGCATTCGCCACAGATGCGGATGGTTTGGCGCCGGTGCGCATCGATTTCACCAGTGGCGGTTCATCCAGGCAGATCGCGGTCGGCCCGACCGATCTGGTGCTGATCACGCTCGGCTCGATGACGGAAGCCTCAAGCCTCGGCAGCATGGAGGCGCCGCCGGTGCTCAACGGAAAGTCCGACGGCGGATCGTGGGCTCTCTGGGAGAGGCTCGCCAACGGCCACCCGGCATTCGGCCGGCCGAGTGTGTTTGCCGACCATATCGATCAATCGAAATGGCTGTCCTTCACCACCACGCTCGGCGATCCAGCTTTGCTAGAGTTGGTCCGCGATCTGACGGGCAATGTGCCGGGCGAGGGCGGATTGATCACCTTGACGGATTCGAGCTGGCTTGCCTCGATCGTGATTCCCTACCAGCCTCATTTCATCGGCCAGCCCGACGACGTGTCGGTCTTCTGGGGCTATGGGCTCTCGGTCGACAGCCCCGGAGATTTCGTCAAAAAGCCGATGTCGCTGTGTTCCGGCCGCGAGATCATGACCGAGATCCTCGGGCATCTGCACATCGCTTCCGCTGCAGCCGATGGCATCCTCAACTCCTGCATCTGCATCCCCAGCATGATGCCGTTTATCACCAGCCAGTTCCTGCCGCGCGAGGCCGGTGATCGGCCGGCCGTCGTGCCTGCGGGGACTCGCAATCTCGCCTTCGTCGGCCAGTTCTGCGAAATTCCCGATGATGTCGTGTTCACCGTCGAGTATTCGATCCGCTCGGCGCAACTGGCGGTCAATTCGCTTCTGCAGCTCAATCGACCGCCGCCGCCAGTCTACAAGGGCGGAGTTGATCCGCGCGTTCTCTACAAGGCGTTCTTGGCGCTACATGACGTTCGAAACTGACAGCCGGTATTCTTGATTTGCGCTAGTCGTTCGGCTCAGAACAGATTGGAAGTCGTGGGTCCTTCTCGTCTTTGAGGGCCGCAGCGGCGTCGCCTTCGTCTCGGCCACGGCCGACACCCATCTGCGCCCCTGCGGCGGATCAGATCACGACATTGGCCAGCAGGAGTAGTTTCCGACGCTATCGGACTTGGCTCCGGATGCTCAAGGTGACGCCTGGGAACACGTATGTAGACGTTCCGATCGCCCTCTTCAGAGAATAGGCACTGGCCCTACGGCACCAAATCGGTGCCTGTTCACCTACTCCCCCCAAGTCAATCAACGATAAGGGATTTCTTACATGTACAAGAAGATTTTGATTGGCACCGTGCTCGCAACATCCGTCGTTTCGCTCGCCAGTGCCCGCACCACCCCGCCACCGCCGACAACCACCGTCGTGCCGATGAGCAAGCTCGCCGCAGATGCCTCAACGACGAGCTCGGCGACTGCATAGAGTAGCCTGAAATGCCACGTCGTTCGCGGGAAAATTCCGACAGGAGTGGGCGCCCGGCGGCTCGGTCGCGATGCGGCTGATACATGCTCGCTGCCTGGTGCGCGAGCCCCGAAGCGACCACTGCAGGCGAACCACCTCACAAGGGGCGCGGTTGCCAGCACGCCAGATCAGAGGTGATCCAAATGAACCAGACCCTTCAGATTCCCGTCGCCTATTCTTCGGCCCTCGAACATCCGGAAGTCGACGAAGCCAAGACCATTCAGTTGTTGCAGCAGACGCTCATGGACATCATCGAAACAACGTCGAAGCATGCGGGTCACGGCTATCGAGCCGTGCATGCCAAGAGCCATGCGTTGCTTGAGGGGACGCTGACGGTCGCAGGCAATCTGCCTCCCGCGCTGGCGCAGGGCCTGTTCGCCAAGCCGGGCGCTTACAAGACGTTCATCGGTTTTCGACGATCTCCGGCGACATTCTTGACGACAAGGTGAGCCTGCCGCGTGGCCTTGCCATCAAGATTACCGGAGTAGAGGGCGAGAGATTGCCGGGCTCCGAAGACCTAAAGCGTGCAGGATTTCCTGTTCACCAATGGACCGGCCTTCTCGGCCGCAACGGCTTCACAGTTCCTGAGTAGCCTCAAACTGGTCGCCAAGACCACCGACAAGGTGGAATGGGCCAAGCTTGCCCTTTCGTCGCTTGCGCGCGGCGCCGAAAGCGTACTGGAGACTGTCGGCAGCCAGAGCCCGACGCTCATGGTATTGGGCGGCTACAGGCCGACGAATCCGGCCGGCGATCGCTATTTCTCGCAAACACCGTTTCGCTTCGGCGATTACGTCGCCAAGTTCTCGCTGGTTCCCAGTTCCGCCAACCTCCTGGCGATGCACGACGTGAAACTCGACCTGTCTGGCGGACCGGACGGGATCCGCACGGCGATGAACGACGCGTTTGCCGAGGCCGGAGGCTCGTGGGAGTTGAAGGCGCAATTGCTGATGGATGTCGAGACCATGCCGGTGGAAGATTCCTCGGTGCCGTGGCCTGAAAATCAGAGCCCCTACATCACGATCGCCCGCATCGACGTCCTGCCCCAGCCCGCCTGGAACGACGGCCGCTCTGCCGCCGTCGACGACGAGATGGCGTTCAGTCCCTGGAATGGACTGGCAGCGCATCAACCGCTCGGATCCATCAACCGGGTCCGGCAATCCTCCACCAGATCGCACCACCAATGACGGCAACAATCAGGGCGACGCCGAGGGCGATCCAAGCGTTACGGTGCGAGGCGCGAGGCATGTCGGACAAAGCTGTGCCTCTCTCGGACCGCTAGCTGGCAACGTCTAAGGTGGCGCACCAAAAGATAGTCGGCGACGCCCAGGCCCGGGCAGCCTCGGAATGTACCCATCGACAACGGCCGGCGGTCCGGCCCCGCGCGACTGACACAGCAGGGCGTTTCAGTCTCCGGGTTCGATCGAGACATCGCGCGGAACGACCGCCCGTGCGATCTCGGTCAGTGCCGCAAGTGCCAGGAAAGACATCAGCGGCGAGTTCGATTGAAGCGCCGACCAGATTTTCCATTCGCGCCCAAACATGTGCCTGGGGTGCTGAGGCCCGTCATGCGCACGAAGCCGGGTTTCCTGCGGGGGGCGGGGCGGCAATCCGAACGACGCCCTCAAGTCGGCCCCGAGGAGAGGGCAGGGCCAGCGTTCCAGGTCTCGATCACTCGAACGTCGGGGTCGTCCGGCTTGAACGTGAGGATCGATAACGAGGCGGTCGAAAACGACAGATGCTCGCCGGTGATGAAGGGCAGGCCGATCCAGCGGACGCCGAGCGCCCGGCCGATTTCCCCGTGCGAAAAGAGAGCGACGCGGCCCGAAAGTCCGCTTAACCGTTCGATCAGGCGGTCGGCGCGACCGGACAGCTCGGTTGGGCTCTCGCCGTTCGGGCAACCATCCTCGAACATCGACCAGCCCGGCCGTTCCCGCCGGATATCGGCCGACAGCCTGCCTTCATAGTCACCGTAATCCCATTCGGCCAGATCCGGCTCGACCTGCGCAACATCCCCGAAGCCGGCGAGATCGGCGGTGTCGCGCGCCCGCTGTCTCGGGCTTACCCAGACATGATCGAAGCTGATGCGCGCCAGCCATGGCCGCAAGGCGCGGGCCTCGTCCTGGCCATGCGAGGTCAGCGGAACGTCCGAACGCCCGGTGTGCTGGCCGGTCAGCGCCCATTCGGTCTCGCCATGGCGGATGACATAGAGGCGCAACAGCGCCAACGGGGTGTCGGTCACGGGCGATCAAGTCTCCCTATCACGCGGATCTCAGTTCCATCGCCTGGTCGTAGTCACCGACAAGCGCGGCACGGTTGCAATTGGCGCGTTTCAACAGCGCAACCTGTGCTCTCGCCAGATTGGCGTCTCGACCCGCCCAGATCTGCAGCGCCGGCCACTGGATCGCGCGCGCAAACGAAAACGTCAGCGGCCACGGCACTCGGGTGTAGCGTGCGGCGGCGATTGCGTTGATGGCGGCCAACCGTGCCGAAGCAAGCTCACCACTCTGGCCGCCGGACAGGAAGGCGATGCCGGCGACTTCGGCCGGGACGACATGCAGCAGGCACGCAATGGTCGCCCGGGCGACGACGTCCTCCGGGTCCTGTTCGGCGGCATCGAGGCCCGGTAGCACCATGTTGGGTTTCAGGATCATCCCGTCGAGGACGACGCGACCGGTAGCCAGTTGCTCGAACACGCTGGACAGCACGGCTTCTGTTGCGGCCGCGCATTGCTCGAGTGTGTGGCTGCCTGTCATCAGCAGCTCCGGTTCGACGATCGGCACCAGCCCGGCTTCTTGTACGAGCGCCGCATAACGCGCCAGCGCATGAGCGTTGGCCTCGATGCAGCCGCGGCTCGGAAGTCCGTCGCCGATGGTGATGACGGCCCGCCATTTGGCAAAGCGCGCGCCGAGCACCGCATACTCGGCGAGCCGGTCGCGTAAGCCGTCGAGCCCTTCGGTGATCTTTTCACCGGGAAAGCCCGCCATGTCCTTGGCGCCCAGATCGACCTTGATGCCGACGATGATCCCAGCCTCGTCCAGCGCTCTGACAAACGGTCGGCCGTCGAGCGTCGTCTGCCGGATCGTCTCGTCGGCGAGGATCGCCCCGCTGATGCAGCTGCCGAGGTTCGGCGTGGTGACGATCAGGTCGCGCCAGGCGCGCCGCAGCGCCTCCGTCCCGGAGAGACCGACGCTGGCAAGCCGCTTGTTGCAGGTCGCAATGCTCTCGTCCATGGCGAGGATGCCCTTGCCGCGGCCGACCAGGGTCTCGGCGATCTCGGCCAAGGTCATGTCGCAGCCCCCCAGCGCCAGTTGCGGATTTCGGGCAAGTCTTCGCCATGGACGCTGATGTAGCGCTTGTGTTCGACCAGCTTGTCGCGCATCGACTGTTTCAGATAATCGCCGTTGCTACCCAAATGCGGCAGACGATCCACGACGTCCTGCACGAGATGGAAGCGATCGAGATCATTCTGCACGCGTATGTCGAAGGCCGTCGTAATCGTGCCCTCTTCCTTGTAGCCCCGGACATGCAGGTTGCGATTGGTGCGACGGTAGGTCAGCCGGTGGACCAACCAGGGATATCCATGAAAGCCAAATATGATCGGCTTGTCTTGGGTGAACAGGGAATCGTAATCTGTCTCGCTCAGTCCGTGCGGATGTTCGCTTTGAGGTTGCAGCTTCATCAAATCGACGACATTGATGACGCGGATCTTCACCTCCGGCAGATGGGTCCTGAGGATCGACACGGCGGCCAGCACCTCCAAGGTCGGCGTATCGCCGCAACAGGCCATGACGACGTCGGGTTCGTTCGCCGCATCGTTGCTCGCCCATGGCCAGATGCCGATGCCTCGCGTGCAATGCACGACGGCCTCATCCATCGTCAGCCATTGCGGCATGGCGTGTTTGCCGGCCACCACCACGTTGACGTAGTTCCGGGTCCGTAAGCAATGATCGATGGTCGACAGCAGGCAGTTGGCGTCCGGCGGCAGATAGGCGCGGACGATGTCGGCCTTCTTGTTGATGACGTGATCGAGGAATCCGGGGTCCTGGTGAGTAAAGCCGTTGTGGTCCTGCTGCCAGACGTGTGAGGCCAAGAGATAATTGAGCGAGGCGATGCTCGCCCGCCACGGCAGTTCCCGCGTCACCTTCAGCCATTTGGCGTGCTGGCTGAACATCGAATCGACGATGCGGATGAAGGCTTCATAGCTGTTGAACAGGCCGTGCCGGCCGGTCAGCAGGTAGCCTTCCAGCCAGCCCTGGCACTGATGTTCGCTCAGCATGGAATCGACGACGCGGCCGGAGCGGTCGAGAAATTCGTCGCCGTCGATCTCGCGCGCGTCCCATTGCCGGTCGGTCAATTCGAAGACCGCATCGAGCATGTTGGACACCGTCTCGTCCGGGCCGAACAGGCGGAAATTGTCCCGGTTCAGCGCAATGACGTCGCGCAGGAAGCCGCCGAGCACGCGGGTGTCCTGTGCTTCCACGGCTCCGGGCGCGGTCACCGACACCGCATGCCGGCGAAAGTCCGGCATGTGCAGATCGCGCAACAATTCGCCGCCGTTGGCATGGCGGTTGGCTCCCATCCGCCGGTCGCCCTCCGGCGCCAGCGCCGCCAACTCCGGTATCAGCCGGCCGGTCGGGTCGAACAGCTCCTCCGCCCGGTAGCTTTTCATCCAGGCTTCCAAGAGCGCCACATGCTCAGGATGGGCCTTGTCGACGATCAGCGGTACCTGGTGCGACCTGAACGTGCCCTCGATCGCCAGTCCATCGACCACCTTCGGTCCGGTCCAGCCCTTGGGCGAGCGCAGCACGATCATCGGCCAGCGCGGTCGCGCGGTGGCGGGATCCTTGCGATGAGCCGCCTGGATCTCCTTGATCTCGGTGATGGCGACATCGAGCGCGGCGGCCATCAAGTGGTGCATGGTCGCGGGGTCGTCGCCCTCGACGAAGATCGGCGCCCAGCCGCAACCGCGGAAGAACTGCGCGAGTTCCTCCGGCTCGATGCGGGCCAGTAGCGTCGGGTTGCTGATCTTGTAGCCGTTCAAATGCAGGATCGGCAGTACCGCGCCGTCGCTCGCCGCATCGAGGCATTTGGTCGATTGCCAGGCGGTCGCCAACGGCCCGGTCTCCGCCTCGCCGTCGCCGACGATGCAGGCGACGATCAACTCCGGATTGTCGAAGGCCGCGCCGAACGCATGGCTGAGGGAATAGCCGAGTTCACCGCCCTCGTGGATCGATCCCGGCGTCGTCGGCGCGACATGGCTCGATATGCCGCCGGGAAACGAGAACTGGGTGAAGAGCTTCTTCAACCCGGCTTCGTCCTGGCTGATATCGGGATAGATCTCCGAATAGGATCCTTCGAGATAGGTATTGGCGACCAGAGCCGGACCACCGTGACCCGGGCCGGCAATATAGATCATGTCGAGATCGAGGGCCTTGATGACGCGGTTGAGGTGCACGTAGATGAAATTCTGTCCCGGCGTCGTGCCCCAATGGCCGACGACCAGCGGCTTGACGTGCGCCTGGGTCAACGGTTCCTTGAGGAGCGGATTGTCGTAAAGATAGATCTGCCCGACCGACAGATAGTTGGCCGCCCGCCAGTAGGCATCCATCAGCGCAAGTTCGTCGGCCGACAGGAGCAACGACGCATCCGGCGTTCCCGCCTCAGGCGTGGCGGTCGCGAATTGGGCCTTGATATCGGGAGCGTTCACTTGAGCGTACCTCTCGTTAGCCTGTCGTTCAGGCGCCGACTGCCCCAATCCGGAGCGGCTTCGAATCGAGGCTACCGCGCATGGCGCGATCCGTGACAGGCTCGGAAGCTACCCAGGTCGCATCGACACGAGCCGCCCTTGACGGACTGGATGGGTTGCCACACCGGCGCCCGGGTTCGCAGCGTGGGCACGGCATGAACTGGCTGCTTTGGTCGGGCGATCGCCGTCGGGCCCGTATCGGGGGAATGCCGGCCACACAGACCTCAAGATACTGCAGGTCTGCTCGATCCTGTCGACGGTCCCTGCTGCGAACAGTCGGAAGGGGCTACAGGACCGAAGAGAAGGTCATGGGCTTCTATTCCAACGGTGACCGGATCTGGGTACTTCGATGAGACTGCCATTATTCGGCGCAACCATTCATCGCAGTTTGATCGGTGCTTGCGTACTGCTGGCACTGCCGGAAGGCGGCTGGTGGTTCCTGCTGCGCCTGGCGCCGGTGGTGGTGGTCAAATGGCAGCGTACACGTGTGGCGAACCCTCTAGCAGTTCGCCCATCGAAAACTGAAGCTCAACACCGCCGAGGTTGCTCGCCGAAACGCAGACGTCGCCGGACTCCGTCGATTTGCCTATCGCACGGCTGATGGTCGATCGACCACACACTGGCAGTTTCAGTCGTCGCTTATCGGCGCCAACGCCACGACCTGGACGTTATGACCGTGCATGAGGCTCGGCTCGGTTCGTCCGAGCAACCCTCGTTTCTCTATTGCACGAGGGGGTGGACCACCGAACTCAATGCACGGTCATAACGTCTAGCAGCGGGACGCTGCGCACTCTGCGCTGCCGCTGCTG
Source organism: Ancalomicrobiaceae bacterium (assembly GCA_031291595.1). Classification (GTDB taxonomy): domain Bacteria; phylum Pseudomonadota; class Alphaproteobacteria; order Rhizobiales; family Ancalomicrobiaceae; genus CAIYYN01. Next base: position 2,170 of record JARLIU010000104.1, on the reverse strand, counting down.
TCGGCTTCGACGACTGACGGCGTGCGCTTCAAGACCCGGGCGTCATCCCCAGCGCAGGCAGGACAACCTTCAGGCGGTGCCGCCATTCAATAGACGAATGGGCGACTTCCGGCTCGATCGAGACGCACGGCGTAACGATGGGGGGCAACCATCAATTCGTAGTTGGAACCATCGCTGCAGTCGAATTCGCATAGTCGGACTTCGACATTCCGGGCAGTTTGTGAAGGAAAGCCACGGTCTGCCAGATTTGGTCGTCGCCTAGCGATCTGCCAAAGCCGGGCATCGCCGTCATCTTGACCCCGTACTTGATGAACTGGAAGTTCTCCTTCTCATCCGGTTTGCGCGTTGCCGCAAACAAGTTTGGAGGCGACGGATTCAAGCCTTGTGCGATCGGAGTCGGCGCCAACTCGGGAGCGCCATGACAAACGGCGCAGTTCTCAACGAACAGCCTGCCACCAGCCCTGATCGTCTCGGGCTTGTCGAGCCCCGCTGGCACTGTGTTGACTCCGAGCCGGGCGGCGACCGAGGCTTCCGATATGGCGTGGACGGCCCAGGCGACAACCGCGTTGTCCGGGGTGGTGGCCGAAACGTCGTAGAGGCCGGAATAGATGAAGGCCACGGCTGCGATGCATCCGAGGATGGCGACGGCGACAATGGTCTTCACGACGGTGAACAGGGATGTCATCTAAGGCCCCTAATCTGCTGCGCTCCGGCTTCATCCGATCGATTCCGGCTGTCGGTTCGCGGGGTGGTCCGCGAGATCGATCTTCGGTCGATGCCGTCTGCCGAGGGGCAGACCGCCGCCGTCGCAGGTTCAGCCTATGACCAGATCGTTTTCGACTTCGGTCGTACCGGCCGCCGACCAGGCAGTTGTCGAGGCCAACATCCGATCATGCCAGCTGGGAACCGAGCCGGTCAGAATGACCTTGCCGCCCTCGGCGCGGACATGCACTGTTTCCTTGTCGAAGAACCAGGACCGGTCCATGGCGTGCATGATATCGTCGCTGAGGTTGGCGACGTTGACCCGCGGCTTCAGCGTAATGTCATTGGAGACGCCGATGACTCCGTGCAGTCCGCGCACGTCATGTTCCGCCGCCTCTTGCTGGTAGTGCCAGCCGACCTGACCGGTCAGCGTCACCCAGCCCTTCTCCACCTTGGCCATGACGGAGTTATGCGGCAAGGACACGTCCCAGGAAATGTGCTGGGCGGCCGCGGTGGCGATGTCGTCGTCGGCATGGCTCACACCTGACGGCAGACGGACTTCGATTTCCTCGGCGACGGCCTTGACGCCCTTGACGCGCCGCACGGCCTTTTCGGCTGCAAATTTCTGCACGTAGGTTTCGACGTGGCCGGAGAGCGTCACCAACCCGTTCAAAGCCGTGACGCCGATATGGCCGGCCGTCACGCTTGGCTCCCAGGCCAGTTCAGTCAAGACCAACTTTTGCAGTTCGCTGTCCTTCGACATGTGTGTCTCCTTCCAGAGCGCATTTGCGATAGGTGAACATCGGAAGGCTGACGACTGGACCGGAGGATGGCTCAAGTCTGGGCCTCGACGATTTGCGCGTCGAGGTTATCCTCTGCGCTCTTGGGCGACAGAGACGGCATTCACCCATGTCCCGGCACTGAGTATTTCCCGAATCTGTTGCCATTCTGGGTATTTGGCGTAGCTGAGAGCGAATTGGCCTGTGCTGGGCGCGAACCGGTGCGCCATCGCCGAGCCCATGCTGGAGCGAGGCGGTTCGCAGCGCGTTCAAAGTCTCAGATAGAGCCTGCGCGGGGCCGAGTCGACCGGAACGACGGTCCGCGCACACCGGGAATGAGGGCCGAACCATCACACAGGCGATGGCGCCGACGAAGCTCATCCCCCCTCGCCGAAGGCCAACCGAATGAACGCGACCGATCACCACAGCGACACCCCGAAGCCGGCCACGCGCGACACACCCGGCGCCGCACTGCATGATCCCCAGACCGACGATTTCGGGACAGGTCCGCTCGACGACCGGCTCGCCCGCCTGACGACGACCCCCGCCGGCCTGACGATGGCGGAAGCGCGGGCGCGATTGGCAACCTACGGACGCAACGATGCGGCGTCGGAAAAGCGGACGCCGTTGTGGCTGACGTTTCTAGCCCGCTTTCGCAACCCGTTGATCGTCATCCTGTTGGGAGCAAG
>JARLIU010000103.1 GCA_031291595.1 Ancalomicrobiaceae bacterium | reverse complement strand
GTCGCAGGACGTGCCGGCGACCGCCCTGTCGCCCGACGCCGACCCGAAGCCTTCCGCCGACGCCAAGCCCACCCCGGCGAGCGAGTCCCGGCCGAGCGTCAAGCCTGCGGCAACTCGCCCGTCGCCCGACCAATGAGCCAGCGTCGACGGCGATCGATCGCATGATCGAGGCGCAATCGCCGTGCGAACGGCCTATGACGAAAGCCGTCAACCGATACCGGCGTAGCGCCGATCAGCCGTCCGCTGCCTGCACGGCCTGCAAGGCGACAGCCCCTGAGACGCCGGCGCGCGGCAGCCGAAAGAAATCGGCGCCATTAGCCTCGAGCGCGGCCTCGAGCGCGACCTGGTAGGTCGTGCGCGGAACCTCGATGGCGCCGAACTGTGTCAGATGCTCGGTAATGAACTGGGTATCGAGCAGGCGGTAGCGGCCGGCCTTGAGCCGGGCGACCAGGTGCACCAGCGCCACCTTGGAGGCATCGGTGGCGCGGGAAAACATGCTCTCGCCGAAGAAGGCGGCGCCGAGCTTCAGCCCATACAACCCGCCGACCAGCCTGCCGTCGAGCCAGGTCTCGACCGAATGGCAATGGCCAAGCTGGTGCAGTTCGCCGTAGAGCCGGCGGATGCGGCTGTTGATCCAGGTTTTCCGTCGGCCAGGGGCGGGGGCGGCGCAGCCGTCGATCACCGCATCGAAGTCCCGATCGACCGCGACCTCGAACCGGTCGGAGCGGATCGTGCGCGCCAGCCGCTTCGGCACATGGAAGTGGTCGAGCGGCAGGATGCCGCGCATTTCCGGCTCGATCCAATGCAGGCTCGGATCGTCGGCCGATTCCGCCATCGGAAAGATACCGACCGCATAGGCCTTCAACAGCACCTCGGGCGTGATATGCGGTCCGGAGCCCCTGGCGGCCATGCTTGCCTCACCCTCCGATCAGCCTTGCGTCGCTTCGGCTTTCACCTCCCTAGTGGTCCGACTCCGACATTTGCGCCCCACTTGCCGCACGGGCTCAAGCAAATGTCGGAGTCAAAGGACCACTAGCAACTTATTGACTCTAGTGGCGCTTTGAATTCGACATTTGAGTTCGTCTCTCCCCGCGCGCTGGGACTCAAATGTCGAATTCGCTCCACTAGGTGCCCGTCAGCCCTCGCCCAAGTCCGGCTTGGTGGCGAGATAACGCTCGAGCCAGTGGATGTCGTACAGCCCGTTGGCAATATCCTGGTTGTCGACCAGATTGCGGAACAGCGGGATGGTCGTCGAAATGCCGTCGACGACGAATTCGTCCAGGCAGCGCCTCAGCCGCATCAGCGTTTCGACCCGGTTCCGCCCGTGCACGATCAGTTTGCCGATCAGACTGTCGTAGTAGGACGGGATATTGTAGCCCTGGTAGACGCCTGAATCGACGCGCACCCCGAGCCCGCCCGGCGGATGGTAATAGGAGATGCGGCCGGGCGACGGCGTGAAGGTCGCCGGATTCTCCGCATTGATGCGGCACTCGATGGCGTGGCCGTTGAACTTGACGTCGGCCTGGCGGACCGAGAGCCCGGCCCCCGACGCCACGCGGATCTGCTCGTTGACCAGATCGATGCCGGTGATGGCCTCGGTCACCGGATGTTCCACCTGCAGGCGGGTATTCATCTCGATGAAGTAGAATTCGCCGTTCTCGTAAAGGAACTCGATGGTGCCGGCGCCGGCGTAACCGAGATCGCCGATGGCCTTCGCCACGACGCCGCCGATGCGATCGCGTTCTTCGGCGTTCAGCGCCGGCGAAGGCGCCTCCTCCCACACCTTCTGATGCCGGCGCTGCAACGAACAATCGCGCTCGCCCAGATGAATGGCGCTGCCCATGCCGTCGCCGAGCACCTGGATCTCGATGTGGCGGGGGCGCTGGAGGTATTTTTCGATATAGACGCTGTCGTCGCCGAAGGCGGCGCGGGATTCCGACCGGGCGGTGGCAAACGCCTCGGCAAGGTCGTCGGCCGTCTGGGCCACCTTCATGCCACGGCCGCCGCCGCCGGCCGACGCCTTGATCAGCACGGGATAGCCGATCTCGGCAGCGACCCTGAAGGCATCCGCCTCGTTGGTGACGCCGCCGTCCGAGCCCGGCACGACGGGAATGCCGAGCGCCTTCACCGTGCGCTTGGCCTCGATCTTGTCGCCCATGATGCGGATGTGTTCGGGCGACGGGCCGATGAACTTCACGCCGTGCGCTTCGACGATCTCGGCGAAGCGGGCATTTTCCGACAGGAAGCCGTAGCCCGGATGCACCGCCTCGGCGCCGGTGATCTCGCAGGCCGCGACCAGTTGCGGGATGTTCAGATAGCTGTCGCGCGCCGCCGGCGGGCCGATGCAGACGCTCTCGTCCGCCAGCCGCACATGCATGGCGTTGGCATCGGCGGTCGAATGCACCGCGACGGTGCGGATGCCGAGTTCCTTGCAGGCGCGCAATACCCGGAGGGCGATCTCGCCGCGATTGGCAATCAGGATCTTGGAGAACATGCGCCGTTCTCCGCTCATTCGATGACGACGAGCGGTTCGCCGTATTCGACCGGCTGGGCATCGTCGACCAGGATGGCCGTGACGGTCCCCGCGCGCGGCGCCGGGATCTGGTTCATCGTCTTCATCGCCTCGATGATGAGCAGCGTCTGCCCCTCGCGCACCTTGTCGCCGACCTCGATGAACACGGCGGAGCCCGGCTCCGGGGCGCGATAGGCCGTGCCGACCATCGGCGACTTCACCACACCCGGGTGATTGGCAAGGTCGGTCGCCTGCGGCGCGTGCGGAGCGCCGGGGCCGAGGCGCGCATCGATCGGCGCCGCGACGGCGACAGGGGCGGTTGTCTGCACGCTGACCGGCGCGCTGATCGTCACGGTGCGGGCGACGCGGATGCGCAAGTCGCCCTGCGAAACCTCGATTTCAGTCAGATCCGTTTCGGCAAGGAGAAGTGCCAGTTCGCGGATCATCTCGGTGTCGAAGGGCTTTTTGGCAGCGGCCATGCGCGGTTCCGTCTTTCCAACTAATGACCCGGACGTTCGATCGAGGCGGCGCCACGGCCTTGGGCGGGACTGGCCCGCCGGCCACCACAAGCGTCGGCCGGCCGAGCCGAAAACGTCGAGCCCAAGCCACATCGTCATGCCTCAAACGAGCCGAAGGCGGCATTGCCGCCGTCGAACCACGCCTTATAGGCGGGATGCGCCTCTGAGAAAAGCCCGCGGTGTCACGGTTTCTGGGGAATGCCCCGGCATGGTGAAGGCGGGGAGGGGCATCGATCTTCGCGCCGGCCTCTGGATTGTGCGGGCACCGGCTGCGAGCAATGACGGCACCTGACCGCCTGCGGCCAAATGAGCACGTGCCTCTTGTCACTCAAGGGCACTTGCTCCACCCCGTCATCCTGACAATACCAAACCCCGAACAGACAATTGCGAGCGCAGCGAAGCAATCCAGTCTTGCTTTCGGGGCTTTCTGGATTGCTTCGCTGCGCTCGCAATGACGAAACGAGATTTCGCGTTCACGCTGCAAGAACTTCAGCGAGCAAATTGAGGTCTCCTCAGCACGGCTTGACGCCGCCATCGGCCGCACACGTATTGCGCACGTCGG
>JARLIU010000009.1 GCA_031291595.1 Ancalomicrobiaceae bacterium | reverse complement strand
GTATCAACGGTCATGGCGGGTGTGGCGCAGCGTGCGAGGTGGAAAGGGTTGGCTTCGACAACCAAATCCTACGACACAACAATCGCTTAGGCTACATCCGCCAGCCCAAAAGCCCCCGCCTCGCGCATAAGACGGGCTAGGATCGGGAACGTCTGGCTTGAAATGCAATTCGGCTTGCGCTCGCGGCGCCCGGCAGCGCGACCGGGCGGTGGCGGCGTTTGGCCGGCGCGACAGGTTGAGGCGGGTCTGTTTCCGGCCGAGCAGCGGGCACCCGTTGCGATCGGCCAACGTAAGTTTTGTCACTATTTCTCGCCATTTTTCACGAGGTTCTCCATGCCCGCTCCCAATGCCCCGCTGTATCCCTTTACCGAATCCGGCCGTCTCGTCGGCGCGCGGCTGACGCAATTCGCCACCGGCTCGGCCGAGCTGTTGCCGGCGCACAAGGATTGGATCGACAAATACTTCATTCCGAAGATGCGGGCCAACCCCAATGCCTGGATCGATCTGATCGGCAGCGCCAGCCGCACCGGCAATGCGGCGAAGAACCTCGACCTCTCCGGCCGCCGCATCGATGCGGTCGCCAATTACATCACGACGAAATATCCGGGCATGCGCATCAACCTCAAGATCAAGCAGGGCGACACCGACGCCGCGTCGTTCAAGATCGAGGCAGCCAACAACGACGGCTTCTGGCGGGCGGTGCTGATCCGCTGGTACGGCGTGCAACTGGCGCCGTCGGAAGTGCCGGATTATCCGCCCGAGCCCGAGGAGAAGCTGCATTTTCGCACCTACAAGGCGCCGCCCGGCTGCTGGTGCGTCATCAGCGTCAATACCTTCGGCCTGCCGATCAAGGCGGGGATCGCCGCCGGCATGCTGGAAATGACGCTGCTGAACGACCTCGGCGAGCAATGGGTGATCAAGGCCTATGGCGGTGGCATCGGCGTCGGCCCCAACATCGGACCGGAAGTTGCCGAAGAGGGCTGGATGATCGTCGTCAAGGCGCTGAAGGAGATCGGCCTCAAGGCCACCGACCTGTCCAATGTGTCGAAGACCATCAAGGACTTGAATCTGACCGGGCCGAGCGACACCTGCGGCGGCGTGTTCCGCCGCATGACCTGGAAGGCCGGGTTGACCATCGACCAGATCTGTTCGGAACGCTGGGTGACGATCGGCTCGGGCGAGGCGCATGCCATCGCCATGGGAGCCGAGATCGGGCTCGTCTACTTCGGCGCGGTGCTGACGACGGCGACGGGCGATGCCAAGATCCCGCTGCCCAACATCGCCGGGCCGCTGGCGGTCGTCCCCGAACTCGTGCTTGGGCGGCCGTGGGGCTACTATCAGAGCCTCGGCCTCGGCACGCTCAAGGCGGCGCTCGGGCTGTCGTGCACGCAATATCGCATCACCAGCTACGCCAAGGCGACCTGACCGACCGCTGGTGAAATCGCGGGCGACCAACCCGCCGGTCGCGGCACCGATATGGCCGGGCGTCAGCGGGGATCCGCGATGGCGGTCCGCCCGGTGCCACGACATCAGGCACGCAATGGCGGCCGCAGCGGCGGCCCGGTTCTGTCGGCAGGGGCGTGTCACCACGACCGATGCGCCGCACTTTGCGACACGCCGCGGTTCATTGCATGCAATTCACACGAATTGCCTATTCATGCGGCGTATTTCCCGCCCCGCGCCGACAGCCTGTCCGAATTGTGCAATGCGGACAGCGCACTATCAGCATGATGTGCGTGATTGTTCGGACATTATTAAGCCCCTTTGAACAAACTCCATCGACGCGACAGGCCGGTTCGACGCGGAAGGTGGGGCGCATGGCAGCAGCAGCTCAGTCCGAGATCATGATTTCCGACATCGTCAGTCGCTCCAACGCTGCGCAGCGCGTCGCCACAGCCAAGATCGGCGCCATCCGCGCCATTACCCATCGCATGAAGATCCTGGCGCTCAATGCGCTGATCGAGGCGGCGCGCGCCGGCGAGGCGGGCCGCGGCTTTGCCGTCGTCTCGAACGAAGTCAAAGACATATCGACCGAATTCGCCACCCTGTCGGACTCGCTCGAAAGCGAGTTGGCCAGCGAGATCGGCGGTCTCACCAAGCTGGCCGAGGCGATGGCCGAGAGCGCGCAGGGCAACCGGCTGATGGACCTCGCCTTGAACGCCATCGAACTGATCGACCGCAATCTCTATGAACGCAGCTGCGACGTGCGCTGGTGGGCGACCGATGCCGCAATCGTCGACGCGGCGTCGGCGCCGGATCCGGCCCGCTGCGCCCATGCCTCGGAGCGGCTCGGCGTCATCCTCAGGGCCTATACCGTCTACCTCGACCTCTGGCTGATCGACACCAACGGGACGGTGCTCGCCAACGGCCGGCCCGATCGCTTCGACGCCGCCGGCCGCAGCGTCGCCGATCGCAGCTGGTTCCGCTCGGCGGTCCGGCTGGCCACCGGCGACGATTTCCACGCCGAAGACATCACCGTCGAGCCGCTGCTGGACGATGCCCAGGTCTCGACCTTCGCCACCCCGGTGCGCGAGCGCGGCGATGCCCATGGCGCGGTGCGCGGCCTGCTCGCCATCCATTTCGATTGGGAGCCGCAGGCGAGCGCCATCGTCAAGGGCGTGCGGCTGTCGCCGCAGGAGGCGCAGACGACCCGCGTGATGTTGGTCGACGCGCACGGACGGGTCATCGCCGCATCCGACAACGCCGGCATCCTCAGTGAAACCCTGACGATCTCGACCAACCATCAGCCCTCCGGCCACTATCGTACCGGCTCAGGCGACCTCATCGCATTTCACCGCACGCCCGGCTACGAGACCTATCGCGGCCTCGGCTGGCTGGGGGTGATCCGGCAGAAGGTGTGACGCGTTTACAGCCCCCACCGCCTACCGCCCACCCAATTACTGGTTTTCCGGCGTAAGTTGTCGTCCAGCCCTTGAATTCGGGAGACGGACGCGTGAAATACGGCGATCGACCGGCGCCGACAGCAAGTCCCGATCGGATGGCCTGTCCAGTCCATCCAGGAACTGCCCGAAGGCCATTGGCTCGAGCCTGTTCCGGTCGGATCGGCCCGATCTCGAGGGAACGGGCTCCGGGCGCACGGTTCAGCCGAGCGAGGTGTTATGCGCTGCCCTTATTGTGCCGGTGACGATACGCAGGTGAAGGACTCGCGTCCGACCGAGGACGGCACGGCAATCCGGCGCCGCCGCGTCTGTTCGGTGTGCGGCGGGCGCTTCACCACCTTCGAGCGGGTGCAGCTCCGGGAACTCACCGTCATCAAACGCTCGGGACGCCGGGTGCCGTTCGACCGCGACAAGCTGGTCAGGTCGGTGCAGGTGGCGCTCCGCAAGCGTCCGGTCGATGTGGAAAAGGTCGAGCGCATGGTGTCCGGCATCGTCCGGCAACTGGAGAACCTCGGCGAGGCCGAGGTCGCCTCGGCGCAGATCGGCGAACTGCTGATGGAAGGCCTGAAGGGTCTCGACGACGTCGCCTACGTGCGCTTCGCCTCGGTCTACCGCAATTTCCGCGAGGCCAAGGATTTCGAGACAGTCCTGGGCGAATTGAGCGAGGCAGAGAGGAAGGCGGAGCGGTAGGACCGCCGCCGGTCTTCCGCGACACGACCGACCGTCGGCCGGATGACGTTCGGGCGCCCGCAGGCGCCCGTTGCTTACTCTTCCATCACGTTGGCGAGCTGGGCCAACTCGCCGATGCCGTCGCGGCCGTAGATGTCGTCGCGGAAGTGGATGATGCCTTCGCGCGTCGCCCAGGCGGTGATGTAGTTGGTGTAGACCGGCACCGCCGCCTTCAGCTTCACTTCGACATGGGTGCCGGCGGCGATCGTCGCGTCGATCTGGTCCAGCGTCCACGGCGGCGTGTCACGCAACAGCCAGCCGACGAGTTCGCGCACGTTCTGGATGCGCATGCAGCCGTGCGAATAGAAGCGCCCGTTCTCGCCGAACAGGTTACGGAACGGCGTGTCGTGCATGTAGACGTCGTACGGATTCGGGAAGGTGATCTTGATGGTCGCCATGGCGTTGATCTCGCCGGGATCCTGGCGGAACCAATATTTCGACGCCTCATCCGAATCCCAATTAATCGAGGAGGGCGGGATTTCGTGGCCCTTGGTGTCGAGGATCCGGATGTGCTCCTTGGTGAGATAATCCGGGTCCTTCTTCATCTCCGGAATAAGGTCCTTGCGGATGATCGACACCGGCACGTTCCAGTAGGGATAGAAGGTGACCTCCTGGATCTTGGAGGTCAGGATCGGCGTCTGGGCGTCGATCTTGCCGACGACGGCGTTGTGGCGCGCGACGACCCGCCCACCCTCGACCGCTTCCAGTTCGGCTGCCGGAATATTGACGAAGACGTAGCGGTCGCCGAGGAAGCCCGACATCGAGCGCACGCGGATGAGATTGGTCTCCAGCTGCTGCAACCGTGTCTCCGCCGAGACATTCATGATGTTGAACAGCGGCTGGTCGACGATGCCGGTCGGCATCAGGCCGTGGCGGACCTGGAACCGCTTCACCGCCGCGTCGACGTACGAATCGAAGATGTCGGAATAGCCGACCTGCTGCGGCGGCAAGTCCGAGGAGATGGTCAGGCGCTGGCGCAGCTTGACCACCGCGTCGAGCCGGCTGCCGATCTTCAGGCGCTGGCGATCCGGCACCTTGGGCCAGCCGCCCTTGGCGACGATATCCTGCATGATCGGGATCGCCGCCTCGATGTTGCCCGCGGTATCGGGCGACAGCAGCGGGTGGTCGGACTTGAGCTCGCTGACCGGGGTTGCCGCGCCATTGTCGAACTTGTCCTGCCATTCCTTCTGCTGGCCCCGCACCAGCTGATCGACCGTCGGGTCCTCGGCAAAGGCGCCGGTCGCCCGGAACGCCCAGGCCGCGGCGGTGCCGGCCAACAGGGTACGGCGGCTGAACTTCGGCAGGGTCTTCACGTTCGCAGCATCCGACACGGGGAGAACTCCGGGTTCTGATAGACGGTCAACTGGGGATCGCGGCCAAGCGCCGGCCGGATCGTTTACACGGACGGGCGCCCAACGGCAACGCGAGCCCGGGGATGACGGCAATGCCGGGAACACTTCCCCGGAACGCTGTGTCTTTCCGGTCGGTCGATGCGACCGTGGTCGCGGCGCGGGATCGACCGAATTGCCGCCGCTGCGACACCCGTCCATTTTCATCGTAATGTGGCTGATTCAAGATGGTAAATGGTTGACGCCGGATGCATGCACGGGAACGTGATCGTGCTGGCGGCCGGTCGTCGATCGTGGCGTGCCGCAAGGCCTGCCGTGGGCCGGCGCGCAACCCGGTGATCCAATGCCCAAAACGCCAGAAGCCGGGCGGCGGCCCGGCTTCCATCGTCAGCGTCTCGGAGCGCTTTCGCTCACAGCCGGTAGAGGATCTGGTCGGTCCAGAAAAATACGAGCAGCAACTTCAGTGGGATATTTCTGGTTTGTAATGCATCTGGTGTGTACAGAACTATGTTAAAAGCACTTCAATATTTTGTTGACAGAATACTGTACAAATACTACTATATTACTAAGGTTGCTGCGGCGCTGAAAGTAGAAGCGCAAAGAGGGATCAGCCAGACCTCAGAAATCCAACTGGAGACGGTGGGAGCAGACCGAAGCACCAAGGTGCAAACTGTCCAGCCTGAGTAACGCCCGGCCAGCAACCTTCAAGTTTTTAGCTTTAAGATCGTCAAGACCAAACCACTTATGGCTATTGAAGCCATAACTATCCATCGCCACTCTTTAAGCCAAAACGCTTTAAGCGATGACAAAAGCCTAACAATTGAGTGTGCTACCTTTGCCGTCCAATGTTGATTGGATTGAAAGGTAACCGTAAACTTTCCATCTTTGGGTTCTTTTACGTCAACGCTTGCGCTGCCCTGATACCAGCTAACTATCGCCTTTTTGATGCGTGTAAGCATGATCGGCCTCACGACTCACGTGTACGCCACTGTCCCGCAACTGGCGTGCAACGTAAAGCGCCGGAGTGCATTTTCATGCACTTCGGCGCCCCGACTTGCCCGATATTCACGCTCAATTCGCGTGTTGTTCCAGTCTCATAGCCGGTAGAGGATCTGGTCCGTCCAGAAGCGCTCCAGGCGATGCAACGACTTGTTGAGCACGCGGAACTCGGCCGGACCGATGCCGCCGACCTGCTCGATCGAACGCATGTGGCGCTCGTACAGGCGATCGATCACGTCCGCCACGTCGCGGCCCTTGTCGGTCAGGCTGACGCGGACCGAACGACGATCGATGCGCGAGCGCTCGTGTTTGACGTAGCCGGATTCAACTAGCTTCTTCAGGTTGTAGGAGACGTTGGAGCCGAGGTAGTAGCCGCGCGTTCTGAGCTCGCCGGCCGTCAGTTCGGAGCCGCCGATGTTGAACAGCAACAGCGCCTGGACCGAGTTGACGTCATCACGCCCCATGCGGTCGAATTCGTCCTTGATCACGTCGAGCAGCCGGCGATGCAGCCGCTCGACAAGGGTGAGTGCCTCGAGGTAGAGCGGTTTGACTGCAACATCGCCATCGGCCTGGGCAAGTGCTTCAACCGCCTTTTTGGCATTCAGCATTGGATTTCGCCTCGCTGTTCTCTTCTTTATTTTCGACAGCTGTGCTGCCGTGTGTAGGTGAACACTACAGCGATGGATCTAAAATCGGATTAAGTGCCATTATTAAATAAATGTGAATCGGAAGTGCCTCACCGCATCCTTAACGAGTCATCATAGTCTTTACTGCAATTGTCGGGGTAGACTGGGGAAAGCCTGTGGATCCGTTTCGCTACACCGGCTCGATCCAATTTGAATCGCATTGAGATTTCATCAGTTTGGCGACTGTCATCCGATCCCAGAGATTGCAGGGCGACGTTATGACGCGGCTTGGCGTGTCGCCGTCGTCGCAGCGGCAGACCAGCGATAGGGGCTTCACCTCGAGCGAACTACCGCCTCGGGTTGCTGGTCGCCAGGGCCCGGAACCCGGTTCAAAGCGTCAATGCCCCGCCCGCGACCGCGACCCCAGCTGCCGCCCGGCCGCCTGCCGCCTCCCCTGCCCGCCACGACCGGCGCCAGCGGCTCAATCGGTGCCGAGACTGCGGCGGGACTCGCGCTGGCGCACGCTGTCGATGCGCCGCTCGCGCCGGACAAGTACCATCAGCAGCAGGAACAGGACGATGGCGCCGACGTCTAGCGCGGTCTCGATCGGCGACCAGCCGTAGGTCGAGGCGAACACCGTGTGGCGGCAGATGCGGATCGCGGCAGCCGTCAGCCAGACGACGGTGCCCCAACCGGCCATCAGCCACAGACCGACCGCGGCGACGAGATCGGCCACGGCAAAGAACAGCTCTGCGGCCTGCGCCTGCAGGTTGAGGCTGAAGAAGGCGACCTTGTGCAGCTCCACCGCGCCGATCAGTTCAGCCCATTCGAGTAGCCCGACCGCGAGCAGCACCAGCGCGATCAGCCGGATGACGACCATCTGGACGCCGGCGGCACGCGTCCACCAGTTGGGGCGAGGCGATTGTCCACCCATGGCACTCTGCGACACGTCCGCCCCCAGCAATCCGCACCCGAATGAACGCGCTTCAACCGCTGGAATCGACGTTTAGAAGCAGGCACAATCCGCGTCAACCGGCGGCTCGCACCAGTCTTGCACCGATTCGACCGGCGGCGGCCGAGCGGTGTGACGCAGACATGCGCAAAACACCCGACATGCGAATAAAACTTGCGCTAATGTCCGCCGCAACAAACAGCTCGAGGAGCGCAGCACACATGGACGCGGTCAAGCATGCCAAGGGCATCGGCAGGGGGATCGATGTCGACGCCATTCTCGCCGGACGGCGGCTGCGCCGCACCCGCCGCACCGACTGGTCGCGCCGGCTGGTGCGCGAAAACCTGTTGACGGTCGATGATCTCATCTGGCCGATCTTCGTCGTCGACGGCGAGGCCCGCCGCGATCCGGTCCCGTCCATGCCCGGCGTGTTCCGCCTGAGCATCGACGAGGCGGTCAAGGCAGCCCAGCACGCCTCCGAACTGCACATCCCGGTCATCGCGCTGTTCCCCTATACCGACCCCAATCTGCGCGATGATGCCGGCTCGGAAGCGCTCAATCCCGACAATCTCGTCTGCCGGGCGGTGAAGGCGATCCGCGCCGCCGTCGCCGATGTCGGCCTGATGGTCGACGTGGCGCTCGATCCCTATACCAGCCACGGCCACGACGGGCTGATGGTCGGCGAGGAGATCGTCAACGACGAGACCGTGGCCCAGTTGGTCGAACAGTCGATCGTGCTGGCGGCGGCCGGCGCCGACATCATCGGACCGTCGGACATGATGGACGGGCGTGTCGGCGCCATCCGCGCCGGGCTCGACGAGGCCGGCTTCACGCACGTACAGATCATGGCCTATTCGGCAAAATATGCCTCGGCCTTCTATGGTCCGTTCCGCGACGCCATCGGCACGGCGAAGACCTTGAAAGGCGACAAGCGCACCTATCAGATGGATCCGTCCAACGGCGACGAAGCGATCCGCGAGGCCGAACTCGATCTTGCCGAAGGCGCCGACCTGATCATGGTGAAGCCCGGCATGCCCTATCTCGACATCCTCTGGCGGCTGAAGGAGGCGTTCCGGGTACCGACCTTTGCCTATCAGGTGTCGGGCGAATACGCGATGATCCAGGCAGCCGCCGGCAACGGCTGGCTCGATCTCGACCGCGCCGCGACCGAAAGCCTGCTGGCGTTCAAGCGTGCCGGTGCGGACGGGATCCTGACCTATTTCGCGCCGATGATCGCCGAGCGTCTGAAAACCGAGAAATGAGGCGTCTGAGAGGCCTTCTCCCTGCCCTGGTGCTTGTCCTCGCCGCCGCGGTTCTGGCGAGTTGCGGCGGCATCGACGCGCGCCAGACCGATATTTGCGCCAGCCTGATCTCGGTCGTCGAGCCGCCGGGGGCGGTGATCACGCTGTTGAAGCTGGCGGCGGATCCGAACACGGCCGACCGGGTCGTCGTCGACTACAGCGCCGCGCCCGGCGACAACGCGCGCGAGGGGGATGCGGGCGGCACGTCGATGCCGCGGCGCATCAGCTGCCGCTTCTTCGGCACCGGCTTCGACGAGCACAAGGATTGGCTGAGGGCGGTCGAAACCGTCGACGGTCCGATGTCGCAGACGCGGCTCGACCTCATCAACCACCGCTGGCTGACCGACCTCGAAGCGCAGTCGCTGGCGCTCAACGGGCTGAAGCGGGCCGGCGAGGCGGCACGGCACGGCTTCTTCACCGTTGGGCCGCAGACCGGCTACTTCCTGCAGCAGTTCGTCAACGCCGGCCCCTCGACCGCGCTCTATGCGCTGCTGGCGCTGGCCTACAGCCTGGTGTACGGGCTGACCAACCGCATCAACCTCGCCTTCGGCGATATCGCCACGCTCGGCGCCTATGGCGCCTTCATCGGCGTCACCCTCGCGCTGAGCCTGGGGCTGCCGGCAGCCGGCGCGGCGCTGCCGCTCGCCTTCCTGGCTGCGCTGGCGTTTGCCTCGGCCAGCGGCAGCTGGATCGGCCGGGCGGTATTCGTGCCGTTGATCGGCCGATCGTCGCAGCCGCTGCTCGTCGCCACCATCGGGTTGGCGGTGGTGTTGCAGGAGTTTCTGGCGCGCGCCCAGGGCGTGCGCGAACTCTGGCTCAACCCGGTATTGGCCGAACCGCATGTTCTTGCCGACGGTCCGTTCGAGGTGGTGGCAACGACGATGCAGATGGTCGTCGCCGCCGGCGCGGTGGCAATCGTCGTCGCGCTGATTGCGGCGATGCGGCTGACGCGCTACGGGCGGATCTGGCGGGCGGTCGCCGACGACCGCAAGATGGCGGGCCTCCTGGGCATCGACGCCCGCCGGGTGGTGGTGGTGAGCTTCGCGCTTGCTTCGGGGCTCGCCGGGCTCGGCGGCGGCGTGCTGACCCTTCACTTCGGCGGCACCAGCTTTTCCATGGGCACGACGATCGGGCTGAAGGCGCTGGTCGCGGCGATCATCGGCGGCGTCGGGTCGCTGCCCGGGGCGGTGCTGGGCGGGCTGATCATCGGGCTCGTCGAGGCGTTCTGGTCGGCCTACGAGCCGATCGTGTGGCGCGACGGCGTCATCTTCACG
>JARLIU010000102.1 GCA_031291595.1 Ancalomicrobiaceae bacterium | reverse complement strand
TCGAGGAATCGGTGCTCGGCTGGAAAGAATTCGAGATGGAAGTGGTCCGCGACAAGACGGACAACTGCATCATCATCTGTTCGATCGAGAACATCGACCCGATGGGCGTGCATACCGGCGATTCGATCACCATCGCTCCGGCGCTGACCTTGACCGACAAGGAATACCAGATCATGCGCGACGCCAGCCTGGCGGTGCTGCGCGAGATCGGGGTCGAAACCGGCGGATCCAACGTGCAGTTCGCTGTTGATCCGGACAACGGCCGCATGGTCGTCATCGAGATGAACCCGCGTGTTTCCCGGTCGTCGGCGTTGGCTTCCAAGGCGACCGGCTTCCCGATCGCCAAGGTCGCGGCCAGGCTCGCCGTCGGCTACACGCTCGACGAACTGGCCAACGACATCACCGGCGGCGCCACGCCGGCCTCGTTCGAGCCGACCATCGACTATGTCGTCACCAAGATCCCGCGCTTCACCTTCGAAAAATTCCCCTCGCCCGACCCGAACCTGACGACGCTCACCACCTCGATGAAATCGGTCGGTGAGGTCATGGCCATCGGCCGCACCTTCGCCGAAAGCCTGCAGAAGGCGCTGCGCGGGCTGGAGACCGGGTTGACCGGCTTGAACGAGATCGAGATTCCCGGTCTCGGTCAGGGCGACGACAAGGACGCCATCCGCAAGGTGCTCGGCACGCCGACGCCAGACCGGCTGCGCTTCATCGCCGAAGCCATGCGCCGCGGCCAGAGCCACGAGCTGATCCACGCCTCCTGCAAGATCGACCGCTGGTTCCTCGACCAGATCCAGGCGATCGTCGATTCCGAGGCGAAGATCCGCGGCCATGGCCTGCCGCAGACGCCGGCGAGCCTCAGGGGCTTGAAGGCGCAGGGGTTTTCCGACGCCCGGCTGGCCGAACTCGCCGGTATCGGCGAGGCTGAGGTGCGCGCACTGCGCCAGCGGCTCGACGTGCATCCGGCCTACAAGCGCATCGACACCTGCGCCGCCGAATTCGCCTCGCCGACCGCCTACATGTATTCGACCTACGAGGTGCCGTTCGCCGGACGGATCGACGACGAGGCGCAACCCTCTGCCGCCAAGAAGGTGGTCATTCTCGGCGGCGGTCCCAACCGCATCGGCCAGGGCATCGAATTCGACTACTGCTGCTGCCACGCGTCGTTCGCCCTGCAGGACGTCGGCTACGAGACCATCATGGTCAACTGCAACCCGGAGACGGTCTCCACCGACTACGATACCTCGGACCGGCTGTATTTCGAGCCGCTGACTGCCGAAGACGTGCTGGAGATCATCCGCATCGAACAGACGAATGGCACGCTGCACGGCGTCATCGTGCAGTTCGGCGGCCAGACGCCGCTGAAACTGGCCGAAGCGCTCGAAAAGGCCCGGGTGCCTATTCTGGGAACGTCTCCCGACGCCATCGACCTCGCCGAGGACCGCGACCGCTTCAAGCGCCTCTTGGACAAGCTGGAACTGACCCAGCCGAAGAACGGCATCGCCTATTCGATCGAGCAGTCGCGGCTCGTCACCGCCGATCTCGGCTTCCCGCTGGTCGTCCGCCCCTCCTATGTGCTCGGCGGCCGCGCCATGGAGATCGTGCGCGACGAGGATCAGTTCGACGCCTATATCCTCGGCACGCTGCCGGGCATGGTGCCGGCCGACGTCAAGGCGAAATACCCGAACGACAAGACCGGCCAGATCAACATGGTTTTGGGCAAGGCGCCGCTGTTGTTCGACCGCTACCTGTCGGATGCCATCGAGGTCGACGTCGACGCGCTCGCCGACGGCAAGACCGTGTTCATCGCCGGCATCATGGAACACATCGAGGAAGCCGGCATCCATTCCGGCGATTCGGCCTGCTCGCTGCCGACGCATTCGCTCCCTCCCGAGATCGTCGCCGAACTCGAACGGCAGACCAAGGACCTGGCGCTGGCCTTGAACGTCGGCGGCTTGATGAACGTGCAATACGCCATCAAGAACGGCACGGTCTATGTGCTCGAGGTCAACCCGCGCGCCTCGCGCACCGTCCCCTTCGTCGCCAAGACCATCGGCACTCCGGTTGCCAAGATCGCCGCGCGCGTCATGGCCGGCGAGGCACTCGACAGTTTCGGGCTGGCGCCGAAGCAGTTGAAGCATGTGGCGGTGAAAGAGGCGGTATTCCCGTTCGCCCGCTTCCCCGGCGTCGATACGGTCTTGGGCCCGGAGATGAAGTCGACGGGCGAGGTGATGGGCCTCGACTATTCCTTCGATCTCGCCTTCGCCAAGTCGCAACTCGGCTCCGGTACCCGCGTACCGATGTCCGGCACGCTGTTCGTGTCGATGCGCGACAAGGACAAGGACCGCGTCCTGCCCTCGATCAAGGCGCTGTCGGCGCTTGGCTTCAAGGTGATCGGCACCGGCGGCACCATCCGCTTCCTGCAGGAAAACGGCATCCCGGCGCAAAAGATCAACAAGGTGCTGGAAGGCCGGCCGCACATCGTCGATGCCATCAAGAACGGCGGGGTGCAGCTGGTGTTCAACACCACGGAAGGAGCCCAGGCGCTCGCCGACAGCCGCTCGCTCAGGCGTGCCGCGCTGATGCACCGCGTGCCCTATTACACCACGCTTGCCGGTGCCATCGCCGCCGCCGAGGGCATCGTGGCGATGGGCAAGGGCGACTTCGTCGTCCGGCCGCTGCAGGCGTATTTCTGAGGGGGTAAGCAGTGACGGCAGCCATGCTGCCGGCAAAGCGCCCCGGTGGGGCATTTTGAATTGCGAACGCCGCGAACCAAGGCGAGCGGCTGGCCGGCGGCGGGACATGCCGCGCGATCTGCTGGCAGCCGCGCACGTTGAAGAAGGATCCGGCCGATGGATATCACCTTGCGCCCGGCCACCGGCGCCGACTTCGCCGAGATCGACACGCTGACCGACCTCGCCTTCCGCCCCGAAGACGTCGTGACCTTCCTCAACGCTCTCCGGGCCGAAGGCTGCGTCGTCGGCGAATGGGTGGCGGAAGCGGCGGGCGAGATCATCGCGCACATCGCCTTCTCCCGCGCCTGTGTCGAGACGCCCGACGGCAACCGGCTGTCGGCAGCGTTCCTCTCGCCGCTCTGCGTCCGGCCTGGCCATCAGCGCATGGGGCTAGGCCAGCGGCTGATGACGCATGCGCTCGCCGAACTGAGGAGCGCCGGCGAGACGCTGTTCCTCGTCGTCGGCCACCCCGGCTACTATCCGAAAGTTGGCTTTGTTGCCGTCGACGCGGCCCAGCTGGACAACCCCTGGCCCGGCAATCCGGCCTTCATGGCCCTCGGCGAGTTGCCCGCCAAGGCAACGCTGGTGCTGCCAAAGACGATCGCCGAGGTGCACTGAGGAGCGGTCACGACCGGA
>JARLIU010000101.1 GCA_031291595.1 Ancalomicrobiaceae bacterium | reverse complement strand
CTGCATCAGCGCTTCACGCGCAACCGAAAACCGCGCCCGCCGCCAGCCCAGCGCCCCTACCGCTGAGCCGATGAATAGGATGGGCTAGTGGTCCGATTCCGACATTTGCATCCCACTTGCCGCGCGCTCATACGCAAATGTCGGAATCCCAGGACCACTAGCAATTCATTGATTCTAGTGGAGCTTTGAATTTGACATTTGAGTGAGGCCGCGCAGCTCGGTGGGACTCAAATGTCAAATTCGCTCCACTAGGGTCCGCGATCTACTGCTGCAACACCGCCGGTCAGGTCGGTGCTGCAGGTCCTGAATTCAAATCAATCGATCGGCGGACAGTATCACGCCCAATATGAACGGCAGCTATAGTGCGCCAGCGCTTCGTCGCCGATGGTTATAAGCTCTGCGCCCGGTAAAATGCAAGCTTAGGGGCGAGACCGGGCAGATACGCGGCAATGATCTCTGCCGTGGCGAACGTGCAGCGCCAGAGTTGCGTCGCAGGCGTCGAGCAACCGGCCGCGCATGGCCCCGGCCGGAATGGCTTTGCCCGAACGACTTCCGGCTGCCGTAAAAGACAAAAGGACCGCCAGAAGGCGGCCCTTTCGTCGAAATCCAGGCAGACTGCAACTTATTACTGGTAGATCGGGAACCTGCGGCAGAGGTTGGTCGCCTCTTCCTTGATCCGCGCCTCGATCTGGCCGTCGCCGTCCGGGCCGTTCTTCATGATGCCGTTGACCACCTCGCCGATCATCCGGCCGATCTGCCGGAATTCCTCGGTGCCGAAGCCGCGCGTCGTGCCGGCCGGCGTGCCGAGACGGACGCCGGAGGTGACCATCGGCTTTTCCGGATCGAACGGGATGCCATTCTTGTTGCAGGTGATGTGGGCGCGCTTCAGCGCCTTTTCGGTGACGTTGCCGGTCGCCTGCTTCGGGCGGAGGTCGACCAGGATCAGGTGCGTGTCGGTGCCGCCGGAGACCAGGTCGAGGCCCTGTTCGAGGAGTGACTCGGCGAGCGCCTGGGCATTGGCGACGATATTGGCGGCATAGGTGCGGAACTCGGGGCGAAGCGCCTCGCCGAAGGCGACGGCCTTGGCCGCGATCACATGCATCAGCGGCCCGCCCTGCAGGCCGGGGAACACGGCGGAATTGATCTTCTTGCCGAGTTCGGCCTCGCGCGACAGGATCATGCCGCCGCGCGGCCCCCTCAGCGTCTTGTGCGTGGTGGTGGTCACCACATGCGCATGGTCGAGCGGGTTCGGATGCACGCCGCCGGCGACCAGCCCGGCGAAATGCGCCATGTCGACCATGAAGATCGCCCCGACCGCGTCGGCGATCTCGCGGAACGCCTTGAAATCGATGATGCGCGGATAGCCCGAGCCGCCGGCGATGATCAGCTTCGGCCGCTCTTTCAGCGCGAGGTCCCTGACTTCGTCCATGTCGATCAGGTGCGTGTCGCGCTTGACCTTATAGGGCACGGGCCGAAACCACTTGCCCGACTGGTTGACCGGCGAGCCATGCGTCAGGTGCCCGCCGCAGGCGAGATCCAGGCCCATGAAGGCATCGCCTGGCGAGAGAAATGTGAAGAACACCGCCTGGTTCGCCTGCGCGCCCGAATGCGGCTGCACGTTGGCGTATTCGGCTGCGAAGATCTTCTTGGCGCGCTCGATCGCCAGCGTCTCGGCGACATCGACATATTCGCAGCCGCCGTAGTAGCGCTTGCCGGGATAACCTTCGGCATATTTGTTGGTCATCACCGACCCTTGCGCCTCCAACACCGCCCGCGAGACGATGTTCTCCGACGCGATCAGTTCGATCTCGTCCGACTGGCGCGTGAGTTCGTCGGTGATCGAACCGAACAGCTCCGGATCCGCTTCGGCGAGGGTGCGGGTGAAGAACCCCGGAAATAGCTGAGGACGGGCGGTGGCATTCATGGGCTAGCCTTTCGAATGTTCCGGGCGCTTGTTCGACGACGAGCGCAGGCAGCCGCACCCCGGCGCGAAAAATGCGAGCGCGGCAGAAGCGTCGCTGGTGTTTCCGATCCAGCGGCGGATGTCAATCGTGGAGTGGCCGCGTGGCGGCAGCATTGCCCGATGCGACGCTCTCTTCTGCCCGTCGACCTGCCCGGCATCGCCGGCGTTGGGCGCCCGATCGTCAACCCGGGCGCGCGCTGCGGCCGGTGCTACCGCTTGACGAGGCCGTGCCGGATCAGGCTTTCGGCGGTGTCGATGATCGTCGCTTCCGGATCGCGCGGCCTCCAGCCGAGCAGATCGTGCGCTTTGGCCGAGGTGGCGCCTCTGAATCGGCCGATATGCGGCAGCGCGCTCCTGAGTGGCGGCACCACGGCGGCAAGACCGCGCACCAGCCAATCGGGAATCTCCACTCTCGGCGTCCGCCGCGCCGCCCGCCCGAGCCGGCGCCGCAGCATCTGGGCGACCGCAAGCAGCGTCAACGAGTCGCTGGCCGTCGCCAGAAATCGCTGACCCCTGGCCTCGGGCGCCGTCATGGCGCGAATGTGCAGATCGGCGACGTCGCGCACGTCGACGATGCCGAAGGCGATGCGCGGCACCACCGGCATCCGGCCATTCATCAGCGACCTGACGATGCCGATCGAGGTGGAAATGTCGGTGCCCAGCACCGGGCCGAAGATGCCGACCGGATTGATGACCGCGAGTTCGAGACCGCCGCCGTCCGCCGCGATGAAGTCCCAGGCCGCCCGCTCGGCGAGCGCCTTGGACTTGATGTAGGGCTGCACGTCGTCGCCGGTGAGATCGGTCCACACCGTCTCGTCGAACGGCGCCGACCGGTCCTTGTGGCCGTAGCCGATGGCGGCGAACGACGAGGTCAGCACCACCCGCTTGACTCCGGCGTTGCGGGCGGCGCGCACCACCCTGAGCGTTCCATCGCGCGCCGGCACGATCAGGTCGTTCTCGTGGCGCGGCACGCCGAACGGGAACGGCGAGGCGACATGGTGGACGAATTCGCAGCCATCGACCGCCCCGGCCCAGCCGTCGTCGCTCGACAGGTCCGCCGTGGCGATCGACAGTGCGCCGGTATTGGCGCCGGCTGCCTTCAATTGAGCGCGCAGCCCATCGCCGCGTGCCAGCGTCCTGACCGTGGTGCGGACCGCGTGACCGCGCTCGAGCAGCTGCAGAATGAGGCGGCTGCCGAGATGTCCCGACCCGCCCGTCACCAGAATCATGTGCGCGTCCCCCGCTGGCCGACATCGATCGGCGGCGAGACGGCACCTGCCGCAGCTGCCATCCGCGTCCGTCCATGTGGGGGCGGAACCGCCTTCCGCAAGACGGGCAACCCGCTATGGCGAGCCGCCCGCCAGTTGCCGCTCGCCTCATTCGCCGATGGCGAACACCCGCGCGTGCCGCCGCAGCGTGACGAGTGCCAGCGTCGCCGCTGCCATGGCGCAGCAGGCGATGATGGCGACCATCGGCCACGAGGTGCCGTCGAACACCAGGCTGCCGCAGCCGACGACGACGGCAGAGGTGACGAACTGGACGGTTCCCATCAGCGCCGAGGCGGTGCCGGCGATCTTGCCGTGGCCGTCGAGCGCCAGGACGGCGGCGCTTGGCACAACCAGCCCGAGGCAGCCATAGCCGATGAACAGGAAGGTCGCCATGACGGGCAGGCTGTCGAAGCCGATCGCTCGTGCCAGCGCATGCGCCACCATCACCGTAGCGAAAGCGACGACCGCGCGCTTGATCACCCAGGTGAGGCCGAAGCGTCGCGACAGAAAGCCGTTCATCTGCGACATGCCGATAAAGGCGACGGCATTGATCGAGAACACGATCGAATAGGTCGACGGCGTCAGTCCGTAGCGCTCGATCAGCACGAAGGACGAATTCGAGACGTAGATCATGTAGCTCGACATGCCGAACGAGGCGACCAGCACCAGCCCGAGGTAGTGCGGATCGCGCAGCAGCGTGCCGTAGGCGCGGAACGCGCTGGCGATCGAGCTCTCGGCACGCTTTTCGGCCGGTCGCGTCTCGTCGAGCGCGAAGGCGGCAATGAGCAGCCCGATGAGTGCGGCGGCCGCCATCACATAGAAGATGCTGCGCCAGTCGCCGACGGCGATGACGATCGAGCCGACCAGCGGCGCGACGATCGGCGAAACGCTGAACACCAGCATCAGCCGCGACATCAGCTCCGCCGCCGCCGGGCCGGTGAAGAGATCGCGTACCACGGCGCGCGAGGTGACGAGACCGGCGCAGGCTCCCGCCCCCTGGATGAAGCGGAAGGTGATGAGCCATTCGATCGTCGGCGCCAGGGCACAGCCGACGGCGCCGACGATGAACACCACAAGCCCAACATACAGCGGCCGCTTGCGGCCGAACATGTCGGAGATCGGGCCGTAGATCACCTGGCACAGCGCCATGGCGACGAAGAACGTGGTCAGGCTCAGCTGCGTCAAGCGGCTGTCGGCCGCAAGGCTGGTGCTGATGAGCGGCAGCGCCGGCAGATAGATGTCGATGGCAAACAGGCCGATGGCGGACAGAAGGCCCAGAGAGACGGCCGGAGGCAGGTTCAAACGTCGCATGCGAAAGCCTTTCCGCGCCTGCGCACTCCATGAGTGGGCAGGGGAGCTGTCGTCCGATGAATTGGGATTGGTCGCCGCCGGTGGTACCCGGGGACGCATGGCTTGTTGTGTCCAAAATTTTGGACAATATTGTCTAATTCGTCAAGCGATCATATGGTGCAGGCATGACCATCGCTACGCATGACATCCGCCTCGCGTCCAACGCCGATCCGGCCAGCCGGACGAAGCGAGACGCCATCCTAGACGCCGCTGCTGCCATATTCAGTCAGCAGGGTTTCGCCGGCGCCAGCATCGACGCCATTGCGGTCAAGGCCGGCGTGTCGCGGCAGACGGTCTACAATCAGGTCGGCGACAAGGAAAAACTGTTCAAGGCGATGGTCGCCGAGCTCACGCAACGCTCGAGTGCCGGATTCTTCCGGGTGCTGGACACGTTTCCGATATCCCCGACCAACCTGCAGTCCGAACTCGTCGATTTCGCCTGCCGGCTGCTGCGCACCTACAGTTGCGATCCGAACAGCCGCTGGCTGATCAAGCTGATCGAGAACGAAGCCTCCCGCTACCCGGAGTTGTTCGAAGTCTGGAAGGAATACGGGCCTGGGCGCAAATATCCGGCGATCGCGGCTCGCCTTGCTCAACTGGCGCTCGCCGGCCTGATCGAGCTTGACGATCCGATCCTCGCCTCGCGTCAGTTCATGGCGCTGTTGACCGCCGAGATCCGCACCGACGTGCTGATGGGCAAGCAACCGAGCGATGCCGAAATCGACCGCATCGCCACCAATGCGGTAACGACCTTCCTGAAAGCCTTCGCGGCCAGGGGGCATGGCGCCCCAGGACTAGGATAGGTCGGTGATTTAGGTCGAATGCCAATAATTCTGGGCCAGCATTCATTCTAATGGGAACAGCAGCGATCACCGATGGTACGCTTGATAACTTTGATCTACTCGTAATTAGATAGAGCGTCTTTAAACAGGAGGAAATAAAATGAGTACATCGATATTCGAGGTCATCAGCATGACTGACGCCGAAGTTTCAGTAAGGCATATTGGCGAGGGTCACCTATATACCATACCTTTCGGCATTCTGGACGGCAAAAGGGTGCTTGGAACAGGCACGATGCGGTCGAATGGAAGTGCGAAACACGGTGCAGAGTGCTTTGAGGCGGATGCAGTTAAGTTCTCTGAAATGAGAGCGAGAGAACACGGGAAGATAGATTGACTTGAGCCGGAGATAACGAGACGGGGCAACCCGCAAGCACAGCGGACCCGTTAGGTTGCCGCCGACTATTTCAGTCGGGCCGTTCCAATACGGTCAGCTCGTCTCGGCATTGCAGCGGTGCCAGATGATAGGCACCGAGGAGGCGGTCGTGACCATCACTTCCATCTCGTTGAGCAGCCGCATCAGGATCGTCGTTCCGGCGCTGTCCTCGCCTGCCGGGGCCACATAGGCAAAGGCGTGGCGGGAGTAGTTGCCCTGCATCTGTGTGCCGCCGGGCGTGGTGATCGCCGGCCCGGCGATGAACATGTGTTTGCCGGCCGGCGAGCACCAGTGGCCGTCGATGGCATCGGCGGCCGCCGGCAGCGTCAAGGCGGCGAGGAAACCGGCGGCACAGCCGGCCCGGCGCGCCAGACGGGCGGCAGTGCGGGTGAATGTGACAGTGCGGGCGAACGTGCGGGCGGCTGGGCGGTCAGTTGGGCGCATCGGCGTCCTCCGGGTCGGGCACTCGGCCGAGGCTATCCGCCCCCGTCGCCGTCTCAAGAGGGTCGGCGTTCACATTCCCGCGAAATGCGCGGCGAAACGATGGGCGAAACCGCTGTGCGACGTCGGCCGGCTGAAATTTGGCACGCCGGGCGGTTGCGGCCAGGCTTGCGGGCCAATGCCTTGGACGCCGATGCGCGGCCGGCGTCGCAACTGCCCGGCCTTTGACCCAATCCCTTGCGGGACCGTAGCCATCGGCATTACATGCCCGGCCGACGACGACTGCCGCGCCGCCCCTCCAGCCGCGGGGCGCTGGCTGCCAATCTGTAGGATCCCCTTGTCCCTGAGACCAACCGCCGATCTTGCCGAGACCGACCGCCGCCTGATGCGCGCCACGATCGCCTATGCGCGGCGCAATCTCGGGCGCACCTGGCCGAACCCGTCGGTCGGGGCGCTGGTGGTGCGTTTCGACGGCGACCTGCCGCGGGTGGTGGCGCGCGGCGTCACCGAAGCCGGCGGCCGGGGCAAGCCGCATGCCGAACGCATCGCCCTGGCAGCGGCCGGCCAAGCGGCCAGGGGTGCTACGCTCTACGTCACGCTCGAACCCTGCTCGCACTATGGCACCACGCCACCCTGCGTCGAAGCGATCATCGCCGCCGGGATTTCGCGCGTGGTGGTGGCCGAGGGCGATCCAGACAGCCGCGTCGCCGGCCGGGGCGTCAAAATCCTGCGCGATGCCGGCGTCGAGGTCAAAACCGCGGTGTTGGCCGATACCGCCGAACCCGGCCTCGCCGGCCATTTCACCCGCATGCGCCGCGGCCGGCCTGAAGTCACCTTGAAGCTCGCGGTCTCCGCCGATGGCGCCATTGGCCGGACGGACGCCGGTCGGGTCGCCATTTCCGGTCCCGAGGCCAAGGGCCGCGTCCATATCATGCGGGCCGAACACGACGCCATCGTCGTCGGCATCGGCACGGCGCTTGCCGACGATCCCGAACTGACGGTGCGGCTGCCCGGCATGGCGCATCGCTCGCCGGTCAGGATTCTGTTCGACAGTCGTGCCCGGCTGCCGCTCGATTCGAAGCTGGTCGTCAGCGCCCGCGAGGTGCCGGTCTGGCTGGTCGGCGGCGAGGCGGCCCCGCGCCATCGCATCGATGCGCTGCGAGGCGCCGGCGTCGACGTGCTGCCCGTCCCGATGGGGCCGGACGGGCGCATCGATCCCCGCCATGCGCTGGCTTCGCTCGCCTGGAAGGGCATCACGTCCGTGCTGGTCGAAGGCGGGGCGGCACTCGGCCAGGAACTTCTGAACCTCGATCTCGTCGACGAATTGGCGGTGTTCCGCTCACCGGTCGTCATCGGCGAGCGCCGCGTCGCCGCACCCGCCGCCGTCACCGCGATCCTCGCCGGGGATGTCGGCCGTTTCGAATGGATCGCCAGCCATCGCGTCGGCGCCGACCGCCTGCAGCAGTTCCGGCGCCGCCTCTATTGACCGGCAGCCCTAAGGAGAGAGCCATGTTCACAGGGATTGTCACCGATGTCGGCGAAGTCCTCGCCATCGACGAGCGCCAGACCGGCATCCGGCTGAAGATCGCCAGCCGCTACGCCGAGGCCGGCATCGACATCGGCGCCTCGATCGCCCATGCCGGCATCTGTCTGACCGTGGTCGACAAGGGTGAGGAGGGCAACCGCGACTGGTTCGCCGTCGAGGCGAGCCCGGAAACGCTCGCCGTCACCACCATGGGCAGTTGGGCGCCCGGCAGCCGCGTCAACCTCGAGCGCTCGCTGACGCTCGGCCAGGAAATGGGCGGCCATCTCGTTACCGGCCATATCGACGGCGTTGCCGAGGTGATCGGGCGCGACAATGACGGCGACATGGCGGTGCTGACCTTCCGCGTTCCCGATGCCTTTGCCCGCTTCATCGCCGCCAAAGGGTCGGTCGCCCTCGACGGCACCTCGCTGACCGTCAACCTGGTCGAAGGCAGCACCTTCACCGTGATGCTGATCCCGCATACGCTCGACGTGACCACCTGGGGCGCGATCAAGCTCGGCGATAAGGTCAATTTCGAAGTCGACCTGATGGCGCGCTATGCCGCCCGCCTGATGGAGGCGCAGCCGGCAACCTCTCAGCCATAATTCGGTGCCGCCGGACGGCGGGACACGCGGAATAGTCTGGACAAGGCACGCGGAGTTGCGCTTTATGCCGGCCTCGCGAAGGACAGGATATGTCGACCAAACACTATCACGCCGCATTCGATGCCGGCGCCGTTACCGGCGCGCGGGTCCTGATCGTCGAAGCGCGGTTTTACGACGGCTTTGCCGACGCGCTGCTGGAAGGTGCCCGCGCCGTGCTCGATGAAGCCGGCGTCGCCTATGAGATCGTCACCGTTCCCGGCGCGCTGGAAATTCCGGCGGTGATCGCCGCCGCGGTGGCCGCCGAAACCGCGGGCAAGGCCGGTTTCGACGGCTATGTCGCGCTTGGCACCGTCGTGCGCGGCGGCACGACGCATTACGAGATCGTCTCGAACGAATCCTCGCGCGGACTGATGACGCTCGCCATCGACCACGCGCTCGCCATCGGCAACGGCATCCTGACCGTCGAAAACGACGATCAGGCCTGGGAGCGGGCCAAACCCTCCGAACTCGACAAGGGCGGCGGAGCCGCCGCCGCGGCGCTCGCCATGATCGCCATCCGTCGGAGGTTCGGCCTGTGACCCCGGCACGCTCACCCATCGGCACGGCCGAGATCAAGCCCGCCAACAAGCGCGGCACCGCGCGGCTGGCCGCTGCCCAGGCGCTCTACCAGATGGAGATCGCCGGTTCCGAACTCGGCGACGTCATCGCCGAGTTCGAAGCCTATCGGCTCGGCAAGGAGATCGACGGACTGCAGTTCCGCGAGGCCGATGCCGCCTTCTTCCGCGACATCGTGTCGGGCGTCGTGCGCGAACAACGCCGCATCGATCCTTCCGTGCATCTGGCCCTCACCGAGGGCTGGCCGTTGAAACGCATCGACGTGACGCTGCGCGCGATTCTGCGGGCCGGCACCTACGAACTGCTCGCGCGCAAGGACGTGCCCGCCCGCGTCGTCATCACCGAATATGTCGACGTCGCCAAGGCCTTCTTCGGCGAGGACGAGCCCGGCATCGTCAACGGCGTGCTCGATCGCCTGGCGCGCGAAATCCGTCCCGAGGAAATGGCCGGCTGATCGTGCCCGCCGGCCCTATTTCTCGCCGATCAGCTTGCACACCACCTTGTTGGGCTTGACCTGCACGTCGGCGACAAGGCCGTCGACGAGGTCGCAGTCGAGAAGGTTGTTCTCGTCGGCAAGCCGCGCGGTATAGACATTGACGTTGACCGACACTTCGCGGTTCTTCAGCCAATCGACGTGGTTGGCCTTGGCGGTGCTGCCGGTGATCGTCGCCACGCCGCCGCTGCCGGGCAGTTGGATCATTTCCGTTCCGAGCACGACCTGCCCGTCGTCGGT
>JARLIU010000008.1 GCA_031291595.1 Ancalomicrobiaceae bacterium | reverse complement strand
TCATGCCAAAACGGAGTTTTCCAGCATGACGCAGCACGTGAAGACGGTGGCGGCGATCGGCGTCGGGGTGATCGGCGGCGGCTGGATCGCCCGCTTCCTGCTGAACGGTCTCGACGTTGCCGTCTACGACCCGGCGCCCGGCGCCGAGGCCGCTGTCCGGCAGATGATTGCCAACGCCGAGCGGGCCTATCGCAAGCTGACGCTGGCGCCGCTGCCCGAGCCGGGCCGGCTGAGGTTTGCCACCTCCATCGCCGAGGCGGTCGCCGACGCCGACTACATCCAGGAAAGCGTGCCCGAACGGCTCGACCTCAAGCACAGGGTGCTCGCCGAAATCGCCGCTGCCGCCCGCCCGGGCACGCCGATCGGTTCGTCGACCTCCGGCTTCAAGCCGTCCGAATTGCAGCAGGGGCTGCCGACGGCCACATCGGTCTTCGTCGCCCACCCGTTCAACCCGGTCTACCTGCTGCCCCTGGTCGAGATTGTCGCCTCCCCCGCCAATGATCGCGCCGTCATCGACCGCGCCAAGGCATTCCTCGGCACTCTCGGCATGAAGCCGCTGGAACTGCGCAAGGAAATCGAAGCCCACATTGCCGACCGGCTCTTAGAGGCGGTGTGGCGCGAGAGCCTGTGGCTGGTCAAGGACGACATCGCCACGACCGAGGAGATCGACGACGCCATCCGCTTCGGCTTCGGCTTGCGCTGGGCGCAGATGGGCCTGTTCGAAACCTACCGCATCGCCGGCGGCGCCGCGGGAATGCGCCACTTCCTCGCCCAGTTCGGCCCGGCGCTGCAGTGGCCCTGGACCAAGCTCACCGACGTGCCCGAACTCGACGCCGCCCTGGTCGACCGCATCGCCAGCCAGTCCGACGCCCAGTCCGGCGCCTACAGCATCGGGGACCTCGAACGCATCCGCGACGACAACCTCGTCGCCATCCTGCAGTCGTTGAAGGCCAACCGGTGGGGTGCCGGCCTGATCGTCCAGGAGCACGAGGCGCGCCTCTACGACAAGGCGCATGCCGGCGTCGCGACCGCCGCCATCGAACCCGGCCAACCGCTGCAGCTGCACACGTCGCGCGTGCGCGAGGATTGGGCCGACTACAATGGCCACATGACCGAGAGCCGCTACCTCCAGGTGTTCGGCGACGCCACCGACGCCTTCCTGCGGTTCATCGGCCTAGATGCCGCCTATCTGGCGACCGGCGCCTCGGTCTACACCGTCGAAACGCACTTGCGCCACCTCAGCGAGGCCAAGGTCGGGGTGGGGCTGAAGATCGCGACCCGCCTGCTCGGCCACGATGCCAAGCGCATTCGCATTGCCCACGAGATGTATTCAAGCGAAGACGACACGCTGCTGGCGACGGCGGAACACATGCTGCTGCATGTCGACACCACGCTGGCGCGCGCCTCGCCGCTCGGCCCGGGCCTCACCACCCGTCTCGACGCCATCGCCGAGTCTCAAGCCCGAATGTCGTTGCCCGACTGGGCCGGCAGCGCCATCCGCGCGCTCGACCGGCCGCAGTCGATCTTGGCATAACCACAAGGTGGCGGCAGATGGCCCAGATCGATGATCCCGAGGTTCTCGCCTTCATCGCCCGGACCGAGGCCGCCTATCCGCCCGAGGCCAACACTGCCTCGGCCGCCGATAACCGTCGCACCTACGACGCCATGTGCGCCGTCTTCCGGCAGCCCCGACCCGATGGCGTGAGCGTGGTGGACGATACCGTCGCCACCGTCGGCATTCGCACCTACCGCCCGGCCGGCGCGGCACCGGCGGCTGCGGTGCTGTTTGCCCATGGCGGTGGCTTTGTTGTCGGCTCGCTCGACAGCCACGACGACGTCTGCGCCGAGATCGCCCAGCGCTGCGGATTGGCCGTCGTCGCCGTCGACTACCGCCTGGCGCCGGAACACCGCCATCCGGCGCAACTCGACGACCTCGAGACGGTCTGGCGCTGGCTGTCGCCACAGGTCGAGCGCGTTGTGCTCGCCGGCGACAGCGCCGGCGGCTGTCTCAGCGCCGGGCTGGCGCTGCGCCTGCGCCGCCATGGTGAATCGATGCCGGCTGGCCTGGTCCTCACCTATCCCGGCCTCGGCGGCGACCGCTCCTGGCCCTCCTACACCGACCATGCCGAGGCGCCGATGCTCAGGACGTCCGATCTCGCCGCCTACGAGACGGCCCGATTCGGCGTCGGCGGACCGCAGGGTCCGATCGAGGACGCCCATCCGCTCGCCGCTGCCGACTATGCCGGCCTGCCGCCGACCTTCGTGGTGACCGCCGACGTCGATCCCCTGCGCGACGACGGCCGCGTCTTCGTCGAACGGCTGGCTGGCGCCGGCGTCGCCGCCGTCTGGCGCAACGAACCGCAGCTTGTGCACGGCTACCTGCGTGCGCGGCACAGCAGCCGACGTGCGGCGGCGTCGTTCGCGGCCGTCTGTGAGGCTGTCGCCCGCTTCGGGCGGGGCGACCGCCTGCCGTGACATCAGGCGAAACGCTGTGACACGCTGACACAGCGAAATCCGCGCGAAGACAATGCTCGACGCACGCAATGTGTTGTATTCGTCAAGGCGACGTACTCGCGGCGTCTGCGAGCGTTCCTGTGATCTTCGCCCCACAACGGATCGACACCGAGGTATTCGGGCGACGGTTCCAGGAAATGCACGTCGATGGCTCGGTCAGTGTGCCGGTCTTCACCCTGCCGGACACCTATCTGCACGGCGGCAAGACGATGGCGGCACGCCGCGCCCGACGCGACATCTACGTTATCGAGAACGGCAGGATCGAGGCTGGCTTCGGCGTCGCCCCTGACCAGTCCGAAGCGATCGCGGCGCGATCGTTCAGCACGATGAACAGGGTCGGTGTCCAGGCTGTCGTCGCCCAGACCGACAAGACCGCCAAGAAAGACGGGATCGGTTTCCACCTCACGCTCGTGGGCAAGGATTTTCCCGAGATCAGTGGCACCGGGTTCGAGACGGACACCATGCGTCGGCTTTACGGCTATGGATCTGCCAAGGCACGCGATGGCGCCTTCTGGTCGATCGAGCCGCCACAGATCGCCGTGGCGAAGCAGACAGCGAGCACGTCGACGCCGTAAGCCCGTCCTCCGATGGCGGCAGGTTTGGCCCGTATCCGTCCACTGACAAGCTCCAAAGTATATCTATAGTATAATAAGATCATGTACTGAATTCATGCCGACGTATATCATTAATAATTCGTTGGGATGTGCGGAACACAACAGGTTATCGGCCGTTTCGTTGAATTCTCATCTGAGTGTTCCTCCCTGACTAGAGGTCTGACCAATTCGGTCAGACCTCATTCTTCTGGGTACACGCTTTGACCTTGTTGCGACCAAACCTGCGAAATGTCGTCAGCGCTTGCCAGAGCTGCCTGCCGGTGTGCTCATCGTAGGCGCGCAAACAGGTGTCGACCGTGGCCGCCGGAGACCGAAGGTGCCGTCAAGTGCCGTGAATGGGGAGGCAACGCGCTGCTCGACGGGCAGATCTTCCAGATGTCGGTCTCGTGGGTGTTCCGTTCATGCGACGGCCAACGGGTTACGTCGTCGCACGAGCCTTGCCCGGCGGACGGCGAATCAGATCTCTCTCGGACCTCTTCAAAAGAAGCATCGGCGATGTTGCGCTTCCTCACCTCCTCGCCAGCGGCGCGCCGCTTCGGCCTGCTCCTCTCGATCGCCCTGCTGATCTCCGCAGCCACGCCGGTGTCGTCCGTCGAGCCGGGCGGCGATGCGGTGAGGCCCGCCGATCCCGCGACCTTCCGGCGCTCCGAGCCGGCTGATTTCTCCGGCCTCGATCGGCTTGAGGCATTCCGACGGATGCATGCCCGGCTCAGCGCCGAATACGCCTTCACCGACTGGAAGCACATCGACTGGTCGGTGCTGTTCGCCCGCAGTCTGCCGGCGATCGAGCGCGCCGCTCGCGACGACGATCCGAAGGCCTTTCGGGCGGCGTTGCGCGCCTATGTCTCGGGGATTGACGACGGTCACGTCAACCTGCCCCGCAACGACGCGGTGGCGCCGCTCGATGACGCGCTGCTGGCGGAACGCTCGGGCGCGACCTTCGGGCTCGATCTCGTCGGCCTTGACGACGGCACGGTGATCGTCGTGCGAACCACGCCTGACCGTCCCGCGGCACGCGCCGGAGTGCCGGTTGGCGCCGAGATCCTGCGTTGGAACGGCCGGCCGATCGGCGAGGCCGTGGCCGCCGTCGATCTCGGCTCCCTGGTCGCTGCTGCCCGCGTCGCGACCGACGTCCATCGGCGGCTTGAACGACTGCGGCTCATCGGTCGGGCACCGGTAGGCAGCGTCGTCGAGGTCGATCTCCGCGGACCGGGGGCGATGGGGGAGCAGCGGATCCGCCTGACGGCCGAGAGTGACGCGCCAGAGGCGCTCGCCGGCCTCGCCCCGCGCCTCGATCCCCACGAGCAGGCGATTACCGTCCGGCGGATCGGCGACCACGGCTACATCCGCCTCACCGCACTCGCTGATCTTTCGAACCTCGGCGCCTGGCCCGAGGCGATCTGGACCGCCTACGCGACGGCGCTCGGCGATTTCACGACGGCGAGCGTTCGTGGCCTGGTGCTCGACATCCGCGGCAATCACGGCGGTTGGGACCTCTTGGCGATGCGGATCTGCGGCACCCTGCGCCGCACGTCGGCCTTCTACGAGGCGACCGAGTTCTACGATGCGGCGGCCGGTGGCCTGCGGCGCCTGACCGTCGACGACCGCAGCGGCGAGGTCGTCGAGGTGCTGACCGTCGAACCGGAGGCGCCGGCCTTCGACGGCCCAGTGATCGCCCTGATCGACCCGATGACGATTTCGAGTGCCGAGGGCTTGGCGCGCTGCGTCCTCGGGCGACCGGGCGGCGAAACCCTCGGACATTACGCCACCCGCGGCTCCTTCGGTCTCGCCGGCGGCGAGATCCGGCTGCCGGACGGCAACGTCGTCCACTATCCTGACGGGCGGGCCGTCGACGCGGCGGGCACTGTCCTGATCGACAGCCGCGACGGCATCGGCGGCGTCGCCCCGAGCATCAGGATTCCGGTCACCGCCGAGACGGCGCTGGCCGAGGCGAACGGCGAAGACGTCCTGCTGGCCGCGGCGCTGCGCCGGTTGGACGCTGCGCCGCCATCGTCGCCGTGAGTTTGATGGCGCCGCTCGTTGGCGCCGCCGCCGTGCTGATCCCCGTCGTTCTCGCCTACACCAGCTGATTCTGCTGGGTGGTCCGCGGCAAGGTCGACCACGAGGCATATCATCAAGCGACGAAGCGACCCGACGCATATTTGGCAACATAGCAATTTGAGTCGTTTGCGTGTCTGACCGCTTCGGCAATTCAAAGCCGAACGTCAGCAAGTCGTCGATGCGGACGACCACACGACCGAGGTCGGCGATCGCTGATTCAGATCGGTTGAGGCCACGATGACGATTGCCAATTGCTCACCCTCGCCGCGTCCATCGATCAGACGCGACAGGTGCGGCATGTTTTCGGAAAGAACCCCATCTCCAATATCGTGAAAATGGCTGTCGCCGGCTTTGCCTTGTCTTCAGTGCGGTTGGCGTCGACGGCGTTTGCCGGGACAAATCTGCTAACACGTATGTGATTGAAATAAATCAATAATTCAAATGAGTTCCATCGCCTTCATCGCAACGCGCCCGCAGCGGAGCGCAATGGCGGCGACGGAATCCACAGGTGCCTGACAACCGAAGCCGCAGCAGGCGCTCTTCGCGAAGCCAACGGACGACAGTCGTCACTCAACCACTCGTAGCCAGAGACCGATACATGCCCTGCCCACTGCTGCGAGCCATTTTGCCTGTCTTCCGTCGGATTGCACCCAAGCAAGCCGGACGAGCAAGAAGGCGGAGCTGGAGTTCCAAGATTATTATACCCGCGTCATGGGCCCAAGAAATTCGGTGGGATGTACGAAAGATCGGGTGACACGAGAAGAAGAGTCAATGCGCAGGCAATAATGACTAAATA
>JARLIU010000100.1 GCA_031291595.1 Ancalomicrobiaceae bacterium | reverse complement strand
CGACATAGTCCCGCATCGTGGTCCTCCCTTGCTGGCCGCCGGTTCCGCCGGCTGGCTCGTGGTCATTGCGCCACCTGGTCGCCGACGCCGGGCGTCGTGTCCGGCGGCGATCCGGCTGCATTCTAGAGTGCGATGCCGTCACATGGGAACATGCGACAGCTGAATCGGCGCTCTAAGTTCCTGATAGGGCAGTGATTCAGCTAACCGATGGATCGCCTCGGCGTTTCCATCCGAAACCATCCGGCTCCCGCGGCGCTCCGCTACCGGCGTCGATGTGGCTGTGCGCCGGGCAGCCGACGGTCGCCATCACCGCTCAGTTTCGAAAAAGCCGCAAATGCGAAAATCTACGTCAAATTACGAAATCAGTTCGACCGATTCAAGCGCGAAATTCGATGGTGAACCTGTGCTGGCTCCGCCGCTTGGCCGGGACTGCAGCCTGCGGATCGGCCGGAACAGCCCAGTTCGTCGTCTCGCAGCACTCCGGCGCCGCGGCATGACTGGCGCCGCGCCCTGCGACATTGCGTCAGTCGCGGCGACCCCAGTTCGATTGAATGGGATGATTATTGCGAGTATATAGTAGATACGAAACTGAACAGGCGGCAAACCGTGCTCTACGACATCGCGATCATCGGCGGCGGCATCAACGGCGCGGGGCTGGCGCGCGAGGCCGCGCGACGCGGCGGCAGCGTTTACCTGTGCGAGATGAACGACTTGGCGAGCGGTACCTCGTCGGCCGCGACCAAGCTGATCCACGGCGGGTTGCGCTATCTCGAATATTACGCCTTCCGGCTGGTGCATGAGGCGCTGACCGAGCGCGAAGTGCTGTGGGCCATGGCGCCGCATATCATCAAGCCGTTGCGCTTCGTGCTGCCGCACCACAAGGGGCTGCGGCCCGCGTGGTTCCTCCGCCTCGGGCTGTTCATGTACGACCATATGGGCGGCCGCAAACGCCTGCCCGTCACCCGCCGCGTCGATCTCGTCAACGATGGCGTCGGCGCGCCGCTGAAGCGCGATCAGTTCCGCTTCGGCTTCGAATATTCCGATTGCTGGGTCGACGACGCCCGGCTCGTGGTGCTGAACGCCCGCGACGCTGCCGACCATGGCGCAACGATCGAGACCCGCACCCGCGCCGTCTCGGCCGAGCGCGCCGGCGACCGCTGGTTGCTGACCGTCGAGGACGCTGGCAACGGCGAGCGGCGGACGATCGAGGCGAAAGTCCTCATCAATGCCGCGGGTCCCTGGGTTGCCGAGATGCTCGACCGCATCACCGGGCCGCGCTCTGCCGCCCGCGTCCGCCTGGTGCAGGGCTCGCACATCGTGGTGCGGAAACTCTACGACCACGACCGCTGCTACATCTTCCAGAATGCCGACGGCCGCATCATCTTCGCCATTCCCTATGAGGACGATTTCACCCTGATCGGCACCACCGATCTCGACTATTCCGGCGATCCCGCCGCGGTGAAGGCGTCGGCGGACGAGATCCGCTATCTTGCGAGCGCGGCCAGCGAGTATTTCGTCAAGCCGATCACGCCGGAGGACGTGGTCTGGTCGTATTCCGGCGTCAGGCCGCTCTACGACGACGGCGCCTCGGAGGCAAAGGCCGCCACCCGCGACTATGTGCTCGAACTCGATGCCAAGGGTGGCCCGGCACTCCTCTCCGTGTTCGGCGGCAAGATCACCACCTATCGCCGCTTGGCGCTGCATGCCCTGAACAAGCTGAAAGCCTTTCTCCCGGCCGCCGTCTCGGGCTCGCCGAACGACGTCAGGCCGCTGCCGGGCGGCGACTTCGCCGTCGGCGAACTGGCCGCGTTCACTGATTCGACGCGCGCCGCCTACCCGTGGCTGTCCACCCGCGACGCCGACCGGCTGTGCCGCTCCTACGGCACGCGCGTTGCGCAGATCCTCGGCCCGGCCAAATCGGCTGCCGACCTCGGACGGACGTTCGGCGCCGGCCTCACCGAGGCCGAACTCGTCTATCTGATCGAGCGGGAATGGGCCGTGACCGCCGCCGACGTCGTCTGGCGCCGCTCGAAGCTCGGGCTGCGGCTGACGGCTGTCGAGATCGCCGAAATCGACCGCTTCATGGCCGAGCGGCGGCAAAAGGCCGTCGCGGCCTGAGCCGACACATTTTGGCGCGCACATTTTGAACGATGTTACAGCCCGAAGTCGGCTGGCGTGGCGTTCGGAGATGCTCCGCACCGAGCGCTTGGGCCCCGGCCAGTCGCCGCCGACCGATCAATGCGCAACCGCAACTTGACGCACGTTGTGATATTCTGGATCACATCGCCATACGCTTCGGGATTGAACTAAATGAAAGACTATTTAAAGGTCATTGCAAAATGGCTCTCTCGATACGCGACTCCTGGATTTGGATCGAATATAATATACGAAGCAAAAATTAAGAAGAATGGCAGGATATTATACATTAGACTGCTGTCGCAGGATTCCAGGAAAGTCGTATCTTTCCAATACTTGACACCTCAGAATTCATATTCCGATATATTAGATCGCGAAGACCTCAGGAGATTCCATGAAGACATTGGGGTGCTGTTGGGAAAGATGGCAGAATAGGAGTAGATCGCGCCCGGAGCGAACCGTCCATTACGTCCGTGAAAATCCATGGTTGACGCTCTGATCGAACGTCACAGCATCTCGAGTGACGTCGGAGCCTTCGGCGGCGGGAACAGCTGATCGAGCTTCGCCATGATCTCCGGTGTGACGTTGACGTTGAGCGCCCCGGCATTGTCGCGCAGGTGCTCGCGGCGCCCGGTCTTCGGAATGGCGATGACATTCGCCTGCGTCATAACCCAGGCGAGCGCCAACTGCGCCGCGCTGCAGCCGACCGTCTGGGCGAGGTCGCTCAGCCCGCTATTTGACAGCAGCCGCGCCTGCTCGATCGGCGAATAAGCCATGATCGGGATCTGCCGGGCCTTGCACCAGGGCACCAGGTCCCATTCGATGCCGCGCCGGGTCAGGTTGTACAGCACCTGATTGGTTGCGACCGCACTGCCGTGCGGCACGACCAGCAGTTGCTTCATGTCGTCGGTATCGAGATTGGAGACGCCCCAGTGGCGGATCTTGCCGCTCGACCGTAACGCCTCCATCGCCTCCGCCGTCTCGGCGAACGGCACACGCCCGCGCCAGTGCAGCAGGTAGAGGTCGAGCCGGTCGGTCTTCAGCCGTTTCAGCGAGCGCTCGCAGGCGGTGACCGTGCCGCTTAGCGTGGCATTCGACGGATAGACCTTGGAGACCAGGAAAACCGCGTCGCGCCGCCCGGCGATCGCGTCGCCGACCAGTTCTTCGGAGGCGCCTTCGCCGTACATTTCCGCCGTGTCGATGAGGGTAAGGCCGAGATCGATCCCCTCGCGCAGCGTGGCGATTTCCTCGGTACGGCGGGCCCGGCTGTCGCCGATCATCCAGGTGCCCTGGCCGAGCTGGGGAACGGTTTCGCCATCGGGCAGTCGGACGGAGCGCATGGGCGGCCTCGGTGTGGGTGCGGTCGGCGTGGAACCGGGGGATATGGCCACCCGCCCCACGGCTTGGGTTGCGGACGGTTGGGTGTTTGTCCGCGTCATTGTCGGCAACCTCGGGCCGGCCGGCAAGCCCGTCCGACGCGCATCCGCCCGGCGGCGCGAGCAAGCATGCTTGAACGACGTTCAAAACTGTGGCATAGAGAAATTGAACGTTGTTCAATTTTGGTTCGCAGCTGCCGT
Organism: Ancalomicrobiaceae bacterium; assembly: GCA_031291595.1. Lineage (GTDB taxonomy): Bacteria > Pseudomonadota > Alphaproteobacteria > Rhizobiales > Ancalomicrobiaceae > CAIYYN01. The sequence continues at coordinate 154 of JARLIU010000100.1, read as the reverse complement.
CGGCCGCAATGGTCGTCGCTAGGGCTTGAATCCCGCCGTTAGGCGCTCGACCCGCAGCGAATCCGCACCATCGTCTTGCCAGCGTCCGTCAAATCGCGCCACAGTCCCGATCAATTCAGGCGAAGAGATTCTTCAGATGTCAGCCACGCTTCTT
>JARLIU010000099.1 GCA_031291595.1 Ancalomicrobiaceae bacterium | reverse complement strand
TGTGGCGCGATGGCCGCCGGCCGTTTGTCATTCGGCCGTCGCCGCGGCTGCGTTCGCCGGGCGCCGGTCGTGCCGTACAAGTTCGCAGCCGACAGGCGCCAAGTCGTTGCGCCAAGTCAATCATGCCCGTTCCGTATCAGGTGGGACGACGATCTCTCCGGCGCGACCGGCAGCGCGCTCCAGGTCATTCGACATCTTTAGTCGTCGGGCGCCGGCTCGTTCGGCTGGCTGATCAGGCGTGGTCGCCGGCCGGAACGGCAATGGCGGCGAGCCCGGTGCGGTCGATGAGGCGGATGCGGTCGGCATGGTCGAGGGCGATGATGCCGGATTTGCGCAGCTTGCCGAGGTTGCGCGACACCGTCTCGATGGTCAGGCCGAGGTAGTCGCCGATCTCTTCGCGTGTCACGAACAACCGGATGCGGCCGCCGTCGTCCTTTGCCAGTGGATCGGTCGGGCCGGAGGGGCGGAAGGCGGCCAGGAGGAAATGCGCCACGCGTTCGAGCGCCGTCATGCGCCCGAGCAGCAGCGCGTGTGCCTGCAATGCGTGGATGCGGTCGAGCGCCTGGTGCAGCAGCATGCTCTGGCCGGCCATGGAGCGGGTCGACTGGGCGATCGGCACCACGCGGATGCGGGAGGTCACGGTGGTCACGGCGGTGGCATCGTGCTGGTCCAAGGCGGCGAAGCCGAAGACGTCGCCGGGGCCGATCATCTGCAGGATCTGGCGGCGGCCGTCGGGCAGCATGGTCCACAGAATGGCGCCGCCATCGATCATTTCGTAAGTGAATTCAGCTGTATCGCCGGCGCGATAGATGGCCGCGCGGGCGGCGAGCCGGCGTGTCAGGGCAACCGGCGGGACGAGGTCGCGTTCAGCGGCCAGGAAAGGGACGAGATCGGCGAGCGGCGCAGGCGCGGGTTCGGGCGCAAACCGGGCCAACTCGAGGGCGGGTTGGGGGGCGTTCATTCGACGTCATGCCGGGAAGGTGCCATCGGCCGCAAGCCCCTGGAAACGGGCACATCTGGCCAGGCTGGGTTCAATCGACGGTCGGGCGCGACGGCCCGACGGCTGCGACCGCCCGCTCGCTGCGGGCTTCAACCGGCGGGTGCGGGAGGGGCGCGGGCGCCGAGACCATCGGTCGGTGTGACGGCCGCCGCGGCCTGCGTCACCGGTGCCTCGACATTGGCCAGCGCAACGGTGGCCGGCGCCTCGAAGCGGACGAAGGGGGCAGCCTTGCCGGCGGACAGCAGTCCGAGGCAGTGGGACAGGCAGGAATTCTGCCGGTCGACCGACCGGCCCGGCAGGTCCGGTCGTGTGGCAGTCCCGGCGTTCGAGGCGCAAATGGCGGCGGCGAGCAGGGATACGGGATCGCCGGCGAGCGCGGTGCTGGCACCGAATGAAAACCCGGCGATGAGCACCTGGATCGAGAGGCAAAGGCACACGCACACGGAGAGCGCCGTGTTTCTGAAAACACGTCTGTGGATGCGGATTGCCATGGCCGGACCATGGCGCAGAGCTGCACCGAGCGCAAGCCAGATCGCACTATGACCACGAGCCATGCGACGCGAGACTGGCTCCTGCGCCGATTCGTGCCGGGACGCGGGTCGTCCGCCCGACCGCTTCACCTGCCGTCAGATCGATGTCGGCTGCAGCCGATAGTGGTAGCGTCCGGCGAGTTTGAAGCCGAGGCTGTTGTAGAGCCTGATTGCCGGCGCGTTGGCTGCCTCGACACTGAGGACCGCTTCGCGGGCGCCATTGTCGGCGCCCCAGGCCATCAATGCGGCGAGGATCCGGCGGCCGAGCCCGCGTCCGCGACGGTGCGGACGGACGGCGATCGACTGCAGCTCGACCAGCCCGTCGAGGACGACGGCCATGCCGACGGCAATCGTCTCGCCGGCTTCGGCAAGGCGGGCGAAGCCGGCCGGCGCAACGATGTTGGCGATGATCCCCGCCATGGCCGCGGCATCGAAATCCGGCCGGCCATTGGCCGCGCCGAAGTCGGCGACCCAGGTATCGGGAAGCGTAGCGCTGACGACAATGGCCGCATCGGGGGCCGCATCGGGGGCCGCATTGGGGGCCGCATCGGGCCGCAGATCGCCGATCGGTGCGATGCGCACCTCGGACGGGGTCAAGAGGGTGTAGCCGCGTGCCGCGAGCCGGTCGTCGAGGCCGCCAGCCGCCTTGTGCGTCACCCGGACGATGGCGGGGCGGCCATGGCGGGCGTAGAGCGCCTCGACATCGGCGAGTTCGGCAGGCCCGAGGTCGGCGCCGTGCCGGAGCGCCATCGCCGAATTGGCGCGGCGGGTGAAGCCGCGCGACAGCCGGATGAGCCAGCCGCGGCTGTGGGCGGAGGCGAGCCCCGGCCACGCCGAGAGTTCGAGATCCTCGATGGCGTCAAGTCGGCTATGCGTCATGTGCAGGTCCGTTGGTGCGATGCCAGAGACGCGGAAGATGTCGGGCCGACACGCGCGGCAAACCGCCTGAACCGGCGGCAACGCGCCGATTTCTATCGCCCTTGCTGCCACCCGGCAACATCCGACCAACGCCGGCCGAAGGCTGGGAAAATACTACCCGTTTGATTCTGCCGAATTCCGAAAGACTTCCTTTACCCCCCACTGCCATCTTGGCGGCGCGGGGGACGAATGTATCGAGTGCACCCCGCACTTCACACAAACTCCATGTTGTGTTTGTGTAACCAGCCGCCATCCTGGTTTGAACAACCGGCAAAAGAGCTACAGGCTGCCGCAAGATTAATTAACAATCCGTGTAGCTGTTGTATCGGAGTAGCTCGATGGATCCCATTTCTATTGCTGTCACCCTGATGTCGGCGCGCAGCCAGTCGACGACGGCCAGCATTGCGGCACAGTTGATCCACGACGACCTCGGCGCCGAGAAACAATTGGTGCAACTTCTCACCGCGTCCAGCGATCAGATCGGCGGCGCGGCGACAGCTGCTGCCGGCCTCGGCCAGACTCTCGACATCAGCGTCTGACCGCCGCCAGTCCGCGTCGATCGGACTGCGGATGGGTGTCCAGCGGATAGGCTTCCTCGACGAGATAGGGCCCGCCGCCGCGCGACGATTTGGACGAGAACAGCACGAAGCGCTCGGCCGTGAAGCTGCCGGCGGTAAATCCCCCCCTCACCGTCAGCCATTCGACCACGTCGCGGGCCATGGCGCCCTTGGTCCGGGCGATGGTGACGTGCGGGGTGAACTTGCGCCCCTCCGGCTCGAGGCCCAGCCGTTGCAGAATGCGTTCATGCTCGGCTTGCAGCTCCATCAGCGCGCTCGTCTGTTCGACGCGGGCGATGACCGAATGCGGTCGCGGTCCGCCGAAGGAATCGATGCCGTTGATGGTGACGTCGAACGAGCGGCGGCGAACCCGCGCCAGCGCATCGGCCACCTCGTCGGCGGTGCGGTCGTCGATGTCGCCGATGAAGCGGAGCGTGATGTGGTAGCTGTCCTGGTCGATCCAGACCGCGCGATGCAGTCCGCCGCGCAGGAACGACAGGCGCAGCCCGGTTTCAGCGGGAATTTCGAGACCGGTGAAAAGTCTGGGCATGGTGGTCTCCTCCGGTCGGCTGAAGCGGCAGAGTGGGTCAGGAACTCGGCCGCGGGATGAACGGGGTCCGCCCGACGCTCGGGCGGGCGCGCCAAGCCGCCGCGCCCCGGCTGTTCGGCAGCGCGGGCGTCGATGGGGCGGACGGCTGGCGGGCGATTGGCATGGCTTCGAGCCGATGGGCTAGAGGTCGAGCGTGACGACGACCGGCACGTGGTCGGAGGGGCGATCCCAGCCGCGCGCATCGCGCAGGGCCGTCATCGAGCGGAAGCGATCGGCAAGCCCGGGCGAGGCCCAGACATGATCGAGCCTGCGGCCCTTGTCGGCGGCCGACCAGTCGGCGGCACGGTAGCTCCACCACGTGTAGAGCTTCTCCGGTACCGGCACGAACTGGCGCATGACGTCGTGCCACTGGCCGCCGAGCCGGATGCGTTCCAGCGTCTCGGTCTCGATCGGCGTATGGCTGACGACGTCGATGAGCTTCTTGTGCGACCAGACGTCATCGGGCAAAGGGGCGATATTGAGGTCGCCGACGACGATGGTCGGCTCCGCCGCCGGGCCGCTGCCGATCCATTGTTCCAGTTCGGCCAGGAACGACAGCTTGTGGGCGAATTTGTCGTTGATCGCCGGATCGGGCTCGTCGCCGCCGGCCGGCACGTAGAAATTGTGGATCCTCACCTCATCCGAGCCGAGCGCCAGCCGCACCGCGACGTGGCGGGAATCCTCCTTGCCGCAGAAGGCGCGCATTTCGGTCGCGGCGAAGGGGATACGGGAAAGGGTGGCGACGCCGTGATAGCCCTTCTGGCCGTTCAGGGCGATGTGCTCATAGCCGAGCTTCTTGAATGCCGCCGAGGGGAAGTTGCCGTCAGGGCACTTCGTCTCCTGCAGGCAAACGACGTCCGGGGCCCGCTCGGCAATCAGCTGCTCGACAATCGGCAGGCGCAGACGGACGGAATTGATATTCCAGGTGACGAGCGTCAGGGTGCGGGACATCGGCGTTATGAACTTTGGAGCCGTCCATCGTTTCAGGGAAACGCCGAAAGGCTCCACCTTTTGGTTGTCCGCAATTCGGCGAGGAAGACCGCCTGACGGCTTTCCTCGAATTGCTCAAGGCGACGGCGAGCACACCGATCGATCCGAGATTAACGGCGATTCGGCCTGTTCGCCAAGGCCACAGCTGAAGCAATCCCGCCGGTCCTGGGTTGCGCGGATCATTCCGACTTCAACAGACGCTCGAGATAGTCGAGTTCGAGCCGTGGGCGGGCCGGTTCGGACAGCCGGCGACGGATGTCGTCGAGGATGCGGCGGGCGCGCTGCACGTCGATTTCACCCGGTATCTTGACCGAATTGGAGGTGTCGATGCCGCTCTGCTGGCGTGGACGGCCGAGCGGATCGTCCTCCGCGGCTTCGCCCGTCTGCTGCTGGTCGCCGGGCCGGCCGTTGTTGCCGCGATTGGCCATCATCTGGTCGATCATGTTGCGGGCGCCTTCGCGCAGCTTGTCGAGGGCGCGGCCTTCGGCCTCGCCGGCGCTGTCGGTATCGGCTTCGCCCAATCGCTTCTCGGCATCGCCCATCGCCTCGCCGGCGTCGCCGAACGGGTCGTTGCCCGGTCCGGTCTCGCCGTTGGGATTATTGCCGGGACGGCGCTGTTTCCCGGGACCCTGCTGCGGCAGTTTGCTTCCCAGATCCTTCAGCGCCTGCCGGAGCTCGGATTGTTCCTGCATCAGGTCTTTCAGCGCCTGGCGGAATTCTTCCGGCGTCATCGGCTTGCTGCCGGGACGGGACGGATCGGGATTGCGATCGCCGAGGCGACCGGTCTTGTCCATCAGCCGCTGCTGGCGCTGGATCATCTCACCCAGTTTGTCGAGCGCCTGGGCGGTTTGGTCGTCGGCCTGATCGTTCGGCTGGCCGTTGCGGCCGGCACGCAGATTTTCCAGCATGCGCTGCATCTCGCTCAGCATCTGGCGGGCGGCGTCGCGCGAGCCGGTCTTGGCCAGATTCTCGATGCGGTCGAGCATCTTGTTCAGATCCTGCGGACGCAAGGTGCGCTGATTGGGATTGATGCGTGCCTGCATCTGCGGGTTCCGCCGCGCCTGCTCGGCCAGTTCGCGCATGTAGCGGTCGAGCGCATTGCGCAGATCTTGCGTCAGCTTGGCGATCTCCTGGTCGGACGCGCCCTGCTCAAGCGCCTTGCGCAGCGCCTCTTCGGCGTTTCGCAGCGCCTTCTCGGCCTCCGACAGGTTGCCGTCCTCAATGGCGTTGGCGACCTGCCAGATCTGATCGAGCGTGGCGCGCAGGTCGTCGTCGGTCCTCGCCTGTTTCAGGCTCAGGTAGATCTGGCGCACGGCGAGGTAGATGCTCGACTGTTCGAAGAAATGCTCCGGCGCGAACAGCAGCGCGTCGAAGGCATCCTCGACGGAGGAGCGGCGGTCGGCGTCGAGCGCCAGACTACGGCGTTGTTCGACGAGGGCGCGGGCGAGCGGCTTGACGAAAATCTTTTCCGGCAGCTTCAGCTCGATCGTTTCCGAGCGGCCCTCCTGGCCGGCATCGTCGCGGGCAACCAGCGTCAGTCGCACCTTGGCGCCGGCCCAGGGGTGCGAGGTCAGATCGTGGAAGGTCTGGGCGCGACCGGACTTGGCATGTCCGGGCGGCAGCGACAGGCCGAAATCCGGGGCGCCGACCAGCGGGCGGGGAGGATCTGCGGCGGCGATTGTTGCTCCGGGGATCTCTTCGAAGTGCGCCTCCGCGCTGGCGACGCCGTAGTCGTCGGCAACCTCGTAGGAGAACTTCAGCGAGCCGGAGCGTTGGGTTTCCGGCTTGCCGACGAGCTTGATCGACGGCGGCTTGTCCGGTTCGAGGCTGAAGCGCCAGCCGGCGCGGCGGCTACCCTCCTCGCTGACGCCGACCTGCGCCGGCGCGGACAGCGTCAGTTCGAATTCGGTCGGGGCAGGGGAGGCTGCGGCGGCCGGCGCTTTCGCCTCGGAGGCGGCAGCAGGATCTTTCGGCACCTTGGGGGCAACCGCGACGGTCTTGGCGGCAACCGTCGCTTCAACCGCGATGGCAGTCCCCTGCGTTCCGGGCGACGGCGCATAGCGGATCGACAGCACGCTGCCCTGCGGCACGCGGTACGAGCCGTCGGGCTCGGTCCGGGCGGGCGTATCGCCGGTCAACACCAGCGACGGCAGGCCGGTGTAGGCCGGAGGCGTCACCCAGGCATCCAACCGGCTTTCGAGCGGCGACGTCACGCCGATCGGGCGGAAGGCCGAGGCGAGGCGCGTCCAATGGGTGTCGCCCGCGGCGAAATAGCCGACGAACAGCGCCAGCGCCAGCAGCGGCCTGAGGCCGTAGCGATCGGCCCGGGCGAGGCCGGGTGCGGGAGGCCCGACCGTCAGCGAACCGATGGCGGCGAGCAGTCGGAGCCGGTGGGCGTGCCACAGCCCGGTCGTCAGCGGATCGGTCGATGATGCGGCGAGCGTGTCGTCCAGGGCTTGCAGCGGCCGGTGGCGATGGCCGGAACGCGCCTCGATGCGGCCGAGCGCCGCGGCCCTGTCCGGCAGGTGCAAGCCGCGGAAGACGGCGAGCGATGCGAGAAAGGCCAGGGCGAATGCCGCCAGTCCGGCGAGCCGCAGCGCGTCGGTCAGCTGCGGCCAGAGGTCGAGCCAGGAGACGGCGACGAACAGGCCCAGAATGCCGAGCGGCCAGACGAGGCGCGGCCAGAGGTCTTCCCAAATGATCGCCAGCCGGGCGAGGACAACGGCGCGGGCAACCCGGGGACCGAGCCCCCCCGTGTCTGGCCCGAGGTCACGTCGACGCGCACCGCCGCGATCCCCACCGTCAACCCGGTGCTCGCCCGATTTCTCATTCTGCGACAGAGGTCGATGTCTGTCCGAGGCTCCGTTCAACAGCTGCTCCAGTCTCGGCAACGGATCGCTTGCGGTTCAGGCTGAGACACGGCATCGCACGGCAGGCCGGCAACCGCCGCCATCCGATCGCGATCAATCGAGTCTCCCACATCGGGGAAAACGCGGCAATCGACCCGGCCGGTCGAGATCGATCACAAAAGCGGATCGAGAATGAAGTTGCCTTTGGCCTTTTTCTTGACCGTCTGCGTCTCGGGCTTGGTCGGCAGGTTGGCGCCGGGCAGGATATCGTTGCCGATGGGCTTGGCCTCGACCGACTCGCCGGGCAATTCTGGCGGCCCGCTGCGGCCGCAGCCGACCAGCGCCGCGCATAGGATGACGAGGGCGGTGGCCGCAATCGGTCCACGTGTCGGCAATTGGCGGCGGGTCACTTCTGTCGCTCCATGACGGATGCCGTTTACGGAAATCAGTCGCATGTCTCGGCCGCCTTTGTGCGCCTTCGCAATGCCTTGGGTCAAGTTGGGCAGAGGGTCAGCCAAGCGCTTTGAGCCAGCGCGCCGCCTGGGCCGCGACGTTGTCCGGCGCCGTGCCGCCGTAGCTGGTACGGCTCCTGACCGAATTGTCGACGCCGAGGACGGCATAGACCGCCTCGGTGATGCCGGGATGAACGGTTTTCAGCTGATCGATACCGAGGTCTTCGAGGTTGACGCCGGCGTCGGAGGCAATCGCCACGATGCGGCCGGTGACGTGATGCGCCTCGCGGAACGGCAGGCCAAGCTCCCTGACCAGCCAGTCGGCGAGGTCGGTGGCGGTTGCATAGCCGGAACCGGCCGCCGCCTTCATCGCGGCCTCGTTGGCGACGAGGTCCTTGACCATGCCGGTCATCGCGGCGATCGCCAGCGAGGTATGGCCGAGCGCGTCGAACACCTGCTCCTTATCCTCCTGCATGTCCTTCTGGTAGGAGAGCGGCAGGCCCTTCATCACCATAAGCACCCCCTGGAAGGCGCCGGCGATGCGGCCGATCTTGGCGCGCACCAGTTCGGCCGCATCCGGGTTGCGCTTCTGCGGCATGATCGAGGAGCCGGTCGAAAACGCGTCGGACAAACGCACGAAGCGGAACTGCGCCGTCGACCAGATGACGATCTCCTCCGCCAGCCGGGAGAGATGCATGGCCAGAATCGAGGCATCGGCAAGCGCTTCGAGCGCGTAGTCGCGGTCGGACACGCTGTCGAGCGAATTGGCGGTCGGGCGGTCGAATTGCAGCGCGGCTGCCGTCGTGTGCCGGTCGATGGGGAAGGAGGTGCCGGCGAGCGCGGCGGCGCCGAGGGGGCATTGGTTGGCGCGCTGGCGGGCATCCCGGAGGCGCGACCGGACGCGCGCCAGCATCTCGACATAGGCAAGGAGATGGTGGCCGAAGGTCACCGGCTGGGCCGGCTGCAGATGGGTGAAGCCGGGCATCAGGGTGTCGGCGTGGGCCTCGGCCTTGGCCAGCAGCGCCCGCTGCAGGGCGCGCAGCTGGCC
>JARLIU010000007.1 GCA_031291595.1 Ancalomicrobiaceae bacterium | reverse complement strand
GCAGGGGCGGGCGATGGCAGCGCCCGCGAGCGGCTGGACCAGTTCTTCGCCCTATGGATGCGCCCCGATACCGGGCTTTTCGGCTCGGGCTATGCCACGGTCGACGTCGGCAGCGCCGGCTCGATGGCGATCGACGGCATGTTCATCACCTGCTGGATGAGCATGGGACTGATCGTTGGTCTCGTCTGCATCGGTGCCCTGTTTCTCGCCATCGGCAACGCCATTGCCGGCGCCTGGAGTTGCGAGGGCGGCAACGGCGAGACCAACGTCGTCATCGGCGCGCTCGCTTGCAGCGCCATCGTCCAGATGCCGCTTGCCAATATCATTTCGGCCGAACTCGGCTTCCTGTTCTGGACATTCGTCGTGCTCGTCCCGGCCGTGTCGCGTCCGGCGCGGCACCGGCCGAGGACCGGACAGGTGCCATGACCCACGCGGCCGACCCGACCTGCTCCGAGCCGACCGGCAGCCAACCTGCGGGCAGCGGGCCGACATTGGCGACGACGCCCGCTGCCGGCTCCGGCAGACGGCTGGCGATTTTGCTGATGATCGGGGCGATCTTCAGCAAGTGCCTCGGTCTGTTGCGCGAAATCCTGATGGCGCGGGTGTTCGGCGCCTCCATCGTCGCCGATGGCTTTCGCGCCGCGACGACCGGCGTGATGATCCCGCTCGCGCCGTTCCAGAACGAAAGCGTGCCGGCGGTGCTCATACCGCTGCATCACCGCTGGCAGACGGAGGGCCGGGCGCCGCGGCTGTTCGCCGCGCTGGCCTTGGCGCTCACCGGCCTCGCCGCGCTGCTGGCAGCGCTGGTCCTCAGCTTCGCCGCGCTCTGGGTCGACCTGCTCGTCGGCGGCTTTTCGCCGGAGGCCAAGGCGAAGACGCAGGTCTTCCTCACCATCATGGCGCTGGCCATGCCGGCCTCGGTGCTGATCAACGTGCTTGCGGCAGGCGAAATATCGCTCGGCCGCTCCCGGCTGACCACGATCCGGGCGAGCCTGCTCAACATCGCCGTCATCTCCGGCATCGTGGTGACGATGTTCTCCCACTGGCCCGACGCAATTGCCTGGGCCTTTGCCGCAGCCTTCAACATGCTGGCGCTGTGGGGGCTGGCCACCCTGGTGCGCGAGGGAGCTCTCGATTTCACCGGCCTGCGGCCGGCCGACGTCGCCGCCGCGCTCATCGCCTTCGGACGACAGATCCTGCCGCTGACCTTCGTTCCACTCGCCGATCAGGGAAACGTGTGGATCGAACGCCTGCTGGCCTCCCGCTATGTCGTCGGCACGGTCGCCTCGCTCGACTACGCCCGCACCATCACCGACAGCGCGGTGCTGTTCATCAGCCAACCGATCGGATTGGTGCTGTTGTCGCGCTCCTCCGGCCGCAACGACGCCGAGAAGATCCAGGCGATCATGCGCGTCCTGTTCGCCGTCGGCGTGCCGGGATGCGCAGCGCTCGCGCTGTTCGCCCCCGATGTCGCCCGCATCGTCTTCGCCCGCGGCGCCTTCAACGAAACGGCGGTGCAACTGACCGCCGACGCCATCCGCGGCATCGCCGTCGGCCTGTGGGCGAGCACCATCGGCTGGGTGGCGCTGCGCATTCTGAATGGGGCCGGCCGCAATGCCCTGGCGGCCGGCATCCTGATCGCCGCCTATCTCGGCAACCTGATCTGCAACGTCGCCATGTTCAACCTGGCGCCGTCGAGCTTGAGCGGACCCCTGATCCTGGGGCTCGGCGAAGCGGTCCGCGGTCTCGTCCTGCTCACCGCCACCGCCACCGCCATCGGCGTGGCGCGTCCGGTCATCGGCATGGCGCTGCGCGCCGCCCTGCCGGCGATCGGGATGATCATTTGCGGAACCTACATCCTTGAATTCACGCATTCTCCGTGGCTGAGGCTGGCGGTCGCCGGCATCGCCGCTGCCAGTTGGATTGCTGTGGCGCTCGGGCTCCTGGCTCCCGACGTCCTAACCGTAGGCCTTGCCCAATGCCGCAAGACACTCGACCGCCGGCTGCATCGCCGCTGACCGACCGTCCGCGCGACCTGCCCTGGCTGACCCGCCTCGCCGACGCCGTGCTTGGCGCCAGAGGATGCCTGTTGACCTTTCATCGCGGCGCATCCGGCCGCGAGTGGTCCGGCCTGCCCAATCGCAACTTCTACCTCAACCTCGACTTTCTCGACCGGTTGCTGGCCTACCTGAGCCGCACCGACTGGGACATCGTGACCATCGGCGAAGCCGTGCGCCGCGCCGGCAGCCCGGGACTCGCGACGAAATTCGTCAACTTCTCCATCGACGACTGCTACCGCGACACCTATGAGGCCGTGGTGCCGGTGTTCCGCCGGCACAACGTCCCGGTGACGCTGTTCGTGACGACGGGCATTCCCGATGCCACCCTGCCGCTGGCCTTTGCCGGGCTGGAACAGCTGCTGCTGCGCGACCGGGTGCGGCTCGAGCACGGCGAGATGCGACTGGCATCGGACGAGGCGCGCCGGGCCGCCTTCGACCGGATTGCCGCTCGATGGGACGGGCCGGCGATCGGCGAGCACTATGCGCGGTTCTGCGCCATGAACGATGTCAACCCGGACGACATCCGACGCCAGCACGCCATCAGCTGGGAGATGCTCGAGGACCTGTCGCGCGACCCGCTGGTCGAGATCGGCGCCCATAGCGTCTCCCATCCACACATCTCGTCGCTCGCGCCCGATGCTGCCGCGCGCGAGATCGGCGGCAGCCGCGAACGCCTTGAGGCCCGGCTCGGCCTGCCCGTCCGGCATTTCGCCTTTCCGTACGGCCGTGCCGCCGATTGCGGCCCGCGCGACTTCGCCATCGCCCGCCAATGCGGCTTCGACAGCGCATCGACGACGCGCAAGGGGCTGGTGCGCGCCGGCACCCCGGTCGACCGGCTGCCGCGCGTCACGCTCAACGGCAACCAGCAATCACTGTTCCTGGCTGAAGGTCACCTTTCCGGCGTTTCCGGTTTCCTGGCCAGGAGGCTTGGCCGTGTCTAACACGCGAAGGTTGCGGGTGCTCTCCATCGCCCATCCCGCCGTCCTCCGGGCGGTCGGGCGGCGACGCTATCATTTTCTCGGGAGCCGCAGCGATCTCGACGTGCATCTCCTGGTGCCGCGTCGCTGGCACCAGTTCGGCCGCTGGATGGATGCCGATCCGCCCGACGATCCCGGCGTTACCGTGCACATCGAGCCCATCTGGCTTCCGCGCGCTCCGCTGGCGAGCTGGTATCTGCATGTCTATCCCGGCCTCGACCGGCTGATCGACGCGGTGCGCCCCGACCTGATCCACCTGTGGGAGGAGCCCTGGAGCCTCGTCGCGTGGCAGGCGATGCTGTCGCGGCGCAACGCCCCGATGGTGCTGGAGGTCGACCAGAACATTCTGAAGCCGCTCATCTTTCCGTTCGAGCAGATCCGCCGCTTCGTGCTTCGCCGCACCGACCATATTCTCGCCCGCAGCCCTGACGCGGACGCCGTCGTCCGGGCCTGCGGCTTTGCCGGCGAAAGCTCGCTCATCGCCTATGGCGTCGACCAGGAAACGTTTTTCCCGAAGCCGTCGTCCGGGGCTGACCGCTCCGGTCTCAGCCTCGGCTATGTCGGCCGGCTGGTGGTGGAAAAGGGGCTCGACGATGCGATCGAGGCGCTCGCCGCCTGCCCGCGGCAGGTGACGCTCTCGATCATGGGCGAGGGACCGCACGAGGCCGCGCTGCGGGCGAAGGCCGAATCGCTCGGGCTCGGCGGCCGCGTGACGTTCCAGGGCTGGGGCAACGCCAAGG